>PSRM01000240.1 GCA_003176045.1 Verrucomicrobiota bacterium | reverse complement strand
GTCGGCGGCCGCCGCGGGCACGGAGCGCGGCATTTATGCCGCTTCACGCCCCGAACAGCACGGAAGCGCTTGGGCTATCATGCCCGCGCATCGCGGTATGGACGGTGAAGCGGCATAAATGCCGCGCTCCTGCCCGATGGTAGTATCAAGATGCGCCCATGCGCGGCCCCGCCGACCATTATGTCATCAATTGCAAAAGTGAACGGCCAGGATGGTCAAATCCTGCGGCCCTGCAGGTGATTGGAAATGCACTCTGTCTCCGGCTTGTCTGGCTAGAAGAGCGCGTGCCAATGGGGAGCCTGAGCTGATTCGCCCGTGGGCAGGGTCAGCCTCGTCAAAGCCAACAATTTGGTAGGTTTCTTCAACCCCATTTTCATCCCGGACCCGGACTGAAGCGCCAAATGCAACTTTCTGCTGATCCACAGGAGGTTCAGCGATGATGATCGAGTCCAAGATGGATCGAAGCTTCTGGATTTCGGGGTCGATTCGACTGAGAACCTCCCTCAGGTTCAGATCGTTTTCGTCGCTCGTTCCGGCCAGGACTTGCTTTTGTGCGAGGAGATCTTCGAGACGATGTCTTAGCCGGTCCGCGCCTTCCCTGGTGATGTAGTTCTTCGCGCCGGGCGGCACATGCGGCCGTACTGGGACGGCTGCATCAGAGGTCGCATCATCGGATTCGCGCGTAAAGGCTTTACTCACGACCAAAACATAACGGGGATTTCATCCGGTTCAAACCGATAACTGAACTGAGGAGGAAGGCTTAAACGCAAAGGCGCAAAGGCGCAAAGAGGGTCCCACGCGAAAGTCTGCAGGAACGCTTGCCCCAGTGATTGACAACCATGCGATCTCGCATAGGCTCATTCGGTGCTTAATCTGAACATCATCCGGGCGCGAATCCGTGATGAATTCAAGCCGTTCACGCTTTATCTTTCGGACGGCCGAAAAATTCCCGTGCCGCATCCGGAGTTCATTTCTGTCGGCCAGGCCATTGTTGTGGTCATTGGTCCGGATGACGTGCCGCAAGACATTGACCCGCTCCACATCGTCTCCCTTAAGGAGACGCCCCGAAAAAAGGCGAGGCCGTCACGGGGACAAAAGCGTTGAACGCAAGACTCGAGGCGGCAAAGACGCCGAAAGCAGAAAAGGAAAGTGTCAGAAGGGTTTTGGGTAGAGAAATTTTTCTCTCCTCAATTTTCTGTCAGCCTTGCGCCTTTGCTTCTTTGCGCCTTTGCGTTAGACCTCAGCACCCGTTTCAACCGCATGAAGATGTTGAGGAAAGGGTTTGACGGGCGGCGATTGGGCAGGCGTTAATCTATGGGAATGAAACGACGAGCTGCAATCGGAGCCTCCTTACGTCGGCTCCTACAAGGGTTTATTCTGGGTGGGTTTGCGTGGGGAGGCGGGACGCCGGCCCAACTTTGGGCGGAAGATGTTTCCCGGCAAAGCGCGCGGACGCCGCCGGCGTGGCTGCGCGATGGGGTTATTTACGAGATTTTTCCGCGTAATTTCTGCTCGGCCGGCAATTTCAACGGAATCACGGCGCGGTTGGATGAATTGAAGAACCTGGGCGTGAACATCATTTGGCTGATGCCGATTCATCCGATGGGCGAAAAGATGCGAAAGGGAACGATCGGCAGTCCGTATTCGGTGCGCGACTACTATGGCATCAACCCGGACTACGGGACGAAGGAGGATTTCCAGCGCTTGGTTTCCGAGGCGCACAAGCGGGGGCTCAAGGTGATCATAGATTTGGTGGCGAACCACACAGCCTGGGACAGCGTGATGATGGAGCACCCGGAATTTTATAAGCACGATGCGAGCGGGAAGATCATTCCACCGGAAAAAGATTGGACGGACGTGGCTGGCTTGAATTACGAGAATCCAAAGCTGCGGGAATACATGATCACGATGCTCAAGTATTGGATTGATCCGGGCTCCTTTGATGTGGATGGGTTCCGGTGCGACGTGGCGTTCGGGGTCCCGACCAGCTTTTGGGAAGAGGCGCGGGCCGAATTGATGAAGGTGAAGCCCGATATCATGATGCTGGCTGAGGCGAGCAAGCCTGATCTGCTGGTGAAGGCGTTTGATTGCGACTATTCCTGGCCGCTGCTCAGCACTCTCAATGACGTCTTGCAGAAAGGCGCGCCCGCTTCGGAATTCAAACGCTCCTGGGAACAAACACGGGCGCAGTTCCCGCGCGGCTCCTGCCATTTGCGAATGTCAGACAATCATGACGAACCCCGGGCCGTGGTGCGGTTCGGATTGAAAGGAGCGCTGGCGGCGTCGGCGTTCATGTTTACGCTCGATGGGGTTCCGTTGCTTTATAACGGAATGGAAGTCGGTGATGCCACCGGGAGCGGCGATCCGGCGTTATTCGAGAAAATGCCGGTGTTCTGGGACGGGAAGGACCGTGCGCCACTGCGTGAGACCTACCGGGACCTGATCAAACTACGAAAGGAGCATGCTGCGTTTCGAAATGATAAAGTCGTTTGGCTGCGGAACTCGGATGATGCCAATCTGGTCACCTTCATGCGCATGGAAGGGAAGGAGGAATTTGTGGTAGTGATCAACTTTTCCAATCGGCCGCAGGTTGGGTCGGTCGAGGTGATGCACGATGAGGATTTCAAGCCGGTGAAATTCGCCGGGCTGCCGGAGCCACCGGCGCGCGGCTTTCCGATGTTCCGGTTGAATGGGTTTGAGTGGAGGGTTTATGAGCGGACCGCAAAGTGAAACGTGATGCGTGAAACGTGAAACGTGAAGCGTGAAACGTAGGCGAATCTGACTTTCAAACCGCGAATGGACGCGAATCAGGCCGGATTCGAAGCGATTGGTTCGGGGCTGAGCCTTTGCGTTTCGTGTTCGGATGCTTCGGTTTCTCCAAACCGATCCACGTCGCGGGGGACGAGGCTTACACAAAGCGCTGCGATCAGCATCGAGCAGCCGCCGACTAGAACGGCGTTCATGGGATTGCCGCCAAGGAGATATTTCATCAAGTAGCCCAGGCCAAGGGAGGCGAGGATCTGCGGGATGACGATGAAGAAGTTGAAGACTCCCATGTAGAAACCCATCTTCTGAGCTGGAATGGCATTGGCCAACATGGCGTAAGGCATGGAGAGGATGCTTGCCCAAGCCATGCCGACCAGCGCCATGCAGCCGATCAGCAGATGAGGACGATGGAACGCAAACGCCATGATTAAACCAATGCCGCCATAGGTGAGGCACCAGCGATGAATGGCCCGGGCGGGAAATTTGCGCACCAGCCAGAGCAAGATGAACGCGAACAGGAAGGCGGTGCCGTTGTAGGTCGAAAAACATACGCCACCCCACGACGCCCCTTTTTGGTAAGTCCGGCCCAGAGCCAGCTCTTTCTGCAGTTCGCCGGCTGCGGCCGACAGCGCCGGTGAATCGGCGTTTTTGATCCCGTGCTTCATCAGCACCGCGGCGAAAGTCTGGATCAGCGGGCTTTCGGCATCCTCGGCACTCAGCGGCTGGGAAGAATTTAAATGCTCAGCCATAAGTCGTTGCAAAGTCGCTTTGTCAATTCGCTCGCCTGGGTCCGCCGCGGCAGGACTCAGGCCCAGCATTTGCAGAAGGCCAGCGTACCAGGGGTTAGCGGAGGTTTTCTGTTGGTCTTCTGTCACAGTTTCCTTCTTGCGCGCCTCGTAGGCGCGGGCGATCGCCGCGGCGTTTGTCGTATGCTCTCGACCGGCTTCGGTTTTGAGTTGCACGGCAACTTTCTCCTCGATGCCCAGGGGTTTGCCATGAAAGACTTGAGTGCCGACGGCGGGCACGAAGTAAATCCACATGCAAAACAAGGCGAACCAGGTAAAGAATTGGACGACGGCGATGGGCCGCATGGCTTTGGGCATCGATGCGATGCCATCAATAATCTCTTTAAACGCCCGACCCGCTCCCGCCGTATGCCGCTTCATCTTCTCGAACTCGGCAGTGTTCTCCGGAGGATATTCGCGCGTGGTTAAAATGGTGTAGAGCACCGCAGCAAAGAAAACAGCCGAACCGATGTAAAACGCCAAACCAATGGAGGGCGGAATTGGGCTCTTCACTGTCGCTTCGGCGCTGACTCCGAAGCCATTGGCGAGGATGTAAGGCAACGCGGAGGACAACACGGCACCAAGACCAATGAGCAGACTCTGCATGGCGAAACCACTCTTGCGCTGCTCCACTGGTAAAAGGTCCCCAACGAAAGCCCGGAAAGGTTCCATGGTAACATTCACGCTGGCGTCCAGAACCCAAAGCAGCCCGGCGGCCATCCAAACCGTGCCTGACATCGGCATAGCAATCAGTGCCAGGCTGGCGAGAATTGCTCCGGTCAGGAAATACGGGCGGCGACGGCCCAGCCAGCACCACGTGCGGTCACTGGCATAGCCGATGATCGGCTGCACCAGCAGGCCAGTAAGAGGAGCTGCGAGCCAGAGCACGGGCAGGTCCGATTCTTTGGCGTGGAGATATTGGTAGATGGCGCTCATGTTGGCCATCTGAAGGCCCCAGCCGAATTGGATGCCCAGGAAGCCGAAGCTCATGTTCCAAATCTGCCAGAAGCTCAGGCGAGGTTTTTGCATGGGGAAAACAGGTTAACGACACGGAGAAGCCGGAGCAATCCGCATATTCGTGCGGGCGGGAAACAATTAACAGGAGGGAACAGAGGAAACAGAGAAATAAGTCAGGGGAAGCGGCATGGCATAAACTGTTGAAACAGTTTATGAAGATGTCGGTTCTCGGCCACACCTGGCTGAAGCCAGGTGTTAATGAGAATCTGCCGTCTGAGGGATTCCGCGGAGAGAGGTGTCTCTGTTCTCTCCGTTTCCTCCTGTTCAATTCTTCCTTTTGAACTCGCGGACGATGGCGTCCGCGCTCCGTCACTAATCTTCTCGCTGGCTTTTCGGCGGTGCTCGCGTATGTGTTTAGGCATGAAATCAATCCTGGTAACTGGTTTAGCTCTAATTTGCGCCGTGGCGGCTCAGGCGCAAATAAAACATGATATGATCGAATACAAAGATGGCGATACGGTGTTGGAAGGTTATCTGGCGTACAATCCCAGCACTGAGGGGCGCCGGCCCGGCGTGCTGATCGTTCATCAATGGAAGGGATTGACCGAGTACGAAAAGGGGCGAGCCGATATGCTCGCCGAACTCGGTTACACGGCTTTTGCTTTGGACATTTACGGCAAGGGCATTCGGCCGAAGGACACCCAGGAAGCAGGCGCACAGGCCGGCAAGTACAAAAAAGATCGCGCGCTGTTGCGCCAGCGGGCTCAGGCGGGTTTGGCAGTTCTGAAAGGGCAAGCCACGGTTGATCCGGCGCGGGTAGCGGCCATTGGTTATTGCTTTGGTGGCACGACAGTTATCGAATTGGCTCGCAGCGGCGCGGATATTGCAGGCGTAGTCAGTTTTCATGGAGGTCTTGATTCGCCAAAGCCCGAGGATGGCAAGAACATCAAATGCAAAGTTCTCGCGCTGCATGGGGCAGATGACCCGTTCGTTCCAGCCAAGGACCTGGCGGCTTTCGAGGAAGAGATGCGCCAGGCCAGGGTGGATTGGCAACTCATCAAATACGGCGGCGCAGTCCACAGCTTTACCGAAAAGAACGCCGCCGCCAACCGTCTGGCTGGGGCGGCCTATAACGAGAACGCCGACCGACGCTCGTGGGAAGCGATGAAGGGGTTTTTTGCGGAGATTTTCCGGCGCTAACGCGGATACGACTTTCCTCGTAGCAGCCGAGGTGACGAGGCTCTGACTAAAAATCCAAAATCTGAAATCCGAAATCCGAAATTGGTCAGAGCCTTTCCCGCTGAGCGGGATCGGCTGCTACAAGGATTCATGATGTCATGACCAAGGAACAACCAGGAACTCCTGCATCTCTCGGCTTCTCGATGCCCGCCGAATGGGAACGGCACGAGGCGACATGGCTGGGGTGGCCGCACAATGAAACGGATTGGCCCGGCAAGCTCGACACCATTCGCTGGGTCTATGGTGAAATGGTCCGAAAGATCGCTGCAGGCGAGGTTGTCCGTATCCTGGTGAATAGTTCGGTGGAGGCGAACCTGGCGCGAACTTATTTGCGCCGCGCCGGAGCCAATCTGCGGCGAGTGGAATTTATCACGCACCCTACAAATCGAGGGTGGACGCGGGATAGCGGGCCTATTTTTGTGAGGAGGGTTCAGGGTTCAGGGTTCAGGGGCCGTGGTCGAGGGGCGTGGGGCGTGGGGCGTGGGGCGAGAGGGGAGACGGCGATTGTGCATTTTCATTTTGATGCGTGGGCGAAGTACAAGAATTGGCAGAAAGATCGGCGTGTCCCGGAGACGGCGGCGCAACTTTTGGGCAAACGACTGTTCAATGCGGAATTTGAGGGGCGGGAATTTGTCATCGAGGGAGGCGGCATCGAGGTAAACGGCGCGGGCACCTTGCTCACCACGGAGGAATGTTATCTGGACCCGAAAGTACAGGTGCGTAATCCCGGGCTGGGGCGAAAGGACATCGAGCATACGCTCAAAAAGTATTTGGGAGTAACGAATGTTCTCTGGCTGGCAGCGGGTCCGAGCGGCGATGACACCCACGGGCATATTGATGACATCTGCCGATTCGTGAACAGGCGCACACTTGTGCTCATTAAGGAGACGAAAAAAAGGGATGCGAATTATCGGCCTCTGGCAGAGAACTGGGAAAGAATCGGGGACCTGCGCCTGGAGGACGGAGCGAAACCCGAGGTTGTCGCGCTCCCCATGCCGGCGCCGCTGCATTTCGGCAAGTGGCGCTTACCGGCCAGCTACGCCAATTTCTACATCTCAAATGCCGCGGTGCTGGTGCCGACTTTCAATGACCCAAACGACCGGGTGGCACTAGGCATCCTGGGCGAATTGTTCAGAGATCGGCCTGTGGTGGGGATTCATGCGGTGGATTTGGTGTTGGGTTTCGGGACGCTGCATTGCTTGACGCAGCAGCAGCCGGCCGAGTGAAACCGGATTTTGGTTCACTTCCTGCTTTACTGTGTAACTCGGAATTGCTTTATTACGTCGGTTAATGGTACGATAGAGATTGTTGGCTTTACAGAAATGGGACAGAAGAAATCTGAAAACTCGATGGCTAACGTGAGCGGAGGAAAAGACAAGATCAATATATTGATCGCCGACGACCACCCGGTCGTTCGAAAAGGGCTCCACTCCTGCCTGGCCAAACAGGACCGGCTAAAGATCGTGGCCGAGGCTGCGGATGGAGACGAGGCCCTGCGCAAAACGCATGAACTCGTGCCCGATGTGGTGCTGCTCGACATCTCGATGCCGCGGATGAATGGGTTGGCCGTAACCGAGGCGCTGCGCAAAGACATGCCGCAGGTGAAGATTTTGATTCTGTCGGTACACAGCAACAAGGAGTACGTTTTCCGCATCATTCAAGCCGGCGCTCACGGCTATATCTCAAAAGAAGCTACGCCTGAGGAGTTATTGGGCGCAATCGAAACGGTTTATGCCGGGGAGCCGTTCTTCAGTCCTGAAATTGCCCGAGCTGCGCTGAATCAATTGGTGAGCAGCGGCGGACAAAAAGATCCTTTTGCTCAGCTTACCGAACGGGAGCGCGAAGTGCTGACGTTAATCGCGTCGGGCAGGAGCAACAAGGAAATTGCCCAGCGCCTGGGCATCGGCGTGCGCACGATCGAAACTCATCGCGAACGCATCATGCGGCGGCTGAATATTCATTCGGTGGCTGGCCTGACGAAATTTGCGATCGCGAATGGGCTTGTGACGCTCGAAGGCGAAGCTCCCCCGGCGTAAATTCCGGCGCGTCAAGCCCGGTGGAATCCCGGGCCACAAAACTCCTCAAAAGCCAGTAAAAATCGGCTTAAGTCGGCCGATTCGTCAAGTCTCGTACATCCCCTCGCCTCCGCAAAATACGGAAAATTTTTCCGTAATCAGGCGAATTGTCACTGTTTTTTGCTGTGCGAAAATGGACGCGTGAATTTGCAAAAACGCGCCCTCACAGGACTAGTGTTAGCCTGTGCGTTCATGCTTTTGGGCACGGGGCGCGTCATGGCGGGGAGCGTTACAGGGATTACAGTGGGGAGCCAGACTGGAACCCCCACATACGGGACAGCAGCGAGTGCAACGTTCACGATTTCATTCACTTCAGCCGGCAGCGGGAGCTACTCCGGCCTGGCGGCATCGGGTCTTCCATTGGGCGCGACGTACAGCCTGAGTGCGACCAGTGGCTCGGGCAACCCTCCTCCGAACGTAACTCTGACCATCACCACCGCCACCAACACGCCCGCGGGGAGTTTCACCATCACTGTTTCCAGCACGAGCCCTTCCCTAAGCAACACAGGCACTCTGACGGTTGGAAAGAAATCCGTGACGATCACCAGTGTGACGGCCGCGGACAAGGTTTACGATGGCACAGCCACTGCCACGTTGAGCGGGGGGACCGTTTCAGGCGTCGCGAATGGGGATAACGTAACCGTCGTTGCTGGAACCGGCGTCTTCGCCAGTCGGAATGTTGGGACCCAGGCTGTCACCGCATCCGGGTACACCATCGGTGGAACTGATGCCGGCAATTATTCTTTATCCGCTCAGCCGACCGTCCCGAATGCCACAATCAACACCAAATCTCTCACGGCCCTGGGCACACTTTCGGTTCCATCGAGCAAGATTTACGACGGTACAACCAGCGCTTCGGTATCGGGTGCTGCGGCCTTGCAGGGCACAGAAACAGCCGGCACCGGCAGCACTTCCGATGGGAAACCCTACAGTGTGGATTCAGTAAGCCTGACCGGCACGGCCAGCTACGCGTATAACAGCAAGGATGTCGCCAGCGCCACGGCTGTAAACGAAAGCGGCTTGTCCCTGACAGGTTCCGGCAATGGAAACTACACGCTCACAGGTCCAAGCCTGAGCGCGACCATCACGCCAAAGGCTCTCACGGCCCAGGGCACACTTTCAGTTCCCTCGAGCAGGGTTTACGACGGCACGACAAGCGCTGCCGTAGCGGGCGCCGCCGCCTTGCAGTCCACCGAAACGGCCGGCACGGGCAGCACTTCCGATGGTAAGCCCTACAGTGTGGATTCAGTGAGCCTCACGGGCACGGCCAGCTATGCCTATAACAGCAAAGATGTGGCCAGCGCCACGGCAGTAAATGAAAGTGGGCTGTCCTTAACGGGTACGGGCAATGCGAACTACACCCTGACGGCTCCAAGCCTGAGTGCGACCATCACCCGCAAGGCTCTCACCGCCCTGGGAACTCTTTCGGTTCCATCAAGCAAGGCGTACGATGCCACCACCGTCGCGTCTGTTTCCGGCGCGGCGGCTCTTCAGGCCACCGAGGCAGCCGGGGCGGGCACCACCTCAGACGGCAAACCTTATAGCGTTGACTCCGTTAGCCTCACCGGGACGGCCAGCTACGCCTATAACAGCAAGGATGTGGCCACGGCGACAGCGGTCAACGAGAGCGGCCTTTCGCTGACAGGCACCGGCAATGGCAATTACACACTCACGGCTCCAAGCCTGGCGGCAACTATCACGCCCAAGTCTCTGTTCGTTTCCGGATTAACCGCAGCCGGCAAAACGTATGACGCTACCACCACTGCGACATTGAGCGGGACCGCGGCGTTGCTAGCAGCCGAGGCAGCGGGCAGCGGCACAACTGCTGATGGCAAACCTTACACTGGGGATACAGTTTCGCTTAACTCAACGGCAGCCTCCGCCTTTACCGGCACGTTTGCGAGCAAGGATGCTGCGAACGGTATTGTGGTGAAGATTACAGGCAATTCTCTCACTGGAGCACAGGCAGGTGATTACGCTTTGTCGAGCACGGATGAGGGCAACGGGACAGTAACTGCAAACATCGCTCCCAAGGCGCTGACGATGAGCGGTTTGTCGGTAGCGGCCAGCAAAGTGTACGACGCCACGACCACTGCGAGCGTGAGCGGCTCGCCCACGCTGCAGTCAACCGAGAGCGCCGGAAGCGGGACAATTAGCGACGGGAAGCCATATACAGGCGACACGGTGAGCATTACTGGCACGGCCACCGGCACTTACAACAGCAAGGACGTGGCCACGGCCAGTTCCGTTAGTTTCAGTGGCCTGAGTCTCACTGGGGCGCAGTCGAGCGACTACAGCCTGACCATCCAAAGCGCGGCTTCGGCCACGATCACGGCTAAAGCGCTGACGATGAGCGGTTTGTCTGTGCCGGCAAGCAAGGTTTACGACGCTACGACTACCGCGACCGTAAGCGGTTCGCCTGGATCGCTGCAGTCGGCTGAAAGCCCGGGCAGCGGCACGGCCAGCGACGGCAAGCCTTATAGCGGCGACACGCTCAGCATCACTGGGACGGCCACCGGTACTTACAACAGCAAGGATGTGGCAACAGCCAGTTCGGTGAGCTTCAGCGGCATCAGCCTGACCGGGGCACAAGCCGGCGACTACACGTTGACCCAGCAAAGCGCTGCCTCAGCGACGATCACGCCCAAGGCGCTGACGATGAGCGGTTTGTCCGTGCCGGCGAGCAAGATTTATAACGCGACAACCACGGCGAGTGTAAGCGGCACGCCCGCGCTACAGTTAGCCGAGAGCGCCGGCAGCGGCACGACCAGCGATGGCAAGCCTTACAGCGGGGACACCGTGAGCATAACCGGCACGGCGGCTGGCACTTACAACAGCAAGGATGTGGCCACGGCGAGTTCGGTCAGTTTCAGCAGCCTGAATCTCACAGGCGCGCAGTCAGGTGACTACAGCCTCACCATCCAAAGCGCTGCCTCGGCCACAATCACGGCCAAGGCGCTGACGATGAGCGGCTTATCCGTGCCAGCGAGTAAGATTTATAATGCGACTACCACCGCAATTGTGAGCGGCTCGCCTGGATCGCTGCAGTCTGCTGAGAGCCCGGGCAGCGGCACGACCAGCGACGGTAAGCCTTACACGGGCGACACGGTCAGCACAACCGGCACGGCCACAGGCACGTACAACAGCAAGGATGTGGCAACCGCCAGTTCGGTGAGCTTTAGCGGCATCAGCCTGACGGGTGCACAAGCCAGCGACTACGCTTTGACTCAGCAAAGCGCTGCCTCAGCCACCATCACCCCCAAGGCTCTGACCATGAGCGGTCTGTCCGTGCCCGCGAGCAAAATTTATGATGCGACCACAACCGCAACTGTGAGCGGCACACCTGCGCTACAGTCCGCAGAAAGCGTGGGCAGTGGCACAACCAGCGACGGCAAGCCCTACACGGGCGACACCGTGAGCATCACTGGAACAGCCACCGGAGCCTACAACAGTAAGGATGTGACCACGGCCAGTTCGGTGAACTTCGGCGGACTCAGTTTGACGGGCGCGCAGTCCGGCGATTACAGCCTCACGACGCAAACCGCCGCATCGGCGACGATCGCCGCCAAATCGCTGACCGTCTCAGGTTTGATCGCCAGCAATAAGGTATATGACGCCACAACTACCGCGATTGTTGGTGGCACAGCCGTGTTGCAAAGCGCTGAGGCGCCCGGTACTGGAACAACCAACGACGGCAAACCTTTCACCGGCGATTCTGTCAGCGTGGGCGGCGCGCCGGCGGGGACATTCGCGAGCGCGAATGTCGCCACCGGAATCGCGGTGACAGTCACAGGGAGCACCCTGAGCGGGGCGCAGGCGACTGACTACAGCGTCGTTCAGCAAACCGGGTTGACTGCCGACATTACGAAGGCGAGCACCCTCAGCACCGTGATCTCCTCGTCCAATCCTTCGTTGCCTGCCGTGAACGTCAGTTTCACCAATGTTTTGAGCGCAATCGCGCCGGGTGGCGGCACACCTACCGGCACGGTCCAATTCCTGACCAACGGGGTCGCGGTGGGCAGCACTGTTTCGCTCAGTGGCGGCGCGGCTTTCTTCACCACGGCCTTGCTGCCGCATGGATCCAACTCGATCACGGCCCAATACGCCGGGGATTCAAATTTCCTTGGCGCGACGAACTCACTCAATCCCGAGCAGGTCATCAACAGGCCGCCTGTGCCGGGCACCAACACAGTGGGGACTGCTGAGAACAAAGCCGCTGGTGTATCGCTTGTAAAGTTTCTGTCCAAAGCTTCTGATCCCGATGGCGACGCGACGTTTATCCAGTCGGTAAACGGCACAAGTGCCCAGGGCGGCAGCGTGCTGCTCACCGGGACAAACGTCATTTATACACCACCAGCCAATTACGCGGGCGCCGACAATTTCGCCTACACGCTCAGCGACAGCTTCGGGGGAACCAGCAATGCGACCGTTTATGTAACCGTGCGCGGACCCGATGTTTCGATTGTCATTTCCAACATCACCCACTTATCCGATGGCAATTACCAAATCAAATCTTCAGGAATTCCTGGCAACAGTTATTTGCTTCAAGCCTCCAGCGATCTGAGTTCCTGGAGCGCGATTCTTACCAATTCCGCGGACATCTACGGGGTGATCACCTTTACCGACCTCACAGCAACCAACTACTCCAACCGCTATTACCGCACCGCCGTGCCGTAGTTCGAATGACCTCCTGCTTAAATATGATCCGGCCTGCTGGTAATTGCCAGGTGATCGGCGCGCGTCGCCTTGGAGTGCGGCGACATGTCGCCGCCTTGGAACACCGCGATCCCGCTCAGCGGGACGGGTGTTCCAAAGCGCGGACATGTCCGCGCACTCCAAAATTCGCCGTTGGCATTTGGAGGTTGGCAATTATCACCCTGCTTTTGTCCTTCCCGCTGGTCTCTCGAGCCGCCCTTTACAATTTCACCGGACCTTTCAACAACAATGGCGCCGGCAATGCGCCTGGTGTCATTCCTGACAATGATCCTATTGGCCTGGCTGACTCTCATACCATAAGCGGGTTGGGCAGCCAGATTGTGAATGTGACGGTGACGCTGAATATCTCGGGCGGCTGGAACGGCGACTTGTATGCCTACTTGCGGCTTAACGACTCGCCCATGGTGGTGTTGCTGGATCGGGTGGGAGTCACATCATCGAATCCTGACGGCTATGGGGACACCGGTTTTCAGGTGACGCTGTCGGCCTCCGCCTCGCATGACATCCATTTCTATCAGAACTTCAGCCCCTCCTACAACAGCGACGGCCAGCTCACCGGGACCTGGCAAGCCGACGGCCGCACCGACCCGCTCAGTAGCACGCGTGGATCCTTGAGTGCCTTCAACGGGCTGAATCCAAACGGGACATGGACGATTTTCTTTGCCGACGAGTCCGCCGGCGAGCAAAGCACGCTCGTAGGCTGGAGCCTCGATATTACCAATGTGCCCGAATTGGCCAATGTAGCGCTCCTGATATTCGGCGCTCTTGCCGCTATGCGTGCCCTTGGAAGCGTTTTCGGGCTGCAAGCCCGAAAGAAGCTCTTTGCGAGTGTCGTGGATCGCTTCAAGGAAATGGTGAGGGATCTACCCGATGAAAGCGCATCCCGGGCTCCAGACATTGGGTGAGAGTTCGCCGCGACCGCGCCGCACAGCAGGCCCTCGCGAGTTCTGAGAAGAAAATGTCTCGGCCTCTTCCGATGCGCATTCCGGTCGCGCCCAACAGAGTTGGGCGCTCCGACAAAAGAATGACCCGCCGTCATTCGGCGCCCATTCCGTAACAGAACCGAACCCCATCCGTAATCGGGCGAATTGTCTTTACCGCCGGACGTGGAAAACTAGAATTGATGCACACCCTGCGAAGAGTTCGACGCGCGCCGAGCGGCGCAGGGCTGTGCTTTGGAAAGGCTGCTGCAGCTTTCACGCTGATCGAAATGATCGGGCTGCTGGTGATCATCGCTGGTCTCACCGCGCTGCTTATTCCTAAAATTTTCCAAAGTACAAACAGTGCTCTGATTGCCAGCACGTTAACCAGTTACCGCACGATCAAATCAGCGGTCGCGCAGCACTACGGCCGATGCAGCGCGCTCGCGAGCCAGAATTGCGTTTCCTTAACTATTCCGGCCTCAGGAATTTACACCTGCTTTGATAACGTTCTTCTTGCTGAGGGCCTGATAGACAAGCCTTTTTCCTCGAGGCTGGGGACGAACGCAACAGTGCAGCTCGTGAGCGTTTCGGGTCTGTCGGCCAGCACCGCCCCGGACGGATCCAACGGCGCCTATGACCTTTCAGGCGCAGGCGTAAATAACGTCACTGGCGGGTATCTCGTTGAAATTGTCATCTTTGGGGTCAGCCCGGCCGACGCGCGGGCACTAAATGACAGCCTGGATGGCCCGGGCCTGGGAGAATCGGGCAATAGCGGTCAAGACTTCCTGGGGCAGGTCATCTATGCCAAAGCTCATACCAGGGCCGCTACCAGCACAAAAACCAGCGGGAACGGAAATGGGAACGGAAATGGGGGCGGAAATGGGAGCGGGAATGGAAATGGAAATGGCAACGGCGGAAACGGTAATGGGAACGGCAATGGGAACGGCAACAGTGGAAACGGAAACGGAAACGGAAATGGCAATGGCCAGAACACGTCTGCAACGCTGGTAAACGTTCATATCTACGTCGTCCACCAGTAATGCCTTCCTCGTCCTCGTGCCTCTCCTCTCTTTCCTCTCCTATTTTCTATCTCCCATTTCCCATCTCCCATCTCTCAGGTTGCCCCTACAGCCCCAATCTGCTCAACTCGCTCTCCAATTCTCGCTGGAACTGTTCCAGATCAGAGGCCGTCGGTCTGTAGCCTTGCTTTTGGGGCACGACGCCGAGCCGGCCGGTCTGGTCAATGTACCAATCGGCCTGGTTGCGGTCGCTAAAGGTCACTTTGCCGCTGACCATCGCGCCGGGACGCGTCACCTGGTCCACTGAGAGTGAAACACTGGCGGGCGAGGCTGAGGCTTCCGGCGTTTGGCGCCCGGACCTCCCTGGGCTACCCGTCCCGAGACTTGTAGATTGGCCCGGTTTAGTGGGTTCCGGATCTTTCGGGGTGAGCTTGAGATCATCCACCAACAGGCGAACCTCCATATACGTCAAACGCACGCCCAGCTCGGAGGCGAGCCGGTTCTGAATTTCCGATAATTTCGCGCCCTGGACGATCCATTGCGCGACTTGTTTGCGTTGTGACTCATCCAAATTCATAATTCCGGCGTTCGACCTTCAAGCAAGCGGCGCGAATAGTGGCCCGAAAATAAAGTGGAGTCAAGCGGCGCGCCTCTGGCCAAAGCTTCGCCTGAAGAATCTGTTAGCCCGCTCAATTCGGTTCAAACCGCGAAAGGAACCAGGATGGTTCAATCCCACTGTGGATTTATTGGTGCACCCATGTCAGCCCGAGCAAGAGCAAGGGGCCGCCCGCGATGATGTAAGGCGGCACGCACCAGGGCCACACTTTGCCGGAGTTGCAACCCTTGGGCCAAAAATGAACGAGGAGGGTCATGAAGATAGCCGAAATAGGCAAGGGAAGCGCCGCAAGGACATCCTCGTTATGTAGATAGCCGGTAGTAGTCATGTAGCCAGCGAGCAATGTTAACATCGCCCAGCCTCCGCCCAGGACTGCGAGCACCCAGCAAATCACCACCAGAACTGTTCGGGTTCGTGTCATTGAGCAGCGCTTGCTACATGGCTTGCTTCCAAATGTCCAAGGCCTTCAACGATGCGCAGAACAACGAGATGAGTTTGAAAACGGAAAGGGCCGTCTTGCCACGGCGGGTAGTTTGTGGGCAAATCAGGTGGAAGTCCGGAAAACTCACCCTCTTCGTAAACGAGCAAGCGATATGTTTGCCCGACATAGTCACGCTCAAGTTCCGGCATTTGGGAGCTATCAATACTCTCAGCTTTTCGGCCTTTTTTGAGTTCGTACAATGAAAACCAATCCCGCGCCAGTTTAACTTCTCCCCATGAATGCGTGCGGAACTCGCAAGTTGGCGGGTGGCTTAGGGAATTGGATGCCACCTTGTTCACCTTAAGGAGATACGCATCCTGAAGAGACTTACCTAGAGAACTTCCAGATACTATTGTGGCCTCGATCTGAACAACGGTGCCAAGCGGCACCCTCAGTTCCCCGCAGACGGCAATGTTTCTGCCGAAGGCGCGGCAATCCACTCGCCGCTGCGCGATCATTCCCACGGAAAATCTGCTGGCGTCAGCGATTTCGAAGTCATCGTACTCACTCGTAGGGCGAACAGATTTGAGACTTCTTTGCTGCAGAATCTTCAACGCTTGTGCATCATCCTGGTCGAGATCCGGGCTGTACTCATGGTGGAATGGAAATTTTGTTCTGTAATCTCGCGCGTGCTCGACGGGCACAAGACTGATGTTTTGGCGAACCGACTCCGGTAGAGCTCGGTAGCTCGAAGCCAGGCTCGTGAGGTGTGAACTCAACTGCATTTCAAGCATATCCACCGCATCGTTCGTGCGGCCGTCCCGCAGCTTCTGCAGCACCGCTAGTGTCAGCCCAAGGTCCGCGATATGTTCTGAGGCGATAAACGAATTGGCGCATTGGTCGAACCGATCTAGCGTGTTTGTCTGGCCGCCCTCCCGAAGATAGCCAACGAAAGACTCCAATTCATGAAGGGCGAAGAATTGATCTTTGCCCTCGGCTTTGGCTGAAACCTCACGCGAAGATCGGGCGAAACAGATCCAACCCGCCAAGAAGGCGGCCACCACAGCCGCCGAAAAGCATACAACCGAGCGACACTTCATCCCCTGTTTCAGAGCTATTCGCGTGCCAGAAATTGGCCACTGGGCTAACCCAATAACTGCACTTGCTTGCGCCTTTGCATCTTTGCGTCTTTGCGTTAAATCGTTAACGGCTCGGCGCCCCGCCTGGCGTTCCGCCACTCTGGGCAGGCGGGACGCCTGCCCTACCTTCCTTCAAAACAAACGCCATTAGTTTTCTGATCCGGACACAGCCCGCGAGCTTTTTGCTGCCTTTGGTCTCCACGACCGGAAGCGTCTTGAGGCGGTACTCGCGGAATGTGTTTCCGGCTAGTGCACAATCATCATCGGCAGCCACCGTGACCGGGTTTTTGGTCATGAAATCGGATGCCTTGGTTTCGACACCTGCCCCGGCGGCACGGCCACGGAGCAAATCGGTGATGGTAATGACGCCCTCAAGGGTTTGGCCCTCACTTGACACGAAGAAGAATTCATTCGGATGGTCCACGAACGCCTGGCCGACCTCGCGCATCGTAGTATCTGGTTCGAGGAGCGGCTGAGGAATGGGCTCCATGAGGTCTTTGACCTGGCTGCCCCGGAGCAAGTCATGCACTTGCGGTTCCTCTTTCCAGTGATCCAGAGACCGGCGATTGAGCGTTTGGGCAAGGGCATCCTTTAGGGGCCCGAGCGCGCCGGACATTTGTGTAAACAGGTTTTTCCCCAGCACCAGCACCTCAACGGGCGTGCGCGCGCGGACAGACATGACGCGCGGTCTGTTCCCCAACAGCGCCCGCTCGCCAAAGAAAGAGCCGGCCCCGAGCACCGTCACAAGCTCGCCATCTGCGCCATCTTGATCCTGCGGACGCAGCACTTCAACTTCGCCCTGTTCCAGCACGTAGAAATGCGTAGGCGCTTCGCCTTTGCGAATGATGTAATCTCCCGCGTCATAATGCGCGTGAGAGACACGATCGGTCTGCTCAATTCGAACAGCCGCCAGATCGCGCGGGAAAACGAGCAACGTTGCCCAATCGAAACCCACCTGCATCCGGCGTCCAATGGTCGGCAGCTTAAACAGATAAACGCCCCGCCATACGAACCACGCCAAAAATCCCGATAAATGCAGGCCAAAGATGTCGGCTACTGCTTTGTGCCCGCCGATCGAGCAAAGCTCGCCCACGGCTTTGAATTCGAACGGGCGCGCCGGCTCGCCCCGGAGCGCGCGGACGATGTTTTGCGCGCACTGGCGTCCCTGGCGTTCGGCAAACTGACCGGTGGTTGGAGAGGCTTGGCCATTGAGTGAGTTGACGATGTAAGCGCAATCACCGATGGCCCAGATGTTCGAGGCGTTCTTCACCCGCATGTCCGCCTCAGTGACCAGGCGTCCCTTCTCTTTCGGGGAGTTCAGAGCGGCGATGAGTGGCGCTGCCGAGTTACCGACCGTGCAGACGATGGTCGCGCCTTTCAGAAACCGCCCGCCTTGCAGGCCCACGCCCTCCGGCGTGGCAGAGTTCACGCGCGCGTTGAGCAGAATCTCGACGCCGGCCTTCTCCATTTTCTTTCGCGCGAATTCGCGCAAGGAAGGGCTGATTTCCGGCAGGATCTGGTCCCGGGCGTGGACCAATATGACCCTGGCGTCCGAGCGCTTCCAGTTGCGGAAATAACGGGCGCTGCTGCGGACCAAATCATTGATTTCACCGGCGACTTCCACGCCACTGAATCCGCCGCCGACAATTAGAAAGGTCAAATGCCACTGGCGCCGCTCGGCACTGGCCGCCACTTCGGCATCCTCCATCCGCTCCATGATATGCGCGCGCAGAAAAGCGGCATCTCCCACTTTCTTAAGTGGAAATGCGTGGTCGGCCATCCCTGGCACCACATTGAGGTCGGTCGCATTTCCGCACGCCAAAACCAGGTGATCGCAACCCATCTGCGCGGTCTTCCCATCCTCTCCTTCGAACTCGATTTCGCGCTTCTCCAGATTGATCTTGAGCACGACCTCCGTGCGGAATAAGACCCGTGGAAGCAATTGGCGCAGCGGCACTACCACGTCCAATGAATTGATCGAGGAGCCCACGACCTCCGCCAACAGTGGGCTGAACACCAGATGATTTTCGCGGTTGAACAGGACTACCTCGACCTGTTCGTGGGCCAATTCACGGCAAAGCGTCTGCGCGCACTTCACCCCGCCAAACCCTCCGCCTACAATGATAATGCGCTTTTTGTCCATCCTTTGATCTTAATCTTAATCCCCTTCAATTTACGATTCACGATTTACAATTTACGCGCCGTTTCGACCCACCCACGTAGCAGCCGAGGTAACGAGGCTCTGAAATCCTTGCGCACTGCAGGCTAGATTAGAGCCTCCCGCCTGCGACGGACTTCGGCGCGGCGCGCGTTACCTCGGCTGCTACAATTATTTTTTAACTCATTTAAAGATCTTCTCAATCTCCTCACTTCCAACCAACTCCCCTATCCGCTCCAGCGTCACATCCGCCTGTGGGTACTGCCTCACAATCTTCGGATCCAGCGCATAATGTCCCTGCCGCACAAAAACCGTGGTCACCCGCTTCCCCCATTGCTTCTTGAGTGCCGTAAGAATCCGCAGCTTATCGTCCACCATCACGTAATGCTCCGCTGGAAAACGTGCTTCCACATCCTTCAGGTTCTTCTCTTTATGAACATACACCATCATCCGCCCTTCTACCGCCTCGAATAGTCCCGAGCGATGCACTTTGTTCGGTTGGAAAACTACGTCCCCGTCGGTTAGCAGCGTCACCGTGCCGAGCCGGCGCGCGTGGTCCAGCGCATCCAGGGAGCCGGGGTAAAGGCGGTTCGCGAATGGATAATTGATTAAAAAAGTCGAGACCGTCAGCAGCCGCATGTCATGCGGATATTCCGCGCGATAGCGCTGCAACGCGCCAAGATAATCGGCGTAGCCCAACTGCTCGCGTAGTTCCTCGAAAAAATCCCAGTACCGCTTGGCCCTTCCAAGGCCTACCTCTCGTTCCAGGTGGCGCTTTAGGTCATCCGTGACGCGATCATTATCCAGCAACGTGTTATCCACGTCGAAAAGGAACACGATTTTGGACTCCTCGCTCATAGCAGCCGAGGGAATGCTCGCCGCGCCGGAGTCCGTCGCAGGCGGGAGGCTCTGATATTTTGGTAGTGTGGTCTTCTTGTTGGCCATTGCTTGCTGCGGGACTATACGCGCTCTCCTCCTAGCTGTCACTAGCAGCCGTGGGATCGACGAGGTGAAAAATAAAAAAAGGCAATGACAGACATTACTGTCCACCAAAGCGAGGGCGCCGACACTTCTAATCGCACCCTCCAATTTCCCACCTATTGACATGCACTCTTTCTTCGCGAACACTCCTGCCTTCTATGGCTGAACAAAAACCGGGCGGGTTGATGGAAAAAATCGCTTCGCTTTGCAAACGGCGAGGTTTTGTCTTTCAATCCTCAGAAATCTACGGCGGCCTGAATGGATTCTGGGATTACGGCCCACTGGGGGCCGAATTGAAACGCAACATCAAAGAAACCTGGTGGCGTTCGATGACGAAGTTGCGGGAGGACGTGGTGGGACTCGAAGCCACCATCATCATGCACCCGCGGATCTGGGAAGCCAGCGGTCACACCAGCACGTTTAGCGATTTGATGGTGGATTGTTTGCTGACGAAGAAACGGTTTCGCGCTGATCAGGTCGAGCCGCAAAGCGGCATGGCCTACTTCTACTCCGGGGCTGCCGATGCGGCTTCACAAAAGACATTGAACGAGAGTTTTTCTGTGCTGCTCCCCAAGGGCAAACCGCCGGAGAGTGCGCGCAAGGTCGCCACGCAGTTCTATCAGCAGCGCGGCATCCAGCAACCGACCCTTCAGGGCGAGCGTTCGGAACAAATCACAGACACTATCCGCTACAATCCCGAGAACGGCAGTCTGCTTACCGAGCCGCGCCCATTCAATTTAATGCTCAAGACGTACGTCGGACCGGTGGAAAGCGCGGACAACCTCTCTTACTTGCGGCCGGAAACAGCCCAGGCGATTTTCGTTCAGTTCAAGAATGTGCTCGAGGTCTCCCGCCAGAAAGTGCCTTTCGGTATCGCACAGATAGGCAAAGCGTTTCGGAACGAAATCAACCCGCGCAACTTTACCTTCCGTTCGCGCGAATTCGAACAGATGGAACTGGAGTTCTTCATTCGGCCAGATGAAGCCGTCGAAGCCATTTATGGAAGCGTGGCGAAGCCGTCCGGGGCGGGACATCCGGGCGAACCCCAGCCGAACTGGGGCTGGCAAATCTGGCACCAGTACTGGGTCGAGGAGCGGCTTCGTTATTATGAGAGCATAGGGCTGCCCCGCAACTCACTGGTCGAGTATTGGCAAAAGTCTGACGAATTGGCCCATTACGCGCGCGCGACGGTGGACATCCTTTACAGGTTCCCATTCAGCAAGCGGGACGAAAAGGGGGAACTGATGGGCGAGGAACTAGAAGGCGTGGCGGCACGAAGCGATTTCGATCTGAGCCAGCACCAACGGTTCTCAGGGAAACCTATGTCCATTTTTGACGAAGACCTCAAGGCTGCCTGGCCGAAACTCGACTCGGGCCGCCAGACAAGTCTCCGAGACAGCTATGCCCAAGCCAGGCTCAAGTATCTGGCGAAGATGGGAGAACCACCCGATAAAGCCGAAAGACAGGCTCGCGAGGATGCCGATGCGCTGACGAAAGGCTACTATGTTCCGCACGTGATCGAGCCCTCGGCAGGCGTGGATCGGCTGGCGCTTGCGCTGATCTGCAATGCGTATGCCGAAGACCAGGCACCGGACGAGAAAGGCAAAATGGAGAGCCGAGTCGTTATGCGATTTCACCCACGGATTGCGCCGATCAAGGTTGCGGTGCTGCCGCTGCTCAAGAATAAGCCGGAATTAGTAAGCAAAGCCAAAGCCGTGCGTGATTTATTGCGTCCGCACATGTCTGTTTTCTATGACGAGGCGGGCGCCATTGGCCGGCGCTACCGCAGACAGGACGAGGCCGGCACGCCGTTCGGACTCACAATTGATTTCGAAACGCTTGGAGAACAAGGACCTGACTTGAAGGACACCGTCACATTACGCGAACGCGATTCGATGAAGCAGGAGCGGGTGAAGATCAGCGATTTGCTGGGGTTGCTTTTGGAGAAAATTCGTTGATTCTTTGTAGCAGCCGAGGTAACGAGGCTCCAATCCGAAACCCGAAATCCGAAATTTCATACCCTCGTCACTTTGGGCTGCTGCAGGAGTGGAAAGGACTCCTCACGTCGTCCCCAACAGAGATCGCGGATGAAGCTTTTTCAAGCAAAGATCGAGAACCCGGAATCCGGCGACAACGTGGCCGTGGCACCTGTGAAGCGCGCGCCGACGCTCTACTTCATCATTGTCGCCAAATTGATCAAAGGCATCCTGGCTTTGTTGTTTGCCGTGGGTGTTTACAAACTGCACGACAAGAATTTGCCAGAGTTGTTCCAGCATTTCGTGAAATTCCTGCACTTCGACCCGGAAAGAAGGTTCTTTCATGAGTTGGCGGTAAAGATCAGAGAAATTACTCCGGCGAACCTGAGTTGGGTCCTTTTAGGCACGCTCATTTATAGTCTGTTCGCTCTCTTGGAAGGATTCGGCCTGATCTTCCGTATTTCCTGGATCGGATACCTGGCTATCGGAGAATCCGCCTTTTTTATTCCGGTGGAGATTTACGAATTGGTTCAGCACATTTCGCATGGAGCCACGGCGCGCCAGTATGCTGTTGTGCTCATGGTTCTTGGGTTCAACGTGCTGATCGTGTGGTATCTCTTCAAAAACCGAAAGCGACTGTTCCACCATCATGGCCATGTCCCTTGAACAAAGTATACCCAGAAGAACCTGAGAAGGATGGCCCTTGAGACTTAAACTGACTCAAGACAAAATCATTTGCCGGCTCCGTTGGGTTGCTGCTTCGGTTATCCTGCTGGATGGTGGTTGCACGCTCCTGGGACAACCTCTGGAATTTTGGAGCGATCCCAGATATGCCTCAGAGTATAATTCTTTCGTTCGCCTCTTTCTTGTGCAGGGCTGGCAAGTTTTCACCATCATGGGCTTACTTTACACCATCGCCGCGATTTCCATTGCGTCGATTGTACCCAGAAGGGCTGGTTTATTGATTCTATTCACACTCTTACTCTGCCACTTTAGCGGTGCCTCAACCTGGATGATATGGTATTTCGGATTTACTGAGCTTCAGTCCGACCTGGTGGGCATGTGCATAGCTATTCTGGTTACTGTCGCAATTGGAGAAGCGAAGCAGGCCAAAGACAAAGCGGCGGAATCCGAGTATCAGGCCAAGCGCCGGGAAATCCTGAGCTGATACCCGAAAATCCTTGGCCCGGATAATGCTAAACCTGGGCGGTAAGGCCGCATTATGAGCCCGATCACTCATCTTTTAGCCAGTTGGGCTGTTGCAGAAGGTTGCACAAGCAACAAACGTGAACGCCTCTGGATTTGTCTCGCGGGGGTAGCTCCGGACGTTGACGGGCTGGGAATCGCGGTGGATCTCACAAACGAAATGCTTGGCCGCGCACCCACTCAATTTTATCCACACTATCATCACTTTCTCTTCCACGGGATATTCGGGGCGCTGGTCACCGTGGCAATTGCGCGCGCGGCGGGGGTGCGGCGGTTGTGGGCTCTCGTGTTGGTTTTCCTGTCATTTCATCTCCACTTGCTTTGCGATTTTGTCGGCGCCCGCGGCCCTGATTGGTACGACTACTGGGTGATTCACTACCTGGGACCATTTACCTACGCCGGCACATTTTGGTGGTCGCATCAATGGCCGCTTAATGGCTGGCAAAATTTTCTCATAACCATCGCGTTGGTTGCCTGGACATTTGCGCGGACCATTCGAAATGGAGCCTCTCCAATGTCACTGGTCAGTCAAAAGTGGGACTCCACTCTGGTGTGCACTCTGCGGCAGTGGCGGCTGCAAATTCAGGCGGCGAGGAAGCGCAACATAGGTCCTGCTACCTGAGGGTACATTGGTTAACTTCGGCATGAAGCCAGGCGCGGGCGTAAGTCCACCAGCGTTTGGCGGTGGCCTCAGAGATGCCCAGCACCCGCGCGGCTTCTTCGATGGTCATGCCGGCAAAATATCGCAGTTTCACCAGCTCGGCTTTCTGGTTGTCTTGAGCTGCAAATTTATGAAGCGCCTCATCAATGGCCAGCATCTGGTCATCGGGCACAGGCGCGGAGATCTCGACCTGCTCGGCCTGAACGCGCTCCTGGCCGCCGCCGTGCCGCGCAGCTCGTTTGCGCCGGGCATTTTCGATCAGGATGCGCCGCATCGCCTCGGCGGCTGCGCCGAAGAAGTGCGCACGGCTTTCCCAGGTCTGGTCGGCCCCGCCGCCAAGCCGCAACCACGCTTCATGCACCAGGGCAGTCGGCTGCAGTGTCTGGCCCGGCGCTTCTTTGGCCATCTTGGAAGCGGCCAGCTTCCGCAATTCGCCATAGACCAGGGGCAGTAACTCGCCGGCGGCCTTAGGATCGCCTTGGTCAACGGCCTGCAGCAACCTGGTGAGGTCGTTCATTTGGCTCAATTGTAGATTTTCATTGAAAATCAGTTGCTTGCCGCGGCACCTGTAACGAGCGTTGAGGATTCCCGCAGCAGGACTTTTGCAATAATCTGGTCATACCAATCAACGCGATCGGTCCGTGTAAGCTTGCGCTCGGCAATCTTGATGCCTTCAGCCAGGGCTGTTCGCGCAGCATTGGTTTGCCCCACCTGGTAATCAGCCATCGCTGTGACAGCGTACACTTGCGCGGTGCGAGTCGGTATCCCTTCGTCCGGAGCCACCTTGTTGAGCCAATCCAAGGCTTCAGCAGGACGCCCCCGCCGATATTCGGCCAGGCCTTTCACGAACTGAAAATACGGCCAGGCCCTGTTCGTAGGCCCTGCCGCAATCGCCGTATCAGCCATCCGCGCCAGTGTCGGCAGATCATCCGGCGGCGGTGAAAACATCATGCAATCCTTGGCGATCCGCTCAGCAATCGCCGGTTCTTTGGTGCCGGCGAACTGAGCTAGAGCACGTTGATAATTATTGCGATAGCCTTCCATATCGCCCGCTTGCACGAGCAGGGGCGCCAACTCGTGATAGGCGAGATGATTCGTGGGATCAGCGGTCACCGAGCGGGAGAAGTTGCGGATCGCCGACGGCCAATTACCGCGCCGGGCGTAAATCTCGCCCAAAGTGCTGTAGATGATAGAAACTTGCGGGATATTCGTCGGAACCTCGCTCATGAGTTCCTCCGCCTTTTCGAGTTGGCCCTGGCTCATCAATTGGCCTGCGGCAGTAAACTTCTCCGCAATGGGCGCCATCTCCCGCATGCGTTTTTCGAGCGCCAAACCCTTTTCCGCCTGCTCCCGCAATTCGGCCTGCCGCCGTTCGGCCGCCACGGCTCGCCCCAGCGCGTGCCGCTCCTGGATAAACAAATAAAGCGACAAACCCAATCCGAAGACTAGCGATGCGATCACCGCGGCGCCGGCGGCGAAAGCCGTTTTGTTGCGCCGCACCAACTTTTGAAATTTGTAAAAACTGCTGGGCGGCCGCGCTTCAATCGGCTCATTTTTCAGGAACCGTTGCACGTCCACCGCCAATGCGCTGGCCGATTCAAACCGCCGGGTGCGATCCTTCTCCAGCGCTTTCATAACGATCCAATCCAGGTCGCCGCGGATGAAATGAACCAGCCTGGGCGGCTCGGAGCCGTGACGCCTGGCCACGGCGCTCAAATCTGCATCCACCATCGTGCTCAGGCGCGTCGATGGCCGCGGCGGTTCCTGTTCACGGATCGTCCGGCGCATTTGCTCGATGCCCGACCGCACCAGTTCGTCCGCCTCGAAGGGCGTGTGCCCCGTAAGCAATTCATAGAGCAACACCCCCAGGCTGTAGATATCGCTGCGGGTATCAACGTCCAGCGCGCTCATCTCGGCCTGCTCCGGGCTCATGTAGGCTGGAGTCCCGATAAACTGGCGTAACTCGGTATAGACCGTCAGGTCCGTCAACCTGCCCTCGGTGGCCTTGGCGATGCCGAAATCAATGACCTTTGGGACGGGCACGCCGTCGTGCAGTGTCACCAGGATATTTGAGGGTTTTATATCGCGATGGATGATCGCCTTTTGGTGCGCGTGTTGGATGGCATGACAAACCTGGGTGAACAATTCCAACCGTTGCATGGTATCCAGTTGGTTCTGGTCGCAATAATCCGTAATCTTAATCCCGCGCACCAGTTCCATGACGAAGTAAGGCCGGCCATTGGCAGTCGCCCCGGCGTCCAGGACCCGCGCGATGTTGGGATGGTCCATCATGGCCAGCGCCTGGCGTTCGGCCTCGAACCGGGCGATGACGCTGCGCGTATCCATGCCCAGCTTGATCACCTTCAGGGCGACCCGGCGCCGCACCGGTTCGGTTTGTTCCGCCACATACACCACCCCACAGCCCCCCTCGCCAAGTCGTTCCCGGATTTTATAATGCCCGATCATATCCCCCGGCTCCTCGGACGGTGAAGCCGGCACAACCAGGGTCCGCTCAGGGACGGCAGAGGCCGGCGGCCGAAGGAAATCCTTCGCCTCGTCGTGCGATTTCAACAATCTCTCAATGCGCTGACGCAATTGGGCATCACTGCCACAGACCTGGTTCAGATATTCGAGCCGCTTATGCGGCGGCAGTCCGACCACAGAATCAAAAATCGCTTCCTCACGATTTGGTGAATCGGCAGGCGGCGCTTTTGGACTGTCGTGCATCGGCGGCAGCATAATCAAAATATTGGACTTTTAAAGCCGGTTATCTGATGAAGCATCACGGTTGGCCGCTGCTCCTGTTCCATCTCCCCCTATTTCGCCGCCCCGTTCCCCGTGGCCAATTTCCCCCGCAACTTCTCATCGGTCGGAAACAACGCCGCGCCTCGTTCCCACGTCGCCGTCGCATCCTGGCTCCGGCCCGCTTTGGCGTATTGGTCGCCCAGCCAGGCATAGGTTTGGGCGAACTTCGGCTGTTGCGCCTTGCCCTCCTGCTGTTGAACAAGGGTCTCAAACTGTTGAATGACCTCTCCGCTTTTATTGAGCACCGGCGGCCAGTAAGACATCGCCACCGCTTTCGTAAAACGTGCCTCCCAATTCTGCGGGTCGAGGTCCAAAGCCTTTTCGAACATTTTATCGGCTTGCATCGCCAGGATTCCCTTGTCACGCACGTCCTGAAGCGTGCCGCACTTTTGCAAATACGCATGGCCCAGGATGGCAAAAACGTCGGCGTTGCCAGGCTCATTGGTCGCCCGCTGCTCCAGGTCGGCAATCGCCTGGTCCATCCCGCCTTCCTCGCGCAACTGTTTCCAGGCGGCGCGCTTTTGTTCATAAGTGTAATTTGGCCACACCAGCACATCCACCGCCTGCCTGACCCGCTCGGCCTCCATGGCAGTACTGGCTGGAGCAATTGCCCCATCTGCCACGGCTTTGCCGCTCACAGGCCTTGCCGTTGCCACTGTTGCCGTCCCGGCTTTGCGGTGCGTTATGTCCAATTTTTTATTAACTGTCTCTCGCTGTGCCTCTGTGCCTCCGTGGTCTTCTGGCTGCGCCACTGGATCTTCAGCCGCCGCTGGATACTGCGTGGCTCTGGAGGGTTTCATAAAAAAACCGAAACCCGCCAGGACACCCGCCAGCACCATTAGAGTTACGAGCATTGTTTTCATAAGCAATCTTTCGCTTATTGCCGCTTGGGGCGGCGGAATTCATTCGTTCTATCAGACAATGCGAAATTCCGGCTAAAAATGGCTCATCGAAGTAATTCTTCGGGCCGCGTACGTGCCTAGAGCCCCCGAATCGCCACGAGCGCGCAGCGGAGCGCGGCATTTATGCCGCTTCACGCCCCGAATGCACGGAAGCGCTCGGTTATCAGGCGGTTCATCGCGCTACGAACGGTGAAGCGGCATAAATGCCGCGCTCCTGCACGGTAAGATGCACCCCCTTCGACCTTTTCTTAAAATTTTTCCGACGACTTTTGGCCTGGCCGGCGTTTAACTGTATGGACCGTTGGAATAACGCACTGTAGCGATGCGCGTGAAAACATACTTTTCGAATTTGTCGCTGTTATTTTCGCAGACCGACGAAGAGGCGATGTGGATCGTGAAAACTCGCGATGATCATCGCGAGTTTGCCCGGCTGATGGGACGGTGGGAAAAACCGATCCGCAATTTGTGCATCCGGATAACGGGCGACGTTCACCTGGGCGAGGACCTGAAGCAAGAGACTTTTTCGCGACTATTCGAAAAGCGCAAGGATTATGAGCCGACCGGGCGATTTTCCACTTACCTGTGGCGTATCGCGCTGAACCTTTGTTACGACGCATTGCGCAGGCGGGAAAGGCGTCGGGAATGTTTTCCACAGACCGTGGAAGGCTCTTCGGAGGATAATCTCGAACTGCGGGCCACGGAAAGCCCCGGCCCGGATGCGGAAGCAGCAGAGATCGAGGAAGGGGAGTTGGTGCGCCTAGCGCTGTTACGGCTGCCGGAAATCTATCGAACCGTGCTGGTGCTGCGGCATTACGAAGGGCTCAAGCTGGCTAAAATCGCCGAGATCCTGGAAATCCCCGAAGGCACGGTTAATTCCCGTATGGCCGAGGCGCTGGCCAGGCTGTCTCGAATCCTCGAACCTGAATTCCAAGGTAAGCGCGAACAAGTTTTCCAAACCAACAACATTAATCCACCAACCTTCACTTTATTTTATGAATCATCCCAACCGTGAACAATGGGCGCCGTACATCTTTGGCGAAGCCAAGCCTGAGGCGCGGCGCGAACTGAAACGTCACCTTAACGAATGTGCCGAGTGCCGGCAGGAACTCGATCTCTGGCAACGCAGTGTGCGCCGGCTGGATGCGTGGGAGTTACCCAAGCCGTCGGCGCCCCAAAGAGAATGGGTGCCGGCGCTCAGGTGGGCGGCGGCCGCTGTCGCTCTGGTGTGCCTGGGGCTCGGTATTGGGCGCGCAAGCTCCAGTAAAACGCAGATGGACAACGTGCGCGCCACAATCGAACCGCAGATTCGCGCCCAGTTGGTGGCAGAGTTCGAAGCCAAGCGGCGACAGGACAACCAGGCAGTCTATGCAGCGCTCGATAGACTTTATGTCACGCTAAAACGGGATGTGGATACAGTGGCAGTTAATGCCGATGCGGGTTTGAGGCAGACGGAGCGGCAGTTGGTTGAGTTGGCCAGTTATGAGCAGCCATCGCCAAATCGTTAAATGGGTTACAAGGTTACAAAGTTAAAAAGTTAAAACACAAAAAAGCAATAAGCATCACTATAGGGAGAGGGTATGAACACCTGGATGAAATTCTGTATGAACTCCAAAATCTTTACTGTCATCGGTCTCTGGCTTTGGTTGGCAGCCGGAGCGCTCAGCTTAAGAGCCACGATGCTGGCGTTCGATGTGCGCGCCATTGCAGACGCCACCGCGGAACAATACGTCGTCCTGCGCTCGCCGGTCCCGAGCGGCCACTCTGCATCGAAACCGGACAGAAAACTAAGTTCGCCGTTGGCAAGCGCGCGTGGGCAAGCCTTTTGACAGTTGCCCGCCTGAACCAACTGACGTTTAAACACCAAACAAAGAGAACACCTGATGGTGAGCGTTTGAGCAACCTGGCTACTGAGAGGCTTCCTCACCAAAATAGATCAAAAACGAGAAATGTTATGACAATGAAACCTAATCTCAACAACAGCGATGCTTTATTTGCAGGAGCGCGGCGTTTACGCCGTTTCGAGCTAAAAAAGCCCACTTGCGAAACGTCCTGGGGGACAGGCCGGAGGCGCAGGTTGCTTGGGCGGCGTAAACACCGCGCTCTGGAAAGGATCCTGGCCATCTGTGCCTGCCTGAGCACTGTTTGGGTATGCAGCAACATCTCTGCACAAAGTGCGGACGTCCCGGCTCCGCCACAGCCGCCGGAGGATTATGCGAGGATTAAGGCTGAGGCACAGCGGATGGAAAAGGACGCGCATGAGGCGGAAAAAACAGCAGCTCAACAGCAGGAAGAGTATGCGCGGGCGAAAGAGGACGTGGAACGAGCACAAAAAGAACATGTGACCGCGTTCGCACCCTCCGCAAGCGTCGCAAGTTTCGGAAGCAGCTATTCAATGGAGCCAGCATTGGGAGACTTGCCTTTGATGCGTATCCTGCCGCGGCAGCCGGGGCGGGCGTTAGTGATCCGATCGTCCGATGTTGACGCCAAAGCGCAAGGTCAACTGGAGGAGGACTTGTCGGTGATGTCCCATATTCTGGACACGACCGTGGGGAAAAAGTTCGGCGCGGAGAAAGGTCATGGAACACCGATGGGCATCAATGTGTTGTTCCCCCCGGGATCCAGTTCAATTCCATCGTTTAATGACGTTTACATTGAGGGGTACGGGGCCGTGTTCATGCTTAACGTGAGCTTCCCATTGCTGGCGCCTCCTGCAAGGCCCACGCCTGAAAAAGAAAAGCCTGCGGCCGACTCAACCTGGAAGGAAGCCTGGCAGGAGCTCTACGGAACCCGTCCCGCCGAAAGCACCGCAACTGAGCCGGCTGTCGAATACAGTGAAGAGAAGGTCACGCGGCTCAAGGAATCATTACTGGAGGCGCTCAAGAACGCGACCAACCTGCGCGACGTTAAATCGGATGAGTGGATTACGGTCTGCGTTTTCGGAAACGGCGGCGGCGGACACTCTTCGAAGAAGGCGACGGTGTTTAAGTTTGATTCGGCAGGAACCGGCGAAAAGCCTCAACCCCAGAGGCCAGTGCGCGCCTGGGCCTATGCAGGAGACAAATCTGGCGTTCCGCGGGCGACTTCCACGATGACCATCCGCGTGAGAAAGTCAGACGCAGACGCCTTCGCCAAAGGCAAGTTGAGCCCCGAGGAGTTTCAAAAGAAGGCGAAAATTGCGATTTATTAAGGCAGTGGGTTGAGCCCTTCTAATTAAGTCGGGTTCTCCCCGAGGTGTGCAACGCGTCTCATTGCTTACTTTGGAGGATGAAAATTCTATTCATACTGGCCGCAGCGCTGGTCGCCTGCGGTTGCCATACTCAAAAGAACCAGGGACAGGGTGGAGCTAATAACGAGAATAACTCCTCCATGTCACAGCCCGGCAGCAAGAGCGGGACGACGACCAGCCCGTCTGATCAGGGCACGCAGGGCACTGGTAGCCAGGGCGCCACCGGATCGCAGGGCACCAGCGGGCAAGGCACCGGCTCGGAAGGGTCGAGCACTAACGCTGCGCCTCCGCAATAGGACTTTTGGGCAGACCGTGAGGCATTTGGAGTGCGCGGACATGTCCGCGCTTTCCTGCTACGTCCCGCTGAGCGGGATCGCGCAGGTTCAAAGCGATCCCGCCGAGCGGGATCGCCGCACTCCACAAGGCTGTGAACACGCGTTTGGCAAGTTTGAGGCAATGGATTCTTTAAGGGAAAGGAACAGGTCATGCGCGGTTGGTACATAATAATCCTACCCAGTGTGTGCGTGCTCACGGGTTGCGCAGCCATAGCGCCTTTGACTTCTGTGATCACGCCGCCCTCGAACGAGTCTCCTCCACTCCAGGTCCACGAACAGACGCGCGTTGATCTGGAGAAGGATAATTTTATCCTGGTGAAAACCAACGCGTGGGGGCACAGCGACGGCTTCAGCCTGCTGGGCTTCATTACCATTGTTCCGCCTACTCTTAACAAAGCGTTGCAACGGATGTACGCCACGGCAGAGATGCGTCCGGGAAGTCCGCAGAGCGTGGCGCACCTGGTGATCGAGAAGAGCACCAGCTATTTCATTCTGTTTGGCATTCCTAAGGTCCAGGTCCGGGCCGATATTGTGCAGTTCAGGCCGGAAGTTGGGATCGGAGAAAAGCCGGTGGCTGAAAATCAGCCGCCGTGAGCCAAGAGACCACTGACCACGGACCAGCCCTCGCAGCGCTTCGGCGAGGCAAGCCACGGACTAGGGTCGACGGCAGGCCGGGAAGTGATTTGAGATTTCAGATTTCAGAACGTACCCAGCGGACTAAAGCGGCCATCCACAAAATCAGGGTCTAGTCCCCATTGAAGTTTAGGCGTAAGCGATTAGTTTCCGGCGACTATTACGAGGAGCAAGCGTTTTGCCGGCTCACGGTAGTATGTTTTATGAAAGCTCCTCCTGGATTTCATCTCGCGGCTTTTTGTGCAATAACACAGTTCTCGGTCATCGTTCCGAGCGGGGCTCAACCGTCGCCCATCCAGCCAGTGTCGGTGCCGTTGAATTTCGCCTTGATTGCTACTGTTCAGCAGCCGGACGCCGCTTCCGGCTCGACCGGCAACACGGTCAGGCACAGCACAAAAGCAACGAAAGTGACCAGCCAATCGCTACGCTCCTTGATTCAAAGCGCGTCGGGAACGAACTCAGGCAGTGGGGCGAGCCTGGCTTTGATCGCGGGCACGATTGTTATCCAGGATAAGGAGGGCAATCCGACCGATGTGTCGGGGTTTCTTTCCATGGATCTGACTTCTGGGACACGCGTTAACACGGGACAGGATAACTCCGCGACGGGAGCCTTCAATGACACGTTTGTCACCGACGTGGTGGTCAATTTTGATGACGGGAATGGGAACACGTTTACGCTCAACGGTCTGGCGCGAATCATCTCCACTTCGACGGCGACTACAGATGCAACTGGGAATCCGCTCACGCCGTCGCAAACTTATTCCCTGTCGTTTACGGGGGCTGGATCTGGAACGGTTGGCGGGGTGGATGCGGTTTTTTCAGGAACGATCTCGGGGAGGGGTAGTTCGAAGAACCACTGACTACTGACCCACTGACTACTGACTACTGAAACACGCGGGCAAGATGCCCGCGCTCTCAGGGGGTGTAACCCGCACCCGGTTTCGCGCGTCTAATCAGGCGAATACCTATCGTTGATTTCCAGCGACAAAGATGGGATGGTTTGGAGGTGTAATTTCGTATGAGTACCCGTTTTATTTCTTTTTGCGGCGGCAAAGACCACATTTGGACTCCCAATCGGCGCGAGTTCCTGTTCGTCGGATTACTCGGCAGCCTCGGATTGACCGCCGGTGATATTTTTAAACTCCAAGCCGACACGGCTAACCCAAAAGCGAAAGCTAAATCGGTTATCAACATTTTCCTGCCCGGCGGCATTGCGGCGCAGGAATCGTTTGATCCAAAACTGCTGGTGCCCATCGAATATCGTGGACCGCTTGGGACGGTGAAAAGCAAGATTGAAGGTGTCCATTTTTCCGAGCAGCTCAAGCACACGGCCGAAATCGCGGACAAGATTTGCGTGATTCGAGCAATGACGCATGGCGAGGCCGACCATGGGCGCGGCACACACAACATGTTCACGGGCTGGCGGCCAAGTCCAGCGGTGCAGTATCCGAGCATGGGCAGCATTGTGTCTCATGAACTGGGTCCCAGGAACAACCTGCCGCCTTATGTCTGTATCCCCAACCAGCCAAACGAATACGCCGGCACAGGTTTTCTGGGGTCGGCCTACGGCCCGTTCAGCCTTGGCGCAGACCCGGCCAACGGCGGATTCAAAGTGCGCGACCTGAATTTGCCAGGGGGCGTGGATGACGCAAGGTTTGCGGAACGGCGCGAGATGCGCGCAGCGGTGGATTCGCATTTTAGCTCGCTCGAAAAATCCGACGCGCTGGACGGGATGGACTGCTTTTATGAACGCGCTTATGCCCTTATGAGTTCGAGCGATGCGCGGGCGGCGTTTGAATTGAAGAAGGAGCCGGATAAATTGAGGGACGACTACGGACGCAACGCCGCCGGACAACGCATGTTGTTGGCGCGCCGCCTGGTGGAAGCAGGCGTCCGATTTGTCTCACTTACGTACGGCGGCTGGGACCATCACGACAATATCCGCGCCGGCATCAGCAATCAGTTGCCGGAATTTGATCGTGCCTATGCCGCGCTGATCCGCGACCTGGATACTCGCGGCTTGTTGGACTCGACTCTGGTTCTTGTAACCACCGAGTTTGGCCGGACTCCGAAGATCAACAAGACCGGCGGGCGCGATCATTATCCGAAAGTGTTCAGCATCGTCATGGCCGGTGGCGGGATCAAAAAAGGGTGTGTCCACGGCTCCACGGATACGACCGGCACGGAGCCGGATGAGAATCCGCTCACGGTGCCGGATTATGCGGCCACGGTGTATAGCCTGCTGGGCATAGACTTTGAAAAAGCGCTGCTGGCGGGCACGCGACCGGTGAAAATCATCAAGGATGGGGAAGTGGCCAACGCGATTCTGGCGTGAGGCGGAGGCATAACCTCGGGCAGTTAACTAGGTTAATTGAGTTAATTAAGTTAACTGGCTTACAGGGTTAATTGGTTAGTTGTTTCATGAAGCAGCATCCCAAACCGGCAATTTCTGAATCTGTGTCTATCCGTGTTTATCTGTGGTTAATACTTCCGCTTGGCTTTATTTGCGCTTCTACGCGGGCGCTAGCCACTGCACCGCATTTGGCCTCAATTATGCCCGCAGGCGCGCAAAGAGGAACGGAGGTTCAGCTCAGCTTTGGCGGAGAGAGGCTCGAGGATACCCAGGAAATCATTTGCCATGAACGCGGCCTCGAAGTTAAACAACTGGATTCAGTAACGAACAAAGTGGTCAAAGCCACGCTCAAGATTGCCCCTGATTGCGCGTTGGGCGAACATCACTTAAGGCTTCGTACCGCTACAGGGATATCTGAGTTGCGCACATTTTTTGTCGGAACATTCCCTGTAGTGTCGGAAAAGGAACCCAACAACAGCCCGGCCCAAGCACAAAAAATCGAGTTGAATGCCACTGTTGCGGGTGTTGTGGCGGGAGAGGACGTGGATTCCTATTCGGTTCACTTAAAGAAAGGAGAACTTTTGTCGGCGGAAATCCAGGGCATCCGCCTCGGGCGCAGCGCCTTCGATCCGCGGCTCACGCTGATGGAAACGAACGGGACAGTTCTGGCAGACGTTGCTGACACCTGGTTGGGAATGCAGGATCCTTCTCTGAGCTTGGTGGCTCCGCATGATGGCAATTTCATCGTGCAAGTGCGCGAAACCACGTATGCCGGGAATGGTGATTGCCACTATTTGCTGCATATAGGCCATTTTTCAAGGCCGACCTCTGTATTTCCACTTGGCGGAAAGGCCGGTGAGAAAGTTGCCTTTCGCTTCTTCAGCGAAGCAACCGGCGAGTTTGAAAACGTTTTGAAACTGCCTGATGCGGCTGAGGAAAGATTTGGACTGTTCGCTGAACACGAAAGCTTGACCGCACCCACCCCAAACTGGATTCGAGTATCCGATCTTACCAACGTTCTTGCAACCGGACCCACGCCAGATCGGGAGCACGCAACTGCTGCAAGCATCGAGCCGCCGTTCGCGTTGAATGGAATCATTTCGCAAAAGGGCGAAGAAGGCTGGTTCCGGTTTCCCGCGAAAAAAGGTGTTCAGTTCGAACTCCAGGTTTATGCCCGCCAGCTTCGCTCCCCTTTGGATTCGGTCCTGGAGGTTTTCGATTCCGCAGGCCACAGCCTGGCGTCCAATGACGATGCCGCTGGCGCGGACAGTTCGCTCAAGTTCACTCCCTCAGAAACCACCAATTATTTTGTGCGGATCACCGACACACTTGGACGATTCGGGCGAGATTTCTGTTACCGCATTGAGGTGCGGCCGCCATCATCCTCGATAGCCGTGAAGATCCCTGAGGTCTCTCGCAACGACACTCAATCCCGCCAATTCATTGCGGTGCCGCGGGGTAATCGGTTCGCTACTCTGATTTCGGCTAAGCGCTCGAACTTCGGCGGCGAATTGCGATTTGATGTCCCCGAGCTGCCCAACGGCGTGAAGTTATCTGCAGATGTTCTTGAAGCGAACACAGATTCCGAGCCACTGGTCTTTGAAGCCGCGGCCGATGCGCCGATCGGAGGCCGGTTGCTGGATCTGACTGCGACCGGCACGAACGCCGCCGGAAAAGTGGTGGGGCATTTTCGGCAGGATGTTGAACTGGTGCAGGGCCCAAATAACACATCGTTCTATAACACCAGCGTGGAAAAAATTTGCGTGGCGGTCACGAAAGAGGTGCCTTACAGCATCCGGATCGTCGAACCAAAGGTCCCCCTCGTGAAAGGCGGATCGATGGCGCTCCAAATTGCCGCGGAACGTAAGCCGGGTTTCGAGGAACCGATTGAAGTGAACATGGTCTGGAACCCGTCAGGAGTCAGTTCGCAGTCCGAAGCGACAATCCCGAAGGGAGCGACAAATGTTGTCTATCAATTGAACGCCGGCGATGGCGCGGAAACCCATACCTGGAAAATCGCCGTGCTCGCTCACGCGGCTGTGGATGGAGGGCAGGTTTATGTGTCGTCGCAATTGGCTACCCTCGAAGTCGCGAATCCTTACCTGTCTGGAAAGGCGGAAACATTAGCAACACATCCCGGAGAAAGCGCAAAGCTTACGGTGAATCTTCAGCAGCTAAAGCCCTTTGACGGGAAGGCGAAAATTCGGTTAATGGGTCTGCCTGAGAAAATCACCGCGCCAGAGGCGGAGGTGTCGAAAGACGATCAAAAGGTTTCGTTCGATCTGACGATGGATCCGAAATGCCAGACCGGTTCGTTCAAAAATCTGTTCTGCGCGGTTGAGGTGATGGCAAACGGCGAGAAGATTCCGCACAATATTGCGGCGGGAGGCATTTTGCGGGTACTGCCGGTGAAGGCCGAAGGGACTAAGGTGGCATCAGTGGGGGGGAAGAAATGAGCTCCAAGCAAAAACCAAACACCAAACACCAAACACCAGAGAAGCTCCAAACTTCAAACACCAAGACCTACGTTCCGGTATTGGAGCTTGGCGCTTGGTGTTTCTCTGGTGTTTGGTGTTTGGTGTTTGGTGTTTGGATGCTGGTGTTTGGTGTTTTGGCCTTTCTGCTCACATCTTGCTCATCCGATGACCGAAAGGCGCCGGTTTCTGACCTAACATGCTATCCTGCAGAAATTCACCTTAATTCGGCCAAGGCACGTCAGGCCATTGTGGTCGAGGCCACTTATGCGGATGGTGTTACACGTGATGTGACGGCTCGAGTAAAACCTTCGTTGGCAAATCCGAAAATCGCGCGGATTTCGCAGGGCATCATAACGCCCCTGACCAACGGCGCCACGGAACTCAGGCTGAAGTTTGCAGGACGCTCGTTAAGCGTGCCGCTTTCAGTGACGAACTCCAGCTTCTTGCCACCGGTCAGCTTCCAGCACGACGTGATGCCTGTATTCACAAAAGCAGGGTGCAACGCCGGCGCATGCCACGGCACCTCGCGCGGAAAGGATGGTTTTCACCTCTCGTTATATGGCTTCGATCCCGATGGCGATTATTTCCGGCTTACACGAGAGCAAATCGGGCGGCGGATAAATCTCGCCATACCGAAGGAAAGCCTGATCGTGCAGAAAGGCCTCGGAGCGGTCCAACACACCGGCGGCGTTCGATTCACCACGAACAGTGGTCTGTACAAAACCTTCGTGACATGGCTCGAAGCCGGAGCGCCCAAGGATTCCACAAACGTCTCCTCACTCACCGGCATTGAGATTTTCCCTAAGTCTGCTGTCCTCGAAGGAACCAACTCCTCCCAACGCTTCATCGTGAGGGCACGTTACTCGGATGGATCGGATCGGGACGTAACACCACTTGCCGTGTTCATCAGCAACAATGATGTCAGCGCCAAAGCCGGCGATGATGGCGTCGTCACTGGCCTGCAACGAGGCGAGGCGTTTATCCAGGCGCGGTTCGGCGAATTCAACGTCGGCGCCCAGATCATCGTGATTCCCAAAGACCTGCCGTACCAATGGCCCAGCGTGGCGGCGAACAACTACATTGACGAGGCCGTTTATGCCAAACTCAAAAGGTTGCGCCTGACACCCTCGGGTATTTGTGATGAGACGACGTTCGTGAGGCGGGCGTTTCTGGATATTATCGGTCAATTGCCTAAACCGGAGGAGACAGAGAAATTCCTGGCCGATAAAGAGCCGAAGAAACGCGAGAAGCTGGTGGACGATTTGCTGGCACGGAAGGAGTTTGCCGAGTTTTGGGTGATGAAATGGGCAGAGCTTCTGGAAATCCGCTCCAAAGAGAACACAGTCTATCCCAAAGCAGCGGTTTTGTATTTCGAATGGCTGCGCAACCAGATGCTCGCGGGAGCGCCGCTGGACAGGGTTGTGCGCGACCTGCTCACCGCGACTGGCAGCACTCTGCGCGATCCTGCGGCCAATTACTTCCAGATGGAGCCGGACACACAAAAGCTCGCGGAAAACACAGCCCAGATCTTCATGGGTATGCGGATCCAATGCGCGCAATGTCATAACCATCCTTTCGACCGCTGGACTCTGAACGATTATTACGGTTTTTCGGCCTTTTTCGCCCAGGTCGGCCATAAGCAAGGAGATGACCCGCGCGAAACGATCGTGTTCGACCGCAAGGATGGCGAGGCAAAGCATCCCGTCACGGGCGCTGTCATGCGGCCGAAGTTTCTGGGCGGCGACACTCCGGAAATTAGAGGTCAAAGCCGTCGCGAGGTGTTGGCCAAATGGCTCACCTCCAAAGAGAACCCTTACTTCGCGCGCAACATCGCGAATATTGTTTGGGGACACTTCCTGGGCCGCGGCATCATCGAGGCAGTGGACGATGTGCGCATCAGCAATCCACCGTCCAATCCGGAACTTTTGGACGCGCTGGCCGCAAAGCTGGTGGATTACAAATATGATCTGAAAAAGCTCGTTCGAGATATTTGCTCCTCACGCACGTATCAATTGGACACCAAACCTAACCCGACCAACGCCACCGACGAGCGCAACTTCGCCAAAGCCTCTATACGCCGTATCCGCGCCGAGGTGCTGCTGGACTGCATCAGCGAAGTTACCGAAACTCAGGACAAGTTTCCCGGGCTGCCTCGCGGCGCATCGGCAGTAGAGATTCCGGACGGGAACAGCGCCAATTATTTTCTCACGACCTTTGGCCGCGCCAGCCGCACCAGCGTTTGCTCGTGCGAGGTCAAAGTGGACCCCAACTTGTCGCAGGCGCTGCACCTGCTCAACGGCGACACGATACAAAATAAAATCGCTCAAGGCGGTGTCGTCAAAGGGTTGCTGAAAAAGGGTCAGAAGCCGCAGGAAATCATCCAGGATCTTTATCTTCGCTGTTTTTCCCGCGCGCCGGCTCCCGATGAATTGGCGAAGCTTGAGGGGTTCTTAAAGAAGGACAAGCCCACCGCCGAGAAAGACAAGCCTGCCAAGGCAAAACCGAATGACACTAACACCAAAACCTCCGATGAACTGGTCTTGAATGATTTATTCTGGTCCCTTTTGAACGCGAAGGAATTCGTATTTAACCACTGACGGTGAGTATCCATGCGGCGGAGACCAACCAGAGATAAACCCAGCGCGGCCAGGCCACGACCGGAGCGCGGACATTCCTGTCCGCAGCAACGTTCGAACTCGCCAGCGCGATTGTTTGAACTTGGGACGTTGCTGCGGACAGGAATGTCCGCGCTCCGGGTCCACCTGTGGTCATCTGTGGTCATATTTGCAGCACTCACCTCACGAGCCGACGACAAGATCACCTATCAGGACCACGTTCTACCAATTATCCAGGCCCGTTGCGCCAAATGTCACAACGAAGACAAGAAGAAGGCCGACCTCGACCTGACCAGTTATCGGAGCGCGCTCAAAGGCAGCGGATCCGGGGCTGTTCTGGTTTCGGGCAATCCCGATGGCAGCAAGCTCATGAAATCCATCCTTCAAACTGAGGAGCCCTTTATGCCCGCTAACCAGGGCAAGATTCCGGATAAGGACATTGACATGATCCGGAAATGGATTCAAGGCGGTCTGCTGGAAAACGCGACCGGTAAAGCGGTTGCGGCTGGAAAATCCCGCACAGATTTTACTCTGGTTTCCAGCTCCACGGGCAAACCCGAAGGCCCGCCCCCAATGCCAACCAACCTGCCTGCAACAGCGGTGCTCCACACTGCTCGAACGACGGCCATCACCGGCCTCGCAGCCAGTCCGTGGGCGCCGCTAGTGGCCGTCGCTGGACAGAAGCAGATCCTGTTGTTCGATTCCGACAAACTTTCCACGTTGGGCATTTTGCCTTTCACTGAAGGTCAGCCTGTGGACGTGAAATTCAGTTGGAATGGGAAGCTGCTGCTGGCCTGCGGTGGCATCGGGGCCAAGTCAGGTTGCGTGGTTGCGTGGGACATTACTAGCGGCAAAAAACTCGTTACCCTTGGCAGCGAATATGACACTGTCATCGCGGCAGATATTCGGCCGGACTTATCGCAAGTCGCCCTGGGCGGCCCTTCGCGGATCGTGAAAATCTGGTCCACGAAAAATGCCGATCTGGAGCATAAACTCAAAAAACATACCGATTGGGTCACGGCCATTGCTTTCAGTCCAAATGGGCAAATGCTGGCCACAGCCGATCGCAATGGCGGCATCAGCATTTGGGACCCGGACAGCGGGCAGGAGTTGTTCACGCTGGGCGGACACAAATCCTCTGTGACGGCCCTGAGCTGGCGCAGCGATTCTCGCCTGCTCGCCTCATCCAGCGAAGACGGCACCGTCAAAATCTGGGAAACAGACGAAGGCAAGCGAACCAAGAGCTGGACCGCTCACGGCGCCGGAGTACTCTCAGTGCGCTATGCGCATGCAGACCGCTTGGTTACTTGCGGCCGCGACGGGGCCGTGTCGCTCTGGGACGGCAACGGCTCCAAGGTCAGGGATCTCGAAAAGTCCTGTGATCTACCCCTGCGCGCCAGCTTCAGCTCCGATGACGCCCGGATTTTTGCCTCTGACTTCGATGGCCGTGTCCTCGCCTGGAACGCCAGCACCGGCAAGCGGATAGGATCATTGAACGCAAACCCCTAAAATCAGGGGCAGGAAAATATAAGGAACACCTCATCTTCCTGCCTCAAAATTTTCCTGCCAGGTCTTCGTCCTCATTTTTCTGTCTTCAATTTTCCTGTCTTGTCTTTGCGTCTTTGCGTCTTTGCGTTAAAAATTTTCTTTATTTATCCGGAATGGAATCCACCGACAGCCCCCCCGTTCTCCTATCCATTTCGAAGAAAATTAAACCCGGGATGGTGTCTCCAGGTCCTGCATGGCTTGAGACATGAAATCGCTGAGTTTGCTCAAATTGATTGGTTGAGAGCGGCAGTGCGCGGATTACAAATTCCGGATGCCCAAAATCGTGGAAGGTCCCATCCTCGTTGCCAAAGACCTTTAGGGTGAGCGGGGTTTTGCCTGCATATACATTATTGGTCTCCACCGTAACGCCCGGCACCGAAGACTCCACTTGCACGTAACTGGCCACTGTGTGGTCGGGGCCGCTCTCCGTCTGGAAAACTGTCGAGCAGCCTGCGAGCACCGTGGTAAATGCAATGGACATTACGCCAAAAGTTAATCTCATACGCCATTCTATCAATTCTCGGACACTTGCAACAAGGATTACACCGGATTGGCTTACCGAGATAAGATACTGACCGCACGCGACTTTCTATTCACTATTCACTACTCACTATTCACGGGGTCCCTTTGGCCGGAAATTCCATAGCCGCGGCCGTTAGTCGGCGCTAAATTCCCGCCGAACGCGAATCGTAAGATTTACGGATCACCATGCCCGACGAAAAACTGAGCACTAACCAAAAAGCGATTCAGATCAATCGCGAGGCCAGGCGCCAGGGCACATTTGCCGAAATTGGCGCGGGGCAGGAAGTGGCGCGCCGCTTCTTCCGCGTGGGCGGCGCCGCGGGCACAGTTGCGAAGACGATCTCCGCGTACGACATGGCTGTAAGCGACGCGATCTACGGGCCGGCCGAGCGATATGTGAGCCGGCGGCGACTCAGAGCCATGCTTGATCATGAATATGCGCTGCTGCTGGAGCGGCTCGGCGCCAAACGCGAAAATGGCGCCACTTTCTTTGTTTTTGCAGACACCGTCGCCACACGCAAAGCAGAAGGAAACGGCTGGCTGGGAATCAAGTTTCAGGCTGATCGGGGCGCCGAGCCATCCGAGATCTTTCTGCACGTCCGGATGCTTGATAAAGAAAACGAGCGCCAGCAGGAGGCGCTGGGCGTTCTGGGGGTAAACTTAATCTATGGCGCATTTTTCTCGCATCACGAGCCAGACGCCCTTATTCGCTCGTTACTGGATAATCTGACCTGGGAGCGAATCGAGGTGGACATGATCCGCTTCGCCGGCCCCGCGTTCTCTGGCGTGGACGAGCGCTTGATGGCGCTCCAGCTGGTCAAGGAAGGTCTGACTGAAGCTGCGATGTTCACGGCCCAGGGCGAAGCGATTCAATGGGCTGAGGTGCTTTACAAGAAACCAGTCTTGGTCCAACGCGGCAGCTTCCGCCCGGTCACCCGAGCCACGCTCGACGTGCTCGAACGCAGCCTCGAACAATTTGTCCAGGAACCAGAACTTAAGAGCCAAACACCGGTCGTCCTCATGGAAATGACCCTGCGGCACTTGGCTACGCGCGCCGCAGTTTCACCGACCGCACCTCCGCCCCCCCTCGGCGCGCCGAAGCGCAGCGAAGGCGGCCCGACCCTCTCTTCCGACCCAATTGACCCCACCGACTTCCTTCACCGCGCCGACACCCTCCAGGCCCTGGGCCAAACCGTCTTGATTTCGAATTTCGCCCGATTCCACCGACTCGCCTCGTACCTCTCGCGTTACACGCAACAGCCGATCGGCATCGCAATGGGCGCTTCACATCTGCAGGAGATTTTTGATGAAGCCCTTTACAACCAGAGCGAAGGTGGTCTGCTCGGCGGCCTGGGACAGCTTTTCAAAAACGATAACCGCCTCTACGTCTATCCCCATCTCGATTTGGATTCGGGCCAAGTGATAACGGCTGAGAATTATCCCGTTCCGCCGCATCTCCGGCATCTTCACCAGTTCTTACTTGAAAGCCGCTGTCTAAGGCCTGTCCGCGATTTCAATGGCGATCTCCTGCCCACTCGCCGCCTCGATGTCCTGGCCCGGATGCAGTCTGGCGATGCCTTGTGGGAGCAGCATGTGCCCCCGCAGATCGTCGAGGTGATTAAGAGAGGGAAATTATTTGGTTACAAAGCCTGAGCGAAACTTCAAACTTCAAGACTTCAAACTTCAGAGAAGCTTCAACCCTCGAACTTCAATGCCATTAACGAGAGTAGGTTGAGCTTTGAGACTGGATGTTTGAGGTTTGAAGTTTGAGGTTTCTCATCCGTGGTTCACACCCACCTTCGCCTCTCCCACAAACACCGCCCCTGCCTCCACCACCAGATTTCCCGCCTCCAGGTTGCCGAAGAATCGGGCGCTGGATTTCAGAGTCACCGTGCCGCTGGTTGTGAGATTCGCAGCTAATTCGCCGGCGATTTCCGCGGCCCCCACACGCAGCGCCTCAGGCCACCGAAAATGATTGCCCGCTGGGACCACAAGCTGCCCCGCGTCGAAACTGCCCTTGATATTGGCAGTCGAATAGATCTCCATCCTGCCCGCTGTGGCTAGCTTGCCGATCAGTCTGCCTTTGATAATTGCCTCGCCGGCCACTGAGTTGGTGTTCAGCACATACCCTTTTTCTTCTACCACCAACCGTCCGTGCGTGCGGAAATTCTTCGAGACCGTCTGCGTCACATGGTAATCGCTCAAGTCTATGTGACTGCTGCATTTCTTGCACATGCTGGAGGTCGCGGCCTTCGGGACCTCCAGATCCGCGCCGCACTGGAAGCAGCGAATCCGCTGCACTTCAATGACGGGTTTGGCCAGTTTGGCGGGGGTGCGCGACGGCGCATCCTCCATGCGGATGTGTTCATGGCACTTCTTGCAACGGGTCGAAAAAACCCCGCGCGGCTCTGGTTGCTGATGCCCGCACTTGGGGCATGTGACCAGAATGGTGTCTTTCTTCGGGGCCGCCATGAACAAGAACGCGAATCCCCACTCGCTTAACGTTGAGCCGGCGGCCGCTCAAACGAGCAGACTGTGCTTGCCGTGAACTGAGGACTTCGGTCTCCCATCGCCGAGAGACTGACCGCGATTCTCCCTCTCCCCTTCAGAAGGGGAGAGGGCCGGGGTGAGGGGTCTGTTTTGACGTTCGGTTTAGCACAAAGTCGAATGCGCCACACAACTCCGATTTGAGCTCCCTAAGCACAGTGGGCCATCCGGCTTTTCATTCAAATTTCAGGGTGCCTTCATCGCCCCCGGTGGCTTGGCGGGTTCGCCAGGCCTTGGCCCGGTCTGCGGTGTTGGCGCCACTTTGTTCGGGTTCACCTCGCTCTTGCCTACAAACGTAACTCCCTCCTCAATGAGCAACTTCGCGGAGCGAACGTCCCCGAAAAGTTCCGTTCTCGCTTTAATATCAATCTTTTCCTTTGCGATCACGTTGCCATTGATTTTTCCTCGCACAACGACTGAGCCCACGTCAATGCTGCCTTTGACGACTGCATTATCGCCAAGTGTCAGGGCTCCTTCAGAAGCGATGTCTCCCTCCAATTTGCCGTCGAAAGTCAGCTCGCCGTTAAACCTGAGTGTTCCTTTAAGTTCCACGTCCGAGTTCAGGACGTTCTTCGAGTTATTGTTGGATGATGTATTCATGTTTGGTCGGTCTGTTGGACTTTGCACGAGTCTAGTTAGTCAGGATGAGTGGGAAGTGTCAACCTTCTAAAAAAAAGAGCCGCCCCTCCTTGGGTGGCGGCTGAGAATCTGTTGGCTTGTTCTTTCTAGCGTACTTTGTGCTGCCACTATATGGGGCATGTACCCCAATTTGGAAGCGTGCGTCACCTACCATTTGGCCTACGGATAACGCAGACGGAAGTAATTGTTCGAAATGCCGGGGATCGTCAACGGAGCGGTGAACTGGCTGTTGGTTTGAGAGCCAGGCACGTCGTGCCAATTGCTGCTTACCGTTAACTTGACTGCATTGGATTGTAAAATCCAACCGACGTAGTTTGAGGGCCAGGAAAGGACCAGGGAGTTGCCGCTAACACTGTAGGTGATATTGGTCGGTTGGCTGGGGATGGCCACTTGCAAGCTGCCGGTCCCGGCCAGGTAGGCAGGTGTGTTGGCGGCGTTGTAAATGCCGAGCGGCTGGCTGACCCCGTTCAGAAGTAGAGCGCCAATCGTATTCGTAGCGGCGAAATTCAATTGGAGCATCGCATTGGTTGCGATTGCGACAGTGGAACCGCTGGCCAGCGATGGAAAAGCCAGGGCAAGCGTGCCCGCGTTCACGGTCGTGTTTCCTGTGTAGGTATTGTTACTGTTGAGATTTAGAACACCCGCGCCGATCTTTACAACCGAACCGTTGCCGCCAAGAGCGCCGTTGAAGTTAAGGTTTCCGTCGCTGGCGCTGACATCAAATTGACAATTTGGGCCGCTCAGCATGGCTGTGTAGCCGGAAATAGTGGTTATCGTGGAGGTGCTTGTCGCGGCTCCGTTGCGCAGTGTTCCGCCGCTGGAGATGGAAAGCTGGTCAACGTTTTCGTTAAATCCATTGAGGTCCCACACCCC
>PSRM01000284.1 GCA_003176045.1 Verrucomicrobiota bacterium | reverse complement strand
CGGAGCAGCGCAGCCTGTGGGAAGCGCATATTCGAGCTTTGCTTGGGTTTTATCCGCAACAATATTCCGGCCAGGTCCACCTTTTCCGCAGCCCGGGCCATCCATTGTTCTGCTCGTACGCGGAGGATTACGGCTGGGGCAGCTACTGCACAAAGGGAGCCGAGATCACGATCCTGCCCGCAGGCCACGAGAGAATACTGGAAGAACCTTGCGTGAAGTTGCTTGCGGAAGAATTGAATGAGGCACTGGATCAAGCAAGCGGCCGCTCTCAACGCAGTGCCTCTACTTGTCAGATCGGTCCGACTGGTCTGGCCGGTTTGGCCAAAGGAGCGGCAAAAGAAGAAACCCTGTCGCAGCTTTTCCAAGCACAAGCTTTTCGCACGCCAAACGCCGAAGCCCTGGTCTGTGGCAACACAAGACTGACCTATCACGAACTTTATGCTCGGAGCACGCTCATCGCTGAGCGGCTCCGGGCATTGGGGGTGGGGGACCAAACGTTGGTCGGGATTTGCCTCGAGCGTTCCTGGGAAATGGTGTCGGGAATCCTGGGAGCGCTCTTGGCAGGCGGCGCTTACGTGCCGATGGATCCAGCCTATCCGGCGGATAGGCTGGCTTTCATGCTGGAAGATTCGGGGGCATCGGTGGTGCTGACCCAACGCAAGCTGCGGTCCAGGTTGGAAGGATTCAGGGTTCAGGGTTCAGGTCGCGAAGTGAAGGTGATCTGTGTGGAGGATGCTTTGGAGGGAGTCCGACCTGCTGCCGCAACACGCACTACGCAACACGCGGTCCAAAATCCGAAATCCGAAATCCGAAATCCGAAATCCAGCGACCTCGCTTACATCATCTACACCTCCGGCTCGACGGGCCGGCCTAAAGGCGTGGCGCTGGAGCATCGGAGCGCGGTGGCTCTGATGGACTGGGTCAAAGAGGCTTTCACAGCACAGGAGTTGGCCGGGGTGTTGGCCTCGACTTCAATCTGTTTCGATCTGTCGGTGTTCGAATTGTTTGCGCCGTTGAGCTGGGGCGGGCGGGTGATTCTGGCGGAGAACGCGCTGGCATTAGGCAACCTGCCGGCGGCTCGGGAGGTAACCTTAATCAACACGGTGCCTTCCGCGATGCGCGAATTGCTGCGGCTCAAGGCGGTGCCTGAGACAGTGAAAGTCATTGCATTAGCCGGAGAGCCGTTGAGTGGGGCATTAGTGGACCAAATATATGCGCAGACGCAGGTGGAGAAGGTGTATGACTTGTATGGGCCTACCGAGACGACGACCTATTCGACTTGGGCGTTAAGGAGGGCAGGGGAAAAGCCGACGATAGGCAGGCCATTGCCCGGAGAGCAGGTGTACCTGTTGGACGAGCACATGAAACCCGTGCCGGCGGGGGCGGCGGGGGAGATATGTATAGGTGGAGTTGGGCTGGCGCGTGGGTATTTGAATCGTCCGGAGTTGACGGCAGAGAAGTTTGTACAGAACCCCTTCAAACAGAGCCGCGACCGCGAGGGAGCGTCCAGTGGCGGAATTCCTGGGAGCGCGGGCATCTCTGTCCGTGAGAACAGCGGCGGCGAAACTCGCGCGCAGGATGCCCGCGCTCCCAGGCAGCGGCTTTATCGCACTGGTGACCTTGGTCGCTGGCGTGAGGATGGTCAGTTGGAGTACGTGGGCCGGCTGGACAATCAGGTGAAGCTGCGGGGGTATAGGATAGAGCTTGGGGAGATAGAGGCTGTGCTGAGGGAACATCCGGCTGTGGGAGAAGCGGTCGTAGTCGCGAGGGGTTTTCAGATTACGTCAGACCGGTCCGACCGGTCGGACCGGTCTGACGAATCGGCTGACAAACGCCTGGTGGCCTATCTCGTCGCGCGAGCGGGAGCGGAACTGAGCGAAAGCGAGCTGCGGCAATGGGTCATCAAAAAGCTGCCTGCCTACATGGAGCCGGCCTATTTTGTAGAGCTCGAGAGCTTCCCCCTCACACCCAATGGGAAGATTGATCGCAAAGCGCTTCCTGCGCCACCCGAGCGGAGCGCTGGTGGCAGGGAGATCGTTCCACCGCGCTCGCCTGCAGAAGAGAAGCTCGCGGCAATTTGGCGCGAAGTCCTTGGCATCGCCCAGGTCGGCATCAATGAGAGCTTCTTCGCGTTAGGAGGTCATTCTTTGTTGGCGGTCCAAATCATCTCGCGTGTGCGGGAGGCGTTCGGTGCGGAGTTGCCTCTGAGCAGCTTATTCGATGCGCCAACCATCGAGGCGCTTGCGCAGAGCCTCTCGTCTGGCCGGTGGAACTCCCTTGGTTCTGCACTGTCATTGGAACGGGCTCCGAGGGATCGCCCCTTGCCGGCGTCCTTTGTGCAGAAGCGGTTATGGATTCTGCACCAGCTTGCGCCAAACAGTCCTGCCTACCACGTTCCTGTAGCGTTGCGGCTGAAGGGCTCCCTGCAGATTCAGTCGCTGGAGGATGCCCTTAATGATGTAGTGCGCCGTCATGAAGCCCTTCGCACTACTTTTCGGTATGAGGAGCCTGATTTAATTCAGGTTGTAGCAGATGAGGTGTTTGTCGAAATTGCTGTCCCGCGGAATTTTGTCAACCCGGTCAGCCCGGTCGGACTGGTCCGGCAAAATGGCTATGATCAGGCAGCCATTGGGGATTGGATTTCGCGTGAAGTCGGCCGTCCTTTTGATCTCTCGCAGGGCCCTCTTCTGCGCGCCAATATGCTCCGTTTAAGCGAGCATGACCACATATTGCTGGTCGTCTTCCACCACACGGTTTGCGACGGCTGGTCTTTGGCGACTTTCTTTGAGGAACTCGGGCAGTTTTACAAAACCCACACTTCAAAAGGTGGCGTCGTGCCCAAAATAGCTGACCTTCAATTTCAATATCCCGATTTCGCCGTGTGGGAGCGGAACCGGCTGCAAGGCGAAGTCCTGGCGGAGGCGATGGGATATTGGAAGGAGCAATTGAGTGGAGCGCCGCCGGCTATTGATCTGCCGGCCGACCGGCCAAGTCAAACGCAGCCGAGCAACAGGGCAGCCCAGCACTCACAGGTTCTGGGGCCAGAGTTAGCTGCCGGGGTCCTGGAAATCAGCCGCCGCGAGAATCTGACGCCCTTCATTGTGCTACTCACCGCCCTCGACATCACACTCCAAAAATGGACAGGGCAACAGGACCTGGTTGTGGGCACGGTCGTGGCCGGTCGTACACGCAGAGAGTTCGAGTCAGTGATCGGTTGCTTCATGAATTTCCTGCCGATTCGGGCGAAAATCGCCGGGACCGAGACTGGCGCCGAAATGCTGGCGAGAGTACGGGCCGCTGTTTTGAAGGCCCAAGCTCATCAGGACTGTCCATTCGACAAAATTGTCGAAGCAGTCAATCCGCCGCGGCATCCGAACCGGAATCCGATCTACAATGTCGGCTTGCTCTTGCAGAATTTTCCGAACGAAATCTTTCGCGCGGAAAACCTGCAGGTCTCCCGGATAAAGGTCCCCGTTCAGGATGCCCTGCTGGATCTTCGGTTCGAGGCTGAAGGTGTGGAAGGGGATTTTTCGATATGTTGCGAGTATAAAAGCGATTTATTTGAGGCGAGGACAATCGAGCAACTGCTCGCTTGTCTTGGGCAAGTGTTGGAGACGCTTGTGCGGAGGCCGCAAACTCCGCTGAGCGATTTCCCGGTGGTACTAACGAGCAATTGCACGACAAAGCAAGCAACTGCGGTTTCGGTGAAGCGTGAGTCGTTCAGCGCCCAGGAGAGTAGCGCAGGTTTCCAACCTGCTGTATCGCCGATTTCCAATCGGCAGACCGCCCTTAATTTTCCCGCGGCGGACCTTTCGCTGCCGGCGCAGGCTGGAAGCACTGCGACACAGCAGGTTGGAAACCTGCGCTACGAGGTCGTCCCTGGCACCGAACCCGTTTCAGCCAAATCTCAGCAAACCATCGCTGTCGCAGCGACATTCACGGCCGAGCCGGTGGCGGACGCGCTACGCTACTGGCTGCAGAAGCTGCAGTTGCCCGCTCAAATTGAATTCGCCCCGTTCAATCAAGTATTCCAGCAACTATTGGATCCATGCAGTTTGCTTTCGAGCAACAAGAGCGGTTTAAATTTGATTTTCGTTCGAATCCAGGACTGGAGCGAGCCCGAGACTGACGCGAACGAATTTCTGCGAGCTCTGAAAGCTGCGGCGATTCGCAGTTCGGCTCCTTACGTCGTTTGCTTTTGCCCGGGGAAACCGAATTCAGAGGGCGCCCGCCCTGCGCCTGAGCTCGAAAAAGTTGAAAGCGCGCTCGCGTCCGAGCTTGCAGAGGTGGGTGGTGTCAGCGTGATCACCACCAAGGACGTCGAACGGTGGTACTCCGTCCACGAGTATTACGATCCCGAAGGCGACGAGTTGGCGCACCTCCCCTACACGCCGGTTTTCTTCACGGCGCTTGCGACTGCCGTAGCGCGCAGGTTTCATAGCCTCCAACGGAGCGCATACAAAGTGATCGCGCTGGATTGCGATCAGACACTTTGGTCCGGCGTTTGCGGTGAGGACGGGCCGAAAGGGGTTCGTATGGACGAAGCGCGGCAGGCCTTGCAGGAATTCATGCGTGAGCAGCATGCGGCGGGAATGTTGCTTTGTCTGTGCAGCAAAAACAATGAGGCCGACGTTTTCGAGGTCTTCGGTCATCGGCTTGACATGCCCTTGCGGCGCGAGCATTTGGCAGCCTGCAAAATCAATTGGCGGCCAAAATCTGAAAACCTCAAGGCTCTGGCACAGGAACTGGGGCTTGGCCTGGATAGCTTCATTTTTCTGGATGACGATCCGTTGGAGTGCGCGGAGCTCGAAGCCAACTGTCCTGAGGTGTTGACTCTGCAATTGCCGGAGAAGCTAGAGCAAATTCCCCAATTCCTCAATCACTGCTGGGCATTTGATCACATCAGGACCACCAGCGAGGACCGCAGACGCTCCGACTTGTACCGCGAAAATCAGGCGCGTGAGGCGATGCGACTTGAGACCCCAACCCTGGCCGGTTTTCTGGCAAGCCTGGAACTCAGAATCCAAATCGAGCCGATGAGCTCGGCCCAGGTGCCGCGGGTGGCGCAGTTGACTCAGCGAACAAATCAGTTCAATTGCACCACCAGGCGTCTCGCCGAAAGCGATGTCGAACGATTCCTGCCGAGCAAAACAGCGGTGTTGAATTCCGGAGAAGCTTTCACAGTCCAGGTGAGTGATCGCTTCGGTGACTACGGCCTTGTCGGTGTCATTCTATTCGAAACCCAGGGCGACGCCCTGGATGTGAGCACATTCCTGCTCAGTTGCCGAGCGTTGGGGCGAGGCGTCGAGTATCAGATGTTGGCGCGCATGGGCTCGCTTGCACTTGAGCGAAAGCTGCGGTGGGTGGATGTCCACTTTGTCCCTTCGTCCCGCAATCAGCCCGCGCTGGATTTCCTTCGAACCGTAGGAGCTGCCTACCAACAGCCGCGGAACGGCGGCTCAGTCTTTCGCTTCCCCGCGGAAGTCGCAGCAGAGACTCGCTTTCAGCCCGACAAGGCCGGGACTCAGCCCACTGGGAGCGCCGGCGTCTCGTCGGCGAGTAATTCTGCAGTCCCCAAAAATCGCCCTGACTTGGCTTCTCCAATTGCTGATTCGGCTCAGCAGACCCAGCGCACTCCGTTTCGCGAGATTGCGTTGCTAAGCCTTGATCCTGCTCGAATCCACCACGGGGTTGAGTCTGCCTTCAATCGGCAGTCGCCCAGAGAGGCGCGGCACGAGCCGCCGCGGACGAAAACCCAAGCCCTGTTATGCGACCTTTGGAGCCAAGTACTCCATCTCGAAACGGTGGGTGTGAATGACAACTTTTTCGAATTGGGCGGGAACTCGTTAGCGGCCGTGCAACTTGCTTCACGCATCAGGCGTGCCTTTAAGGTGGAAATGCTACTGGAAGGGCTTTTCGATGCCCAAACGATTTCCGCACTCGCATCAAACCTGGATGCCGGGAAGTGGCCGCGTAGTGAACGCGACTTGGCTCATCCAACACCTGTGCCGCGCACCGGCCCGATGCCACTATCTTTTGCCCAGGAGCGGCTCTGGTTTCTCGATCAGCTTGAACCTCGAAGCGCTCTGTATAACGTGCCTATTGCCACCCGTATCTCTGGATCGCTCGATTTGTCCGTCCTGCAGCGCAGCCTCCAAGCTATCATAGATCGGCATGAGTCCTTGCGGACCCGGTTCGTCTGGAACGGCGATGGCCCAGCCCAAATTGTTGATTCAGCCGTGGCTTTGGACGTTCGGCCGCTTGACTTGGTGACGAGCAAAGGGGAGCCACAGCACCTTCATCAGCTTCCCGGGTCCGAGCGGGAAGGTCAGTGGTCAGTGGTCAGTGGTCAGTGGTCCCCAGCCGTCCAGCGCGTCGTCCATGACGAGGTGAATCGCCCGTTCGACCTCACCGCAGGCCCGCTGGTGCGAGCACTCTTGCTTCGGATCGGACCGAGTGAGCATTTGCTGGTCTTGACTCTGCATCACATCGTGGCAGATGAGTGGTCGTTGAAACTTTTGTTCGAGGAATTGGCCAGTTTCTACGCGAGCTTCGCGCGCGGCGAACAACCCACCCTTGACCCGCTTTCGATTCAGTATGCTGACTACGCCGTCTGGCAGCGCCAATCTCTTCAGGGAGAGCGCCTCGAACAACTTCTCAACTTCTGGAAGCAACAACTCGCTGGGAGCCCACCGGTTACACATTGTCCGACGGACCATCCTCGTGCCGTCTCGCCTACTTTTCGCGGTCGGGTCGAGGAACTGACCCTTAGTCCGCGGCTGAGCGCAGAGCTCAAGCAATTGGGAAATGCGCAAGACGCTACTCTATACATGGTGCTGCTGGCGGCTTTCAAGGCGCTGCTTTTCCGTTACAGCCGGCAAACGGACCTCATTATCAGTTCCCCAGTGGCAGGGCGTGCATCGCGGGAGACGGAGGACCTAATCGGCTTTTTCGTCAACACCGTTCTGCTTCGCACAGATCTCTCGGGCAATCCGGAGTTCCGGCAATTGTTGCGCCGGGTCAGGACGGTGGCTCTGGCGGTCTTTGCGCATCAGGATCTGCCTTTCGAAAAGCTCGTCGAGGCTCTCCAGCCCGAGCGCTCAACCGACCATAATCCGTTCACCAAAATCATGTTCGGGGTTGAAAGCTCCGGGCTGGAGAGAATGCAGTTGCCTGGCGCAGATGTCCAGTTCCACGAGGTGGCCACTGACACCGCCAAGTTCGATATCACCCTGATCGCGCAAGACCGCAGCAGCGGGCTCAATCTCAGGGCTGAATACAACACGGATCTTTTTGAGCCAGCCACGATTACGCGCTTGCTCCAGCATTTCGAGGTTCTGTTGCGGGGAATCGTCGCTTGGCCCGATAAAAGAATTTCGGAATTGCCTCTGCTCCCCGCCGCAGAACGGCAACGAGTCCTGGTGGATTGGAACAGCGTTCGTGCGGATTTTCCAACTGATGAATGCCTGAATCAACTCTTCGAGGCGCAGGCGGAACGCTCGCCCAGGGCCACGGCCGTGGTCTGCGGCGAGGAATCAATCAACTATCGAGATTTGGATGAGCGCGCTGCCAGGCTGGCGCAGCATCTGGTGCAGTGCGGTATTGGCCCGGATGTTCCGGTGGGCATTTGCCTGGAGCGCTCGATACAGATGGTGGTCGGGTTACTGGGTGTGCTCAAAGCAGGCGGGGCTTATGTGCCAATGGATCCGGCATATCCAGCCGACCGGCTGGCTTTCATACTGGAGGATTCAGGGGCCCCGGTTCTTTTAACTCAACGGAAGCTGAAGACCAAGGCCGAAGAGCTCAGGGTTCAGGGTTCAGGTCGCAAATTGAATGCGATCTGTCTGGAGGAGGTGTTCGAGGACTCCCAATCCGCTGACGCAACACGCAATACGCAACACGCAAGCCGAAATCCGAAGTCCGAAATCCGAACTCCGAAATCTTCAAATCTGGCCTACATCATTTACACCTCGGGCTCGACTGGACGGCCCAAAGGTGTGTTGCTGGAGCATCGCAGCGCAGTGGCGCTCATGCATTGGGCGAAAGAAGCTTTTACCGCTGAGGAGCTGTCCGGCGTGCTGGCTTCGACCTCAATCTGTTTCGATCTGTCGGTATTCGAATTATTTGCCCCGTTGAGCTGGGGCGGGCGAGTGATTCTGGCGGAGAACGCGCTTGCCCTGAGCAGCCTGCCGGCGGCTCGGGACGTGAGTTTAATCAACACGGTGCCATCGGCGATGCGCGAATTGCTGCGCCTCAAAGCGGTGCCTGAAACCGTCAAAGTGATCGCCCTGGCCGGGGAGCCGTTGAGTGAAGCGTTGGTAGATCAGATTTACGCGCAGACGAAGGTCGAGAAGGTGTACGACTTGTATGGGCCGACGGAGACGACGGTCTATTCGACCTGGGCACTGAGGAGGGCAGGGGAGCAGCCGACTATTGGCAGGCCATTACCCGGAGAGCAAGTGTATGTGCTGGACGAGCAGATGCAGCCCATGCCATTGGGAGTGGCTGGGGAAATTTACATTGGTGGGGTTGGCCAGGCGCGTGGGTATTTGAACAGACCGGACCTAACGTCAGAGCGGTTTGTAAACAGTCCCTTCCAACAGAGCCGCGACCGTGAGGGAGCGCCCGGTGGCAGCCTCCCTGGCAGCGCGAGCCCTGCCCGCGAGAACGACGGCGGTGAAACTCGCGGGCAAGATGCCCGCGCTCCCAGGGCTCGCCTTTATCGCACGGGGGACCTCGGACGCTGGCGGCCTGACGGGCAGTTGGAGTATTTGGGCCGGTTGGATAACCAGGTCAAAGTAAGGGGCTTCCGGATCGAGCTTGGAGAAATAGAAGTGGTGCTGAGGCAGCATCCGGCAGTGGGAGAAGCGGTGGTGGTGGCGAGGAACTTCGGCGTTGGGTCAGACCGGTCCGACCGATCGGACGAAGCCTTAGAAAAGCGCTTGGTTGCCTATGTGATTCCGCGCACTGAGGAGGAACTCAGTGAAAACGAACTGCGCAGGTGGGTCGCTAAAAAGCTGCCGCCCTACATGGAACCTGCTCATTTTGTGCAGCTTGAAAAACTGCCTCTCACCCCGAACGGCAAGGTGGACCGCAAAGCCCTGCCCGCGCCGCAAGAAAAGCAGACCCTGGGCAGTTCCTCCCCTCAGCGACCACCAGGAAATGAAACAGAAAAGCTGTTGGCCGGAGTTTGGTGCAGGATTCTCGGCCGCGAATCCGTCGGGATTAACGAGAATTTTTTCCATGTAGGAGGACACTCATTACTAGCTGTTCGATTGTTGGCGGAGGTGGAGAAGACAGCAGGAAAGAAGCTTCCGCTGGTGAGCCTGTTTCAAGGGCCTACGATCGAGCAAATGGCCAAGGCCCTCAGCGCCGAGGGAGATCGCCCGTCCGGCTCCCTCGTGGTACCTATCCGCTCCGGCGGGAAGCGTGCGCCGCTCTTCCTGGTCCATGGAGCCGGGGGCGAGGTCTTTTGGGGCTACGCAAACCTGGCGGCGCATCTCAATTCCGAGCAACCCATATACGGCATCAAATCGCGCGGCCAGGCCGGATTGCCTGAGTTCACCACCATTGAACAAATGGCCGCCTGCTACATCCAGGAAATCCGGCGCGTTCAGCCCAGCGGTCCCTATCATCTCGGAGGATATTGTCTGGGTGGAAATATTGCTTATGAAATGGCGCGGCAACTGCGCGCCGCGGGCCAGCCTGTTGGGGCTGTGCTTTTACTGGACAGTGCGCCTGCCAATGCCGGCTATGACATTTTGGCATGGTGGAAGCCGCTATTTGGGCTGCGCTTCGCTGCTAACTTCTGGCTTTGGCTTAAGGATTTCGAGCAACTGAGCCGCCAGGATCGCCTGCGCCTTATCGCCCGCAAGTCCAAGGCTTTTTGGCGCAAACTGCGCGGCAAAGTAGGGCCGGCGTCCCGCCTGCCCTCTCCGTGGCATTCGGCTCCCGTTGAGAATCGCGCCGCACCACTGGATCTGGAAGAAGTTGTTGATCCCACTTACTTCACCGAACAGGAGCTAAACCTCTGGCGAGTTCACCTTCAGGCGCGAGCCACGCATACGGATAAAGCGTATCATGGCCAGGTCATCCTGTTACGAACAAAGGGCCAGCCACTGTTCTGTTCCCTGGACCCGGACTTCTGCTGGAGCAAAGTGGCAAAGGGCGGCGTTATTGTGAAGCGAATCCCCGGGTCCCACGAGAATATTTTCCTCGAACCCAACGTCCGCTTCCTCGCCCGCGAAATCGAAGCCTGCCTCAGCGGCTGCAATGGCGAAGCAAACGAAGTTTTAACCACGGATAAACACGGATGAAAAACTTCAAACATCAAAATTCAAATCTCAAAAAAACATCAACACTCAAAATTCGAAAACTCTGCGAGGAGCGAAACCACTCGCTGCGCGATTTTTGAAGCTTGGAGTTTGAAGTTTCCTTGAAGTTCGAAGTTTGGATTTTGAAGTTTAACGTAATTAACTAATTTGACCAATTTAACTTTGTAACTTTCGAAGAGAATGGTCTTACCTCGTTTCATTTGGCGCACGTGCCGGGGCATGATGGTGCTCACCACCATCGTCGCCTTGCTGAGCGGCGCGTGCAACACCGGCCTGTTGGCTCTTGTGAACGCGGCCCTTACTGGCGCGGACCGGCCTGCTCGTGCAATCATTTGGGCATTCGCCGCGCTCGGGCTGGGCAAGGTCGCGACCTATTTCCTCTCGCAAGCCATGCTTGCGCGCTTCTCGCAGGGCGCAATAGCCCAACTGCGCCGCGATCTGATCCGCAAAGTGCTCACCGTCCCGTTGCGCCAGTTGGAAGAGATCGGCGCGCCTCGAATTCTTGTGGCGCTGACCGATGATGTCATGAACATCACCCAGTGCCTTCTGGCGATTCCGCTCATCTCGGTGAACCTCGCGATTCTTCTGGGAGGAGGCGTGTACCTGGCTTGGCTCTCCTGGCGAATCATGGCGGGCATGAGCCTGATAGTCATTCTTGGCGGCATTGGTTTTAGGATGGCTGTGGGCAGTGCCATGCGTCGCCTGGATCTCGCCCGTGCAGAGGAGGACCGATTGTTCGGCTACTTCCGTGCTCTGACTGAAGGGCTTAAGGAACTCAAGCTTCACCGGCCTCGGCGAAACGCTTTCTTTTTCGATAATGTGCAATCTACCACAGAGATTTTTCAGCGACATAATGTCGCCGCGGAACTGCGCTTCATCGCCGCTCAGAGCTGGAGCCATCTCCTTTATTTCGCGCTAATTGGCTTGATTCTCTTCGTTTTGCCGGCAATGGCCAGCTTCAGTCAGCGCACACTGACCGGATACGTCATCGCCGCCCTTTACCTCATGGGGCCCTTGGCGGGCGTTATGGGCAGCTTTTCGCTCTTTGGCCGGGCGAACGTGGCGCTGCAAAAGGTTCAAAGGCTAGGAGTCTCTCTGGACGCGCAATCGGTTGAAAGTTGTTTACTGGCCGAACCCGCGCCAAACGATGTTGCCCTTCCCCGGAATCGAATGAATGGCCAGGTTTCCCAGGACGCTTCGAGGGCCGCATCTAACGGCGGGCATTCATTCAAGTCTCTCGAGTTGCTCGGTGTGGTCCATTCCTACCATCGCGAGCAGGACGACTCTCATTTCGTCCTTGGTCCCATAGATCTAAGTTTCCGCGCAGGCGAACTCGTCTTTTTGATCGGCGGCAACGGAAGCGGTAAATCTACCCTGGCTAAAATCATTTCCGGCCTGTACATCCCAGAGGCCGGCCACGTAGTCCTGGATGGGCATCCTGTAACCAATCAAAACCGCGACGATTACCGGCAGCTATTCTCCGCCGTTTTCGGAGATTTCTATCTCTTCGAAAACCTGCTCGGCCTTAACGCCGCGGATTTGGACCAAAGGGCCCAGCAATACCTCGAACAGCTCCATCTGAAACATAAAGTCAGGATTCGCAACGGCCTGTTTTCGACTACTGCAGTTTCACAAGGCCAGCGCAAACGGCTCGCGCTGCTGACCGCTTATCTCGAGGACCGGCCCTTCTATCTCTTCGACGAATGGGCTGCGGACCAGGACCCGTATTTCAAGGATGTCTTCTATACCCGGCTCTTGCCCGAACTCAAAGCCCGCGGCAAAACCGTCCTTGTCATTACCCACGATGACAAATACTGGCACCTGGCCGACCGCATCCTCAAACTCGACTATGGGAAACTCGCACCTGAGGCAGGCGCTTCGGAAGCGCCAGAAGGGCTGCACCAGGACCAATCGGAACCGTCCTTCGCCTAAAGCGCGGTTTGCAGGTCGTTATCCGTCCTGATCATCGGCCCAGCCTTGGCTAAACTCAGTCGTGTGGCTTCGACAGGTTTGTAGTCAGTGGTCAGTGGTCAGTGGTCGGTGGTCTCTTTTTTTGCTCCATCCGTACTTTTTTGTATAGCAATTCCCGGGATTGGCCCTATAATTTTCATGCTTGAAGCAGCCGATGCTAAAAACATCGCACCTGTCAACGCATGGTGGGCGCAGCCAAGTACCCTCCATTAGCATGGTTCGTCTCTGGTTAAAACCTAAACAAAGGAACTCTAGCTATGACCAAAACGATGGAGACCATTACCGAAACCATCCGTAATCCGAAGCATCCGTTCCCTAAAGTGGATAACCAACCAAAAAAGCCCCTGAAACATCGCTACGAACGCCGCAAAATAAAGGAATACCTGCATCTGGGTGAATGGGCCGGCAGCGAAGCGATGTAGTACCGCCGTTGACTTAGATCAAGGCCACGCGCAAGCGTGGCCTTTTTTCGTTTTAACGTTTTAACTTTTTCGGTTCATCATGTACGGTTTCACCAATGACGCGCGAACACACCCTGGAGCCTTTTCGAGCGCCACTCGAACTGCAGATTGATTATGCGGCTGAACTGAATGAGCAACAGTTGGCCGCAGTCACGGCTCCGCCCGGACCGTCCCTGGTCATTGCCGGCGCGGGCTCGGGCAAGACTCGCACCCTGACTTATCGAGTCGCCTACCTACTCGAACAGGGCATCCCACCCGAGAGAATCCTGCTTCTGACCTTCACCAACAAAGCGGCGCGGGAGATGATGGGGCGCGTCGCGGATTTGTTGGGCCAGGAACTGGCAGAGCTTTGGGGCGGAACATTTCATTCCATCGGCAACCGAATCCTGCGTCAGCTCGCTCAGGTGCTGGGTTTTCAACGCGATTTCACTATCCTCGACCGCGAGGATGCCAAGCATCTTATCGCCACATGCGTGACCGAGGCGGGCATTGATTCCAAGGAGGAGCACTTTCCCAAACCCGAGGTGTTGGGAGACATCTTCTCGCTCTCCGTGAATACACACAAGCCCGTGCAGCACGTCCTGGAGGAACAACATAGAAAATTCATTCCTTTCGACGCTGAGATCACGGACATCCAAAGCCGCTATGCCGCCCGTAAACTCGCAGCGAATGTCATGGATTTCGACGATCTGCTGGCCCTCTGGCTGCGGCTGTTGCAGGAACACCAGGACGCCCGCGATCTATACCAGCGCCGTTTCCAATTCATCCTGGTGGACGAATATCAGGACACCAACAAACTTCAAAGCGATCTCATTGACCTCCTCGCCGCCCGCCATCACAACGTCATGGTCGTGGGCGACGACGCCCAGAGCATTTACGCCTGGCGCGGCGCAAACTTCCAAAACATTCTGAAATTCCCGGAGCGTTATCCCGAGGCAAAGATCTACAAAATCGAGACCAATTACCGGTCCACACCTGAGATTCTGCGCGTAGCCAATGCTGTGATCAGCGCCAATGTTCATCAGTTCACCAAAACGCTCACCACCTCCCGCAAAGCCGGCATGAGACCGGCCCTGGTTACTTGCGATAACGCCTCCGCCCAGGCCGCTTTCGTGGCTAGCCGTGTGGTGGAATTACGCGAAGAAGGCACGAGCCTCGACAAAATGGCGGTGCTTTACCGCTCGCACTTCCATGCCCTGGAGCTGCAGCTCGAACTTACCCGCCGCCACATCCCATTCAGTATCACCAGCGGCATTCGTTTCTTCGAACAGGCGCACATCAAGGACGCCACCGCCTATCTAAAGCTCGTTGCCAATCCGCGCGATGAACTCGCCTTCAAACGCCTCGTCCGGCTCCTCCCCGGCATCGGCCCCAAAGCCGCCGACAAGCTGTGGAATTCATACGAACAGAGCCGCGACCGCTTGCCGCGCCGAAGTGAAGCGGAGGCGGGTGAGGGAGCGCACAGCAGCGCACCGGAACCACAAGGCGATGAAAATCCGAAATCCGAAATCCGAAATCCGAAATCCGAAATTGCGCTCCGCCTGCAGGCATGCGCTTCCGCCGTCCCCAAAAAGACCGCCGCCGCCTGGGCTCAATTTGTCGCCACCATCGCGCAATTGGACGACCCCGAAATCCGCGCGAAACCCGCCGAAATGATCGAACTGGTGCTGGAAGCCGGCTATGAAGATTACCTGGAGGAAAACTTCGAGAACTTTGGCTCCCGCACCGACGAGCTCGAACAACTCGCGGTCTTTGCTCGCCAATTCCCCACCCTCGAGGATTTTTTGACCCAACTCGCGCTGCTCACCAATCTCGAATCCGAAGACAATCAGCCAGTGGACAAAGGCGAAGAACGCATCCGCCTCTCCACAATCCACCAGGCTAAAGGCCTCGAATTCGATGTAGTCTTCTTGATCATGCTCTGCGACGGCCTATTCCCATCCAAGCGAACAGTGGACATTCCCGGCGGAGAGGAAGAGGAACGCCGGCTCATGTACGTGGCCATCACGCGCGCGCGCAACGAGCTTTATCTGAGTTACCCTCTCCAGCGCGCAGGCTTTGGCGACACCGGCAGTCTCTATCAACTACCGTCCCGATTTCTGAATAGTATCCCCGGGGCGATCATCGAAAAACACCACATCAGAACTGCCTACCACGAGCCGGCCTTCAGCTCTTCTTCCCACCGTAGCCGCCGACATTAGTCGTGACTGGTCACAAAGGCAAAAACTGGATGCGGTTGGCCAAGTCTTCGGGATTTCCTGCTTTGGCGATTAAAGCGTGAGGCTCACCCCTGGTGTGCCGTCTCATGTTTGCGTTAACCATTACGGGCCCTAAGCGCCAGAGGACTGGCGCAGTCCAAAACCTGCCGGAATTTCCTTGGCGCTAGTGAGTCGCGGAGCGTCTTGGACTGCGGTAGTCCTCTACCGCTTTCGAACGGCCATTTTGGATAGGAAATCGTGAGACACCACACTAGACCAGTTTCCCCATTTCCCTAAGTCCTTTTTGGAGCGGTGAGTCTCCCGCTTGCGACTTCAATCGCTGATACTGGCGCGCGCCTCGCTCGATTTGTGTGAGTGGCACGAATGGGTCTGCGGAACCGTCGAATCGTTGCTGCGGATTCCGGCTCTCGGCTACACCACTTGCAACCTTCTGGCATTCATCGGTTGATTCAGGGTGGAAAACTCCACGTCGCAGTCAAGGTTCACATTTTCAACCGTTGCTACCCGGCCTTTTTCCGAGTCACCGTATGCGTCGCGTGCCCGTAAAAAACTTCGGCGGCTTCCATCAAGGTCTCGGACAGGGTAGGGTGGGGATGGACGGTAAGGGCGAGATCTTTCGCGGTAGCGCCCATTTCGATGGCCAGGACACCCTCGGCAATTAACTCGCCTGCGCCAAGGCCCACAATTCCCACACCCAGGATGCGCTCGGTCTCAGGATCAACGATGAGTTTGGTCAGGCCGTCAGTACGATCAAAGGTGATAGCGCGGCCGGAGGCGCCCCAAGGGAACTTGGGGACCTGAATCTTCTTACCGCTGGCTTTCGCCTCGGCTTCGGTTAAGCCGCACCAGGCCACTTCGGGGTCGGTGAACACGACGGCTGGAATGGTGACGTTGGTGAAAGCGCTGTTTTCGCCGCAAAGGACCTCGACTGCTATACGGGCTTCCTTGGATGCCTTATGTGCGAGCATGACCCCGCCTGTGATGTCCCCGATGGCGTAGATGGTAGGATCGGTAGTTTGTTGTTGCTCATTAACTTGGATGAAACCTTTCTGGTCGAGTGAGACTTTGGTGTTTTCGAGTCCAAGGTCTTGCGAATTGGGCGAGCGGCCCACCGCTACAAGTACACGGTCATAAAGTTCCTCAATTTTTTGGCCATCCAGATCGAATTGGACTTTGATCTGTTTGCCGCTCGTCGCCATTTTGCTGACTTTGGTTTTCAGGCGAATCTCTTTGAACGCCTTTTTGGCGTAGGCCAATACTGGTCTAACGAGATCGGCATCAGCCCCGGCGAGAATTGTGTCCAGGGCCTCAACTAAAACGATCTTACTGCCGAGTGTGGCATATACCGTGCCCAGCTCCATGCCGATATAGCCGCCGCCGATGACGAGCAGACTTTCGGGGATGTCCTCGACCTCCAGCGCTTCGCGGGAAGTCATGATGCGTGGATTCCCGAGATCAAAGTCCTTGGGCATGGCCGAGCGGGACCCTACCGCGATGATGGCGTGGTCGTAAGTAATGAACTGCTGGCCCTCACCCGTTTCGACTCGCAGCGTTCTGGAATCTTCGAAATAGCCGCGGCCCTGCACGACTTGCACGCCTCGCAGTTTCGCCAGTTGCGACACGCCACCGGCCAGTTTGTCCACAATGGATTGTTTCCAGGTCCTGAGCTTAGAAGGGTCAATCGTCGGTGTGCCAAAAGTGATTCCACGGTGTTCGGATTCGCGCGCCGCGTTGATGATGTGTGCGGCGTAAAGGAGCGCTTTCGAAGGAATGCACCCGCGGTTCAAACAAACGCCGCCGAGCGCTTTGTCGCGTTCGACCATTATGACCTTTTTGCCCAGGTCCGCTGCGTAGAAGGCAGCCGCGTATCCTCCCGGGCCGGAGCCGAGGACCATGAGATCGGTGTGAGTTGGATTCATGTTGATATTAACCACGGATGAACACGGATGAACACGGATAGGGAAAACACCAAACACCAAACACCAAATACCAAAGAAGCTCCAAACACCAATAATCAAATGGGATGCTCGCCGCGGATTCAGATTTGGAGCTTGGTGTTTCTCTGGAGCTTGGAGCTTGGTCTTTGGTGTTTAAATCCGTGTTCATCCGTGTGAATCCGTGGTTAAAATTCTTAAAGTCGCACGTCTTCTTCCCTGAATCCCTCAAACGCCTTTACCAAATCCACCATAAACCGCGCCGCAGTCGCGCCGTCAATGACGCGATGATCGTACGAAAGAGCCATCGGCAATACCAACCGAGGCTCGATTTTCCCATCGCGCACAACTGGCTTGAGGGAGCCACGGCCCAGGCCAAGGATGGCGACCTCAGGCTTGTTGACAATCGGCGTAAAGTGCGCGCTACCGATGCCGCCCTGGTTGGAAAGAGTGAACGAACCACCTTTGAGTTCCTCAGGGGAGATTCTCCGCTCACGCGCCTTTTTGGCCAGATCCTCCAGCTCTTTCGACAGAGCAAGCATGTCCTTTTTATCCACGTCGCGAATCACAGGAACAATGAGCCCAGCCTCCGTGTCCACGGCTACGCCGATGCTAATATATTGCTTCAGGACGATTTCCTCCGAATTCTCATCAAGGCTTGAATTAATGGCCGGATGCTTTTTGAGAACAGTGGCCAGAATCCCCAGCGCGAATGAGGTCAGCGTTAACCGCGCTCCCTTTTGCTCGTAAGATGGCGAATATTTTTTCCTCAGCTCGTTGAGTTGTGTGATATCAGCTTCGTCGAATTGGGTGACACGCGGCACGGCTGCCCAACTCTCGGACATACGGCGGGCAATCACCTGGCGCAATGGCGAGAGCGTCTTCCTGGAAACCGGACCCCACTTGGAGAAGTCAATTGGCTCGGCCGCGGATTTGCCAGAAGGAGCGGCAGGGGCCGAAGGTGTAGCCCCGGAAGCTTTCGGGGCTGCCCTGCTTTGGAGCCGCTGAATGAAAGCGCGGACATCCTCTAAGACGATGCGGCCGCCGGAGGCACTGCCTTGCACCCGCGTAAGGTCTATGCCCAGATCACGAGCAAGTTTACGAATAGACGGAGCGGCAACCGGTTCGTGCTCGTGCTTCGGTTCGGGCGGAGTCTCCGTTTCATCTGGCGCCTTGCTTGGCGCTCCCTCATCCCGCTCAGCGGGACGGCTCTGGTCTTCGCGCTGCGGCGCCGCTTTGGCCTGCTCGTCCCTCGCCCCTCGCCCCTCGTCCCTCGGCCCCCCTCCCCCCTCGTCCAACGCCAGAATCCGCTGCCCGACCGTGATCTTGTCACCGGCTTTTACGAAGATTTTGCTGACCGTTCCCGCGCCGGTGGAGGGGATCGTGGCCACCGCCTTCTCGTTTTCCAATTCCAGAATGGGCTGATCTTTGGCAATCTGATCGCCTTCCTTAACAAACAGATTGACGACTGTGCCCGAGTCGGCGCCTTCGCCGAGGTTCGGCAGGGTTAAGTCCATAGCGTGCGATGCAATTTGCACGAAAAAGCAGAGAGCGCCAGAAAAAGTTTTTTTCATGGCTGTACCCCTTGAATGGGGCGCATCTTGATACTACCACCGGGCAGGAGCGCGGCATTTATGCCGCTTCACCGTCCGTACCGCGATGCGCGGGCATGGTAACCCAAGCGCTTCCGTGCTGTTCGGGGCGTGAAGCGGCATAAATGCCGCGCTCCGTGCCCGCGGCGGCCGCCGAC
>PSRM01000077.1 GCA_003176045.1 Verrucomicrobiota bacterium | reverse complement strand
CCCCTCACCCCTGCCCTCTCCCCTTCGGAAGGGGAGAGGGAGAAACATTCGACCGGTTTTCCTGCGAAGGGACGTTCGGGGACCATGATCCCAATGGAGGCGCCGGAGCAAATGGAGGTTCCGCAGGAGTTCCGATATTATTTTTGCCAGCGGGAGGCGATTGAGACGCTCATTTACCTGAAGGAGGTGAGAAAGTTGGAGACGTTGTCGCAGCTTATTGCTGAGTTTGGCGGGCCGTACGCGGAGACGGCGGCTTTGGGTGTGACGGATGAAGAGGATGCCTGGAGCCGATACGCGTTCAAGATGGCTACTGGTTCGGGGAAAACCAAGGTGATGAGCCTGGCAATAGTGTGGAGCTACTTTCACGCTTTGCGCGAGAGCGAGTCGGTGATGGCGAAGCATTTTGTGATCATCGCGCCGAACCTGACGGTATTCGAGCGGCTCAAGGAGGATTTCAAACCAGAAGGCGGGGGCCCGGATATTTTCGACCGCGACCCGCTGATCCCGGTGGAGTGGCGCGGGGACTGGAACCTAAGCACTGTGCTGCAGGACGAGGCAACGGGCGCGAGCGCGGGCGGGACGCTTTACCTGACCAATATCCACCGGCTCTTTGATAACGCGCGCAGGCGCGAGTCGGAGGAGACGTACGATTGGATGGGGCCGGCGGTATCGAAGGCTACGGCACTGGATACTGGCGCGGCGCTGCGGGACCGAATCACCGGCCACAACCGGCTGATGGTGATGAACGATGAGGCGCACCATGTGTGGGACCCGGATTCGGCGTGGAATGAGGCGATAAAGTTTCTGCACGAAACGGTCCAGAAACGAACTGGCGGCGGGTTGGTGGCGCAACTGGATTTCAGCGCAACACCGAAAGACAACAAAGCGAACTACTTCAAGCACATCGTCTGTGACACACCGTTGGGCGAGGCGGTGGACGCAGGGATTGTGAAGACGCCGATCATTGGCCGGGCAGGGCGGCTGAACGAGCAATCCAGCGACAACGCCGGGTATCGGTGGGAAATGCACATCAAACTGGGGTATGAGCGGTGGCTTAAGAGCCGGGATGAGTGGCTGAAGAGCGGGAGGAAACCGCTGATGTTCGTCATGTGCGAGAACACGAAGGCAGCGGACGAGATTGCAGGCCGTCTGAACGGCGATCCTGTGTTCAAGGAATTGAACGGGCGAACGATCAACCTGCACACGAATCTGAAGGGGAAGCTGAAAAAGGTCGGTCGGGGCAATGATGCGCGGGTGGAGTTTGTGGAGAATGAAAAAGAAATCAGCGATGAGGATCTTAAAGCGCTGAGGAAGCTGAGCCGGGAACTGGATGAAGGGGCCAGTCCTTACTTCTGCATCGTGTCGGTGCTGATGCTGCGTGAAGGCTGGGACGTGCGCAACGTGACAACAATAGTGCCGCTGCGGCCTTACAGCTCGGTTGCGAACATCCTGCCCGAACAGACGCTGGGACGGGGACTTCGGCGCATGACGCCGCCGGGGCAGGCCAATGAAGTCGTGGCGGTTGTGGAGCATGAGGCATTTGCTCGGCTGTATCGGGATGAGTTGGCGCAGGAGGGCTTGCCGATTGAGATCGTGGACGTGGAGAAAGTGCCTACGACGACGGTTTCTATTTTCCCCGATTTGACGGCAAAGGACGTTAAGGCGCTGGACATCGGCATCCCGCGGCTGACATCTGCGACACAGACTTTGCCGGTGCTCGGGCCGATCTCGGAGGCTGAGGTGCGTGCGGCATTCGCACAGTACAAGTCGCTGCCACTGGGCGAGCGCGGGCCGGATGAAGTGCAGTACGAAGGGCGGCATCTGATCACGGGCGAGGTGGTCGAGCATATGAAAGTGAGCCTTGCGCTATTGGAATCCGGGATGGGGGCGATTTCTTTTTACACGCAGCAACTGGAATACATTTGCAAGATAAGAAGCACGCACCAGGTCCTTGCGCCGCTGTTGCAGAAGTTTTTTGAGGAGATGCTTTTTGAGAGGAAGGTTTCGGTATTCGACAGCGAGTTAGTGAGGCGCCTGTCCGACAGCGACGTGCGAGAGCATGTGCGGGCAGTGTTCGTGCCGTTGATCCGGCGGAAAATTGTTCAAAAGCAGGTGCGAACGCCGGAGGCGGCGCCGGTTGGGCTGTCAACGTGGAGGCCATTCCAGGTGACGGTGAGCGAGCGGCGGCCAGTGCATCAGTCGGCCAGGACCCTTTTCAATCTGATCCCGTGCAATCGTTCTCTGGAAACGGCATTTGTGGAGCTGTGCAGCCGGGCTGCGGATGTTGGCGCGTTCGCGAAGAACGCCGGCCCGCAATCACTGCGGATTGATTATTTGGCGCAGGGCATCAGATTGGCGTTTTATCAGCCGGACTTTTTCATAAGGACTACGGGCGGCACGCACTATCTAGTGGAAACGAAGGGACAGGTGGACAAAGAGACGGCTGCAAAGGCGCGAGCCGCAGTAGAGTGGTGCAAAGCGGCATCGACGAAGCAGAGTCCCTGGGAATACGTCTATGTGCCGGAAGGGGTGTTCCAACGCTTCCAGGGGGCGCAGTTTTCGGAGCTTGCCCGCATGTGCGTGCCTTCGCTGAACGACCTTGTCAACGAGCAGAAATTCCATGAAGAACTTCCGTTGTTTGCGGGAATGGGTTTGTTGGAGAGCAAAGCGGCGGAGGGGCAGGGGTTGGTTGATGAGAAGGTCCTAGCAGCTCTGCCGGAACGGTTGCGGAAAGCGGCGGAGGAATCCATTTCACTTTTCAGATTTTCTGAGAAGAAGCCGGGCGTCAACTATGCGCCTGTGTTCAGCGCGCTGCTTGGAGTGATAGATGAATCGGCCAAGGGCTTGCTAATACAGAAGCTCGGCCCGCAGATGCCGACGGGTGTGGCTGAGCAAAAGAACTGGTTTGAGCCGTACCTGAGCGGGATAGATCGGCGAATGGTCCGGCATTATGAGGAAATGGCCAGGAATCTCAGGAAGACGCTGGTGTACAAGAATGGGCTTTCGCCGCTGGGGCTGCTGCGCAGCGCGCTGGATTATGCGCTTAATGATCATACGCGGATTACTGGCGTATTCCAGGCGGTGAAGGCGGAGCTTCGTTTCGCGGGCGCGCGCGATCTGCTGGATCGGGTGACGGCTCTGAATGAGTTCAGGAACACGAAAGTTGCGCACCAGGAAGCGCCCCTGACTGACGGCGCGCAGGCGAAAACGGCGCTGGTGGAGTGGATCGAGGGGCTGCAGCGGCTTTGGCAGGCTGGGGTGAAGGCGGCGGGGAAGTAGCGAATGGCAGATGCGAGGTGGCAAGGGGCGAGGAGGGGACGTTTGGAGGTCAGGCCTGTGGGCCGCTGACTCGCTGGCGCTCGCCGACGCTACGGAAGCAGGCGATGGGGAGCCGGGGAGCGAGCTATGACGGACGAGGCAAGAGGGAGGGGGCCGTCATGCGGTCTTGTCGTCCGGTAGCCCCGTAGTCTATCTTCAGAGCATGAGCAAGGTCAGGAAACTTCTACATACACGCTATCGGGTGGATGATTTGGAACGAACAGTTCGGTTTTATAAAGAAGTGCTCGGGCTGCGGGAAGTGCGGCGGCATGAATCGGCACGGGGATCGAAGCTGGTGTTCATGCAGGCGCCGGGCAGTCAGGAGGAGATTGAGTTGTGCCAGTTTGCAGGCAGCGGGCCGGTGAAGGTGCAGCCTGATTTGACTCATTTGGCATTTGAAGTGGAGAGCGTTGAGGCATTCGGCAAACACCTGGAAAAACTTGGGTTGAAGTACTCGGACGGTCCGCATTTCCGTCCGGATGGCAGCGCGATTGCTTTCATTGACGCGCCGGAGGGATATGAGGTCGAACTCATCCAATTATCACGCGATGGGGGTTACTGAATTTATGATTTATGACTTATGATTTATGATTTAAGACGGCACTTGGTTCTCCAAAGCTTCTCCGGCCCGCATCGCGGTTTGTCGAGAGCCGCCCTATTCGTATGAAGCCGTGTTGGGACCATGAACGTGGCGCGGGCCTGCCGGCGAGAGCAACTGATTCCAGACACGCAGGCAGGATCCCAGGCGACGCGCAGTCTGGAAAAATCATAAATCATAATTCATAAATCATAAATAGATTGGTTCTTAAGGCGCGCGAGTGTACCTACACGTTCCCCCGGCCCACGCTGGTCATGGGCGTGGTGAATGTTACGCCGGATTCATTTTCAGATGGCGGGCGGTTTCTCGAGGCACAGGTTGCGGTGGAGCACGGGCTAAAGCTTGTTGAAGAGGGGGCGGACATTTTGGATATCGGCGGGGAGTCCACGCGGCCGGGGGCGGCGCCAGTGAGTGAAGGCGAGGAATTGCGGCGAGTCATGCCGGTGATTGAGGCTCTGAAAACCAAGGTCAATGTTCCTGTCTCGATTGACACAATGAAACCGGCGGTGGCTCGCGCGGCGCTGGAAGCCGGGGCGAGCATCGTCAATGATGTGGGCGCCAACCGGACCGACATGGAAATGTGGCGTGTGACAGCGGCAGCCGGCGCGGGCTACATCTGCATGCACATGCAGGGGACACCGCGAACTATGCAGGCCAATCCCTCGTACGGGAATGTGGTCGAGGAAGTGGCGCAGTTTTTTTCTGAGAGAATTCAGCGAATGAGCGATTGCGGAATTGGGCTCGCACAAGTTATACTCGATCCAGGCATCGGCTTTGGAAAAACGCTGGAGCATAACCTGGAGTTATTGGCCGGGTTACGGCGCTTTTCAAGATTTGAGCGGCCGGTGGCGATCGGCGTGTCGCGCAAATCGTTTTTGGAGCGCTTGTTGCCGGAAAGCCAGAGATCAGAGGCCAGAGGTGAGAGGTCAGAGGCCAGAGGCCAGAGGTCAGAGGTCAACACCTTTGAAAATCGGTTGCCCGGCGCTCTGGCGTGCGCGTGTTTGGCAGTCGAGGCAGGAGTTCAAATCATCCGCACGCACGATGTGCCCGAGACGGTACGGGCCATTAGAACGGCTGAGGCGATAATCGCGCCGCGGTCGAAAAGAAGTTAAATAAGTTAAATAGGTTAAATAAGTTAAATGGGTAAGCAAAGTGTCAGGTGTCAGGTGTCAGGTGTCGGGGGCCAAGTGTCAGGTGTCAACTGTCACGTGTCAAGTGTCAGGAGTCACGTTTCACGCATTACGCACCGCGGGGGGATTAAGATTAAGAGAAAGATTAAGATTAAGAATTTTACGTCCCACGCATGATTTGGACCTGGCTACAAAACCTTTGGGGCCCGGTGATTGAGATATGGATCCTCGCCATGGGGATCTATTACGCTTTGAGATTCGTGCGGGGCACGCGAGGGGCGCCCGTGGTGGCGGGATTCCTGGTGGTAACGCTGACGTTTTGGCTGGTCAGCCATTTGTTGCACCTGACTGTGCTTCAGCATCTTTTGACCAACTTCTTTTCGATTTTCATGCTGGGTATCCTGATCCTGTTCCAGCCTGAGCTGCGCCGGATGCTGGCCGAATTGGGCAGCCCGCTGCCTTTGTTTGCCACAGCTCATGAGCAACGCGAAAATATCGAGGTTATCATCCAGACGGTCGAGAGATTGTCTGAGGTCCACATCGGCGCGCTGATTGCGATCGAACGGACCATTCAACTGCAGGAGGCGGTTGAATCCGGGGTGGTCGTGGATTGCGAAGCAACGCCGGAGATGCTCGAAACGATATTCTTCCCGAATAATGCCATTCACGATGGCGGAGTGATTATCAAAGGGGACCGCATTGCTTGTGCGGCGTGCATTTTCCCGCTCACACAGCGTCAGGATTTGAATAAATCGCTTGGAACGCGCCATCGGGCGGCGCTCGGCCTGAGTGAGGAAACCGATGCCGTCATCGTCGCGGTTTCCGAGGAAACAGGAGCCATTTCCTACGCTTACAAAAGCCAATTGATCCGGGGCGTGACGCTGGAAGAGTTGCGCGCCTTTCTAACCACCGTGTTGGTCACCTCCGCCCGCTCGCGGAGTTGGCTCAAATGGCTGCGTTTCCGGTCCTCGGACCAGCCTAAACCCGCTCCGGTTCACATGACCAAGAGCGATTCGCCCATTGCGATCGAACCATCAGGACTCGCCAAGTGATCGGTTTCTTGCGCAATCTCGTGCTTAAGGACTTGCTGTTGAAGCTCTTTTCACTGGCCATGGCCATTCTGATCTGGTTGCTGGTTTCGATTGCGAACCCCCAGCAACAATCCAACGCCGGCGCCCTTGGGGCAGTTCAGGCCGGACGCACGTTCTATAACCTGCCTCTCAGTATTATGTGGGCTACAAACCAGACACGCCAATTCCTCGTCAGCCCTCGGGAAGTCGAAGTGACCGTGCGGGGCGACACGAACGCGCTGGAAAAGCTTCAACCGGCAGACTTGCGGGCGATGGTGGTTTTGAGTGGGACCGAGTCCGCTGGAGCCATGAGTAAAAAGATCGAAGTGGCCGCCCCGCCGGGAGTTACTTACGTGCATGTCGTGCCTCCCGAGGCGCAGCTCATGCCGAGATGAATGTTAACGCAAAGGCGCAAAGACGCAGCGCGGCGGTGCCGCAACCGACGGGTTAAATCGTTAAAAAAGTTAAAACGTTAAAACGTTAAAACGGTTGTGGCTTGGAAATCTTTGTCGAAAATAGCAGCAAGTTCACCATGGTGTGCTGAGACGGATGAACAGCCGACAAAGTTTTCGACAAAGTTCTCGACAAAGTTTGAAAACCTTTGCGCCTTTGCAACTTTGCGTCTTTGCGTTAAATCCGTGAGGTTATGACGGCTTCGAAAAAGATTTTTGGGACTGACGGCGTTCGTGGCACGGCAAATACTGAGCCGGTCACGGCTGAAACCGCTCTCAAGCTCGGGCGCGCCGCGGGCCACGTTTTCAAAAATCTTTCCGCTCAATCCCGCAGCCGCGGACGGCACAAGATCGTGGTCGGCAAGGATACACGCCTATCCGGTTACATGCTCGAAAATGGCCTGTCGGCGGGCATCCTGTCCATGGGCGTGGATGTGTTATTCATCGGGCCGCTACCCACTCCGGGCGTGGCTTATGTGACGCGCAGCCTTCGGGCCGACGCCGGGATCGTCATTACCGCCTCGCACAATCCATACGCCGACAACGGCATCAAATTCTTCCGGGCAGACGGGTATAAACTGGACGATAAGATCGAGCTCCAAATCGAAGGGTTGGTCTTCAGCGGCGAGATTGAGAATATCCGGCCCACAGCCGATGAGGTGGGCAAAGCCGTGCGCATTGACGACGCCCTGGGCCGCTACATCGAACACGCCAAGGCCTCCTTTCCTCGCGGCATGACCCTCGAAGGCATGCGCATCGTTGTGGATTGTGCCCACGGGGCCGCTTACAAGTCCACCCCTTGTGTGCTTCGGGAATTGGGCGCCGACGTCATTACCTACGGCAACATGCCTGATGGCAAGAACATCAACAAAGACTGCGGCTCGATGCACCCCAATCTGCTCTGCCAAAAGCTTTGGGAACACCGCGCCGATATCGGTCTGGCGCATGATGGCGATGCCGATCGTGTGGTTCTGTGCGATGAGACAGGCAAGGTGATCGATGGCGACGATATCATGGCCATTGCGGCGCTCGATTTGATTGCGTTAGGCGCTCTCAATGAACGAACGCTGGTAGCCACGGTCATGAGCAATGCCGGCTTGGACGCCGCCATTCAAGCCGCCGGCGGGCGTGTCGTTCGCGCGCCGGTGGGTGACAAGAACGTCATTGATGAGATGCTCCGCAACGGCTTTAACCTGGGCGGCGAGCAGAGCGGGCACATGATCTTCCGCGATTTCAGCACCACTGGCGATGGCCTGGTAGCGGCCCTGCAAATCCTGCGCATCATGAAGACGCAGGACCAGCCCCTTTCGAGTGTGGCCAAATGCTGGAAACGGTTCCCACAGCTTCTGACGAATATTATCGTGCGCGAAAAGCGGCCTTTCGAAGAGCTGGAAAACGTTCCAAAACTGGTCAGCGAGGCCGAAACCGAGCTAAAGGCGCAGGGTGGCCGGGTGCTGCTGCGCTATTCAGGGACCGAGCCCAAAGCGCGCTTGCTGCTAGAAGGCCAGGAATCGGCAACTCTGGAACGCTGGTCCGCCAAAATCTCAGAAGCGATTAAGCGGCAGGTGGGGGCCTGAGTTTGGGTTAACTCGCCAACCCCGCGCTTCACTTTGTCCTACACTTCGTCCTCCACTTTGTCGAGACTTGTAGGGGACGACGTACGGAGTCCTTTCGGGGACTTGCTGGTTATTATGGCGTCCAACCCAACGCTGAAGCGTTGGGCTATTCTCAGACATCCTTCCGGGATGAGGCACAAACCCTGGCGGCATTGGGCGCCCCGCCTGTTCCGGGCGTGGTCGCGCCAAGGGGCAGGCGAGACGCCTGCCCTACTCTGGGCACTCCTTACGTCCTTAGGCGCCGCCGTTGTCCGTACTTACCCCGATTCGGACAGCCGAAATCTGATCGAATCTGATCGGACCAGGGCAAAATAAAGGGTTGACAAGATGGGAACTTTTTGACATGCTGTACCTCAGACTAATACAACCGACCGCACAACCTCAACCGCCGCAAAAGCTAACCACAACCACAGCTCCTCACTTACTCTATGCATTTGCCGATTCTCCTCCTCGGCCGCAGAGGTTCTATCTTCGTATTGGCCGTTGCTGCCGCATGGCTTTTTGCGATTGCTCCTCGAACGGAAGCTCAGATCGTCCTGCATGACGGCAACTCAACTGCCGACATTGATCCCACAAGCCAGGCCGGTATGTTTCATTGGGATATTCAGGGCCTCAACCAGCTACGGCAACAATGGTTCTGGTTCGGCTTGGGTCCCGGCCCCGTCCAGTCTATTGATACCATCAGCCCACCGAATGTGACCCCCAAGGGCCCGAACGAGGCCATCATCATGTACGCGAACCCAGGCTTTAGCGTCTCGGTGGATTACACGCTTACGGGCGGCACCGTTTCGCCCCCAGGCCAACATGCCAACGCCGACATGGGCGAGTCTATCAAGATCGTTAATAACACGACCAACGTGATGCCCTTTCACTTTTATCAGTATTCCTATTTCAACTTCTTCGGCGCGAGCAACGACGTCGTTCAACTGAGTCAAAATACCCACGGGCAGTATAATGAAGCCGACCAGACCAGTGATGGCGTCGCGCTCTCGGAATCCGTCGTGACTCCTGGAGCACCGCACGGCGAGGTGGCGCCACTTGGTGCAACGCTCAGCAAACTTAACAGCGGCGGCCCGGTTACTTTAGGGCCTCCCTTTGGCGCGGGCCCCCTCGGACCTGGCGCAGTCACTTGGGCGTTCGAATGGGATTTCCTGATCAACCCGGGCGGTTCAGCCCTTATCAGTAAGGACAAATACATGGATATCGTTGTCCCAGAACCATCCGCCTTTGGTTTGATGGGCCTTGCGATTGTTGGGCTCATAATGCGAAAAGTGCGTCGCGAGCAATAGTTTCTCTGGATTAGAATCATTCGATGTTTCTGAAAGGCCGATGAAAATCGGCCTTTTTTCTTTCGCGCCAATTTGGCGCAGGACAAGGTCGAGCTAACCGAAATTTCATGGTTGGAGGCCCGTTTTCACTTTTTTTGACCGTTCCCGCGACCTAAGTCGTTGAACTGC
>PSRM01000108.1 GCA_003176045.1 Verrucomicrobiota bacterium | reverse complement strand
TGGTCCTGCCGATTGTAATAGTTCCAGAAATCGCTGGCAGTTTGCCCAATGGCTGCAAAGCCCGCCTTCGAACTGACGTTTGTTGCGTCGCCCAAATCCACGTTCAGAAGCGGATTGATCACCGATTGGACGATCTGGAAACCGGAGATGACCGCATACCCAAAGGTGCCAGGCCGCACCGTCAACACCAGCGCCTGGCCTGCGGCCACCTGCACGTTGCGGAACCGCACGTACTGCACACCCTCTTTCCAGACTGGCGGATTAGTCACTGCAGCCTCCAGGCAGCTCTGGCTCCCGTAACTGGTGCCGCCCACCGTGACCTCGTAATTGCCATCATTGGCATACGGCAAAACGTCATACTGCCCGGCGGGAAGATTGGTAATGGTGACCGTTACGTTGCCTCCGCTGAGCGGATAGAGATACACGTTGTACATCGGATCGGTCGAGCCGTTGTACCAAGCGCCTGGCGCATTAGCGATCGTCATCCCAACTTGGGTCGGTGTGCCATCAGCCAATGACAAATTGGCCACCGCGCCAAAACTCTTATAATGACCCTGGCCGTCCTGCCGGTTATACCAGTTCCAGAAGTCATTCGCCGTCTGTCCAATCGCAGCAAAACCCGTCTTTGAGCTGGCTGCAGCAGCGTCGCCCAGGTCCATATTTATCAGCAAGCCGGCCTTGCACGCTGGCGACTGCGCGAATATTCCGACGGTAATCGCGGCGGCGCAGACGATTTTAAAGCGCAAAAGTTTTAGAGCACTCATCGAAGCCTCATGGTTTTTCATAGCAATCGTCGTTCAAGAGGAAAACATGCCCCGCGGCCCTTGGGAGGTCCTGTTCCTCAAGGGGCGTGTGTTAAGCATGGTTTTCCGTGCATCCCAACCATAACCCCTCAAGTCAAGACGATATATACGGCCTTGTCAATAATAAAATGCACCTAGGATTAAGTAGGTTTAGAGCCCAGTAGAACCCGGTTCAGACCATTTATTGCGCTAATGAGGACAATCTTAACACAGCACCTTTAGCGGTTTGACATTGCTACCGCTTTTCTTCGCCTGGACTGGCCCCAAACCTCTCGCCAACAGGGTTCGTTTTCCCGTTCGGCATGCCACGGAGCATAAACCAAACCCGGCGAGCGAACCATCTGTAAGAACTGGCTTGGAGCAAAAACGGCAGGTTGTTGGAGATGTATTTGGCGGGATTGCGCATGATTTTGCGCAAAAGCACTCTCCGCGCATACTCCAGAATCTGCTCGGGGTGCATTTCCGGCAGGTCCAGTTCGCGCTTCATCCACGTTAAATAATCCACCCACGCTTTCTCGATGATGTCGGGCCACACGCCGTCCACGGCGGCAGCCCGGCGCTCGCGCACGGTGATGATCGGCGAATCGGGCAAATAAACTGAACCGCCGCGTTTGGCCAGGCCATGAACCAGGCCGTACATGTGCGCGTAAAAGGTGTGCATCATAGCTTCGGAGAACGCGGTATCAAAAACCTCGGTGCGGTAAATGTTCGAGGTGATAAGGCTGTGCTCTGCCAATAGGTGCAGGTTCACCCGGGAGCACTCGGCGGCTAGATCGCGAAAGCTTGCGAAGCGCGCTGGCCGTTTCAGTTTGGCGGGATAATTGGTATCCAAAGCGATGATCAGCCCCGGCTTTTCGGTATGTAAGGCGTTGAGCACGTGCTCCAGGGCATGGGGATTGATGATGTCGTCATCGCCTACGACCCAGCAATACTCGCCCTCCGCAAGCTTTATGCAGCGCAGGAAGTTCCTGTCCCCGCCGATGTTTTCGGGATTACGCAGGTAGGTCAGGTTGGGCAGGCGTGCCGCAAACTCCTTCGCGACCTCGGGGGTGGGGTCGGTTGAACAATTATCGGAGATCCGGATGCGGACGATTTCCGGTGCGATTTTATCGCGCCGAATCTGTTGCTCGAAAGCCGTGAGCGTCTCGCGCAGAAACCCTGCGCGGTTCCGGGTCGGGATCCCAATCGAAAGAAATTCTGGCATCGTCTAGGAGCGCGGACGCCATCGCTTGCCGGGCCGAAGCCTGGGCGCTGGCTGGTCCACGCGAACCAACATGATGCAGGCGAACGAAGCGAAAAGAAAGAACAGGATTCGGCCGATTTGGTGTTCGCCGGCAATGCTATGCTGCGACAATTCATGGGATCATTTCCGCTGCAATCTCATGGGGCCATCGTTGCCCCAGGGGCCATGGTGGTATAGGGAGCCCCGGGAGCGGACCATCGGCCAGCCGGCCCGAGGTAGGTCGTGAGCTTGACGGTACGGGAAAATTCCTCGGCACTTATTTTGCCCGACGCGAAGCCATCAATATCGGACTTCGTCGCGCGTAAGGTCAGAAAACTGCGTTGCGTGATCGCATCGGGGCTCTGTGAGGGCCTGGCGCCGGGCTCGAACGCATTCTGGCCGGGCAAACGGGGCACAGGAACGGCGCTGATACTTGCGCTGCCTGAGACGCAGATGGTGACGGAATCCTTTGCGTTTAAGCCGCGGATGTTTGAGGCGCTCTTCAGCCCCTCGATCAACGCGGCTTTCAGGGCACTGACCTTTTGTTCGTCATAAGCTTGCGCATAGGTATTGGAAAGTTTGTCGGGTGAAGGTTCGCCATAGTAGTCCCGGGTAGCCTGCTCCCAGGCGGAATCCGTCTTCCGTTTTTGTTTTGCGTCCGCGGGCTCGGCCGGCGCGGCGTGAAGTGGAAAACCAACGTTCAAAAGGAACAAGGCCCCATAACCTTCCAGGTACATGGTCCGTATGGGTTGCGCCCCGGGCACATAGGCAACGTCAACACCCAGGACCTTTCCGTAGCTATGCGCGCTTCCAAACTTCTCTTTCAGGACATTGCGCAGCAGGCGCGACATCACCGCCAGGTCGGCCTCCAGGTTCGCGCCCTCACGGGGATCAATCGATTCGAAGCGGACGGCCAGGACGCTTTCTTCCGATGGCGAGCGGCGCGGGACCTCGAGCCAGCCCAGGAGGCGTTGCGCGTCCTTTGAGTCTGACTGTTTGAGTTCGTCAATGAGCTTCTCGACATTATTCTGCTGTTGGGCCAAAGGTTCATTTGCTAAAGGCTCTGATCGCAATGCCCCAGAGGAAGGGGAATCCTGACCGTGCGATGAATACTGCGCCGAGGCCGCGACCAGGGCGCCCGCTAAAATGGACGAATACAATGATTTCATAAGTGTTAATGGATTGATTGTTTATTCCTGCGGTGAAACAGCAGGGGTTTGGGTAAAAGTCGCCAGTTCGATCAGGCCGTTCTCGGCTGATCGCAATTCCGCATCTGCGTTGACGGCCAGCGTGTCGAGCTCCTTTTTCAGAGCCACGTAATCGGCCGCCCTCTGCGAGTCAATCTTGTCCAGGGCCGCATAAAGAGCCCGGATTTCCTTTCGCTGCTGCGCGTATGATTCCTTTGCGAACGCCATCACAAACTCACGCGTGCGCTTCTCGCAGGCTGCGGCCATCGAGTCCCTTGCCCGCTCCGTCTCGGCTTGAGCGACCTGCAGCGCTTCGGCGCGCATCTGCGTCCGCAATCGGGCCTGGAGGGCCGCGGGGAGTGCTCGGGAGTTCCATGAGAAAGCAAATCCTCCCAGGCCAAAGCACAACAACATGGCGGCCCCGGCCAGCGCCCATCTCAGGACCGGCAACGGCGCGGCGCTGCCGGCGCGCTTAGGCATCATTTTCCAGGCGTTCAAGTCCGTCCGGGCGCTGCGCCAGGCGTTCAGGTTTCTGGCGCACTGCTGGCATGTTTGGAGGTGCGTTTTCAGTTCGGCCCGTTCTGTGGGCCCGGCTTCATCGTAAAAATACGATATCAATTGCTCTGAGGTTGGATGATTCATACGATCAGACTCTCTTTCATTCGATTGGAATTCTTTTGTGGCCCCGGCGGCTCCGCCGCCACCTTTGGCTTGAGCAGTTGGCTCATTTGCGTCAGCGCCTCAGCCATCCTGGACTTAACGGTGCCTTCGGGCAGACCGAGCACGGCGGCGATCTCGCGAAATTTCAAATTCTCATAGTGCCGCAGCACCAACACCGCCCGGTAAATCTCCGGCAAACTTAAAAGGGCGCGGCGCACCAATTCCGCGCGCTCCTGGTTCACCAGGGCCTGGTCCGGCGCGATCTGCGGCTCGGCGAAGCTTTCCAGCAGGCCGAGCGTCTCGCTGTCGGTGGAGTCCAAAGACACCTGCTTCCACCGCTGCCGCCGACGCAGCTCGTCGTAGCAGAGGTTCAACGCAATCCGCCAAAGCCAGGTCCCAAACTTTCCATCCGGGCGGTAATGCTTGCGCTGGGCAAACACGCGGGCAAAGCTCTCCTGGGCCAAATCTTCGCCCCGATGTTCATCCCCCAACATTCGAATGCACAAGCGCCGTACCGGGCCTTGCCATTTTTTAACCAGGTGCGCAAACGCCCGCTCGTCGTCGTGCATCTGCACCCGCCGCATCGCCTGCTCGTCAGAAACAGCAAAGAGCGCAGCGAGCGATTCTTTAAGCTTGCCCATCATGCCCGCTCACAAAAAAACACGCGCACAATAGTTATACGTCCGAGGCGGGCAGTTCGTTCGGTAGATTCGATAAAGAATGAGACGCTCCGGGAACCGGATCAGTCAAATCAAGCCGAAGGAGTTTCAATTCGCTGCCCCTTGCGAATCCAAACAATAAAAGCCACCACAGCCACGAGAGCGCCGATCGCCAAAGCGAACCAGGGAATTTGCCCTGCCACCCGACCGGTTTTCAGATCCAGCTCGAAACTCTCCCCTTTTTCGTTTCGTACCAACAGCTTTCCATCCTGAATTTGCATGGATGAGACAAAGACCCACTGAACATCCTCCTCACACCAGGGAACTATAAGTACGTGGTAAACTGTACTGTCCCAGAGCAGGCGGCCTGATGCCTGGTCAAAAGCTTGAACGTGGCCCATGTGATCCAGAGGAGCGCGGTACTCAATTCCGTGCCAGATGACAGGAGGAACAGGATGGGGAGCAGCGCGTTTGGCAAAGGCCGCGGTTGGAAAAAGCAGCATGGATATGGCTACAGCCAACAAAACTTTCAACCTGAACGGCGACTGGAATGGGTTACTTGGACCCGTAATACGCATACACCATGATGACAGTCATTTCGGCTTATAGAGGAAAAGGTTCGTCACATCTAGTCCTGGCTCTGGTGGGGGCTGTGCTGCTACGTGGACATACCTATAATTGATCTGGAGGTTGCTCCGATTCGACATATACCAGTTTCGTGCTTCCTGCACGAATTCGCGGTCTGCCGGAAAACGATCACGTAGAGCGGGGAAAGCACGCCCAAGACACGAGACTACGTTCTTCTGAACTCCTGCCGACTTCGCTGCAGTGTAGCAATCAAAGAAGCACTCGATGGATTCCGGCCACGTGGAGACAAGGTAAAATTCAGAAGCGGCATAACCGAGATACTGAGGGCAGTGATGACACAATAGCGTTGTGAGGCGCTGTCGGTCCTTGCGTTCGCTACTGCGATAGAAGAAAGCTACCATAAGGACGTGGTCGTAACTCTTGTCCAACTCATCTTCTGAGTCCCACCTATCTCGCACTGGGTTTGCACAGATTCTTCGGAACTCATCCTCGGCCACGTTGGCCGGTGCTTGATCAAGGAGGGCGTCCAAAATCACTACCTCTTTGTGATAAAAACCGCCTTTGGGTGAAATTAATCCTGCCTTTTTCGCATCTTGGATCGCCTGCATGACGCGCAGTTTCCAATCTTGCCTGAGCTTCGCGGCGTCTTGAAACATCCCATTGCGAACTGGAAGGCTCCCGTTTGCTGCACCGCCTGGCTGGACGTCCTGGCTATCTACTTGCAACCCGAAAAAACGTACTCTTCCTGCCTGCGACTCTCGCGACACTACGAAATCCAAGGTCTTTCCCTGCGGCGTCTCTCCCCTGAATAGCAGCGCCGGGCTGTGAATGGCGAAGCTCATTCGTAAGACTAAACAGCGGAGGTGTGACCGAAGCGATGCGTAGAGTGATAACATAGCGCGGATCGAAGTGCGTTTGGATAACCGAGCCCGTGAATTCTCGCAATTTTGTCACATCCTGCACCGTGGCCCTTATTTTGAATTGCTCGACGAATTTCCGCTCCTCCGCTCCCACGCGAACGCATGAAGCAATCGCGAGAAGGACAGTAACCGTATGTTGAGCAACAAACGCGCTACAGGCAGAACGGCTGGCTCGCACCCGAGGCGGAGGCATCGTGTTAGCGACCATTTTAGGGCTCATACTTAAAAGTAATTTGGATCCTGCGGACGTTTCCGACGAGCACCCGCATTTCCGGCGGTAAAGGCGCGAAAGGGGCGGACTCTTGGACGGCTTTCAGACAAGTAAGGGCTGCGTTTTCAGCCTCGTCAATAAGTGCATCCGAAGTGTTGTGAGTAACTCCGAGATCGGACACTTCTCCATTCGCGTGCAGACGGAACTCAACGACCACTTCGCCTGACCGCCTTTGCCAACTCCTTGGGTCCTCGTCCAGAAGATTGTACCAGTGGAGCAGAATGGCATCAACGAGCTTCTTGTCGTAGGTCTTGAACAACGGGGCATCGAGAACAGGACCTCTTTCTGTGAGTATAGGGACCGAATTGTTGGTCAAGTCAGCCCTTGTATAATTTGGGGCAAGGCCTGGTCTTGGCTGCTCCGCCTTGATTTGATTGGTTAGCTGCAGGGCCGGATCACTCGCCCTGGTCTCCTGCGGGTCAATCTTATAGATTTGGCCGCCGATGCGTAAAACCGGATCATGACTAGCGCATCCGACGTTGATAGCTGCCAGGGAGAACATCACTAACAACTTGAGAACAAGTCGTAACATATGTTCTATCTAGGATGAGAATCATAGCGGGGGGGAGTAGGACAAGATCTCGCCGGTGTCTCCAGCGAGAATATCGATCCTGTCGCCGTATGTTGGATAAGCGGCTGAGGCTACAACATACCAAACTTCGTTCGTGTGCTCGTGCGGGGCGAAGTATGCGGCATGCGACCAGCGGGTGTTTCCCTCACGGCGCGCGACCTCCAGTTCGGCTGCGGCTCGGATTTTCGGCCAGTTCGCATCACGACGGAGGGACTCTTGGTGGTGAAACTGTTTGCGTCCCGCACAGCCGGCCAAAAGAATCGCGGAAAGGGCGCAAGCGAGCGAAACAGGGAATTTCATAAGCCGTTCAGAAGTTATGCGTAACCATTGGAGGCAAAATTCATGCACTTCCCGGTGTTTGGATCAAAATCAATGTGCCAGAACCAGAAACCACCGTCCATTACTTCGACCTTCTGGCGCTTCCAGTACGGAAAGTCGTCCTCACCGTTGCCTCGGGCGGGAAAGAAGTTGCACCAGATGAACTTCCTCCCTCCCCTGGTGACGCCGACGAACTGGACCCGGTAATTCTTTAGATTCCCGAGTATCTTCGCGATCTCGTTCTGGTGCTTTAAGTTTGGCTCAACGAGGAAGGTTCCGACGGCCGCAAGAGCCTTTTGCGTTTCAGTCTCGGAAGGCTTCCAATCTCCCGATTTCAGAATTACCCGATTTGTTGATGGCATATCGGTCTCAATCCCAGCATGCGCGCATGCTTGCAGCACCGTGAAGGCACAAAGTGATAGGATGGCGGTTTTCATTGTCGAACCTCGATTGTTAGCGACGCGGCACCACCGGCCTCCAAATCGAAGAGAAAGCGCACCCCGTATTCCTGCATAAGGGGTTCATTTCATGGTGTCGTTTCTACTTTGTTCCGGTCGCCTCCAGCACTGTGTTACCAGGCGTACTCCGCCTGACCGAATAGAGTACTGTTTCCAGACTCTCCCCAAGAATATCCAGCTTCCAGACATTCGTGTCGTCCCATTTGGGCTGCCACTCCAAACCGATTCCAGCACGGCTGTCGCTGTCCAAAAGCATCCAGACTCGCTGAGGATTAACCTGAAGTTTGAGAGGATGCAAGTCTCTGACAGCCTTCGGCAGTGATGGGTCCGTGACAGGAATCCAACTCACCTTGTTTGTGCCTGAGGGATGCTTGGCCAGAATAGAATCGCATGCCGCGGCAAGATTCGAATAATATTTGGGGCTTTTGTGCTGCAGTCGAATGTAGTGAGACTCAAACATTATCGGCAGGAGCCAGCAAAGCCCGAGAATAAAAGCCATTACCACAACTGCAACCAGTATGAATCGCAATGAGCGCATTTGCCGCCTACGGGTAGAACTCTCGTTTGCAATTTGGTCCCTCAAATCTCAAGGCGCAACCCGAATTTAATGGCGCAGTGGCCGTCGACTCCAGCGCGGTGTCAGACGGGATGGTAAGATCATCTGTCCTTTTGAGGAACCCCAAAGATGATCGAGCTAACCACGTAATCATCATGAAAATCAACTGAGATCTCCCAAAGCATATTGTTGGTGTCGTGATCGAGCAGGAAGTAAACGCTGTCGTTGTAGGAACCATCGGGCTGACCCAACACGCGAAACAATTCTGGTTTGGTAAGCTTGTATGACGGCTGTGTATAGTCAAAGGCCATCAATATGCCTGTGCCTATGTCCTTCTCCCAAGTCTTCGGACAGTGCGGCAGAAGACTCTGAATCTTCTCACCCTCTGCACGTCTATCGCGGCCTGCTTTGTCTTTGAACTTTTGAGCCCACTCCGCAAACTCCTGTGGCCGAGCACCAGGTCCGCCAGGCCGAGCACAACCGGGGATGCCAACAACCAGCCAGCTCAGAAACAACGTGAGGCACCAGAGCATCCAGCGACCCGAAGCTGAGCCACGTCCACCCACTGGTTCTCGTTTGCAAGCTGAACTCTCAACTCTCATCCGTGTTACTTGGTTTCTCGGCCAGTATTTGTTCCAACGCCGCCTTGAAAAGCGGATAAGCCCTGTCGTCCTCCCGCTGATAGAGAACCATCCTCACTTCGCTTAGGCCGTGGTGAGCTGTTCGTAAGAAATCAACTATGGTCTGCAATGCAATCGGCGCGGCCAGTTTCAACGGATAGCCAAACGCACCCGTTGAAATGGACGGGATCGAAATGCTGCGCAAGTTGTTTTCCACCGCGACCTCCAGGCTCCTTCGATAGGCGCTTGCGAGCAATTCGGGTTCTTCTTCGTCACCGCCGCGCCAAACCGGCCCCACGGCATGGATGACAAACCGGGCCTTGAGGTTTCCGCCAGTCGTTATCACAGCGCCTCCGATTGGACAGGAGCCAATGCGGCGGCACTCCTCGTAGATTTGAGGACCACCTTTGGTATGAATAGTACCATCGGTTCCGGCGCCTTTGTTCAGCCGCCAATGAGCCGCCGTGACGACCGCGTCCGTATCCTGCTCCGCAATATCGCCGGTGACGAGACGGAGGACCGTTTGTCCGATCGTGGTTTCCATAGGCATACTGGCGGTGCCCTTAATTGAACCGGAACCAAGAGTAACACAGCCAGTGCGACATTCCACGCACAAATTGGTCGGTGAGGTAATGGGTCAGAAGGTGTGAGAGAATTGTAGCAGCCGAGGTAACGAGGCTCTAATTTTCTTTAACCTGCTTGTCCGCAAGGATTTCAGAGCCTCGTTACCTCGGCTGCTACATTGGTTTGGGATTTCTTCACACGTTCTCATTCGTGGCGGAACGCAAGCCGCTTTGGAGTGCGGCGACATGTCAAGAGGACTGGCGCACTCCAAGACGCTCCGCGTTTTCGTTGCCGCCCGCACTGGCGAAGCTTTTGGAGTGCGGCTGTCCTCTGCCGCTTTGGCTTTTTGCCCTTAACCGTGCGCATCACCTCCCGTTCCGAAAGTTCCTGCCTGCCCCCCAGACGACCCAAAGCGCCAGAGGACTCTGCACCTTACACGCATTTTCGATTTAGCCCGCCAGGGCGACAGAGAATAGCCCACCGATTCATCGGTGGGTACGGGGCTTCGAGTGCGACAAGTCCCGTCAGGGACGGCAGAGATATGTCGTCCCTGACGGGACTTGCCTGACTTCGGGCGAGGTCGTCCCCAGCGTTGAAACGCTGGGCTATTATCTGTCGCCCTACTGGGCTGGAAAATGCGTGCAAGATGGGTTACTGCCCAGCCTTCGAGTGACGTTCTTTCGTAAACCCTGTCCAAATACATTATGAACACGAACCAGAATCATTTGCGGATTTTGTTGAACTCTTAAACCACTTCCGTGATCCAACAGCGTCCAGGCTATATCGGCGCGTCTATAGGCGCAGGGGTCGGCGTCATGCTGCTCGTCCTTTTCGCAACGCCTATCTGCGACGGTATTCAGAATGTGTCCGAGCAGCTCAAGGGTACGAATGAGCCCATCAATGCACTGCTAATCTTTGCAGGCGTGATTGTAGTGGGCACATGGCTTGGTTACGTGATTGGAATTTTTGGAGCAATGTTGGCTCGTTCGAAGTTCAGTTGGGTTGTCCCGAGCTTTTTGGCAGGGGCTGCTTTTCTCGGCGCCCTGCTCGCATACTTTTTCGAACTGACGTTCGCGCAGGGAGTAGTTTTTTCCGGGGCTACGTTCCTTTTCGCATGTTGGCTGTTTTCCGTAACAGGCTCGCCGGTCGGTCCATTGACGGAAAACAGAGGAGTTGGGGTGGTTGTCACAATTGGATTCACCATTGCATCATTTCTGTGTTTTACAGACGTAGTCCATTCCGGTTCGCTGTTTCCCGACGAACCATTGAGCTTCTTCATGGCAGGACTGCTCTTCTTTCCTTACGCATACCGAAGTGTCGTGGAGTGCATATAGAGCAAGATCATGTCTTCGTCGGCGGGAACTTGATCGTTACTGCCGGGGAAGGTTTCGGAGGCAAGTTGATGCGAACGCTCTCCTTCTTCAGTTTGCTCCTCGGGTCCGGGTCATCGTCGCCAAAGCCAGTGGCCACCTTCGGACCACATGGTGGTCGCGGCGGCGGTTTGCTCGGTTCCGGCTCCGGCTTTGGTTTCATTAGGGGGCACCTGCTTTCCGAAGCGGAAAGTTTGCAATCGCGAACAGCAGAACGAAATAGGACCCAAATGCAACAGCCCAATGCAAGCTTACGAAATGACTGCCCGTTCTGTAGTCGGTCAGAGTTTGAGTCAAACCCATGGAGGAGCCAAAAAGCATTAGGAAAACGCTCAGCGCGGCAAGCCCAACGGCTATCAAGCGACTCGAACGCCAGGCCCTGCTAATTGCTGGGATACGCAGAATTAGTCCAATGAGGAGCGCAATTCCCACAAACGCCGCGCTGAAGAAGGCCGCCATAATTGGCTGAAACAAGAGCGAGAGAACTCCATCATATACCGTCATCACCATCGCAATCATATAAACCAACCAACCCATTGCCCACGCGATCAGGATGACAACAGAGCGGCGCATAAAGGTAATGATGCCCTCAGCCAGGAGGCGATGCAAGGTGCCGGAGCGATCGCGGGTTCTGTGTTCGGTGCCGAAATACGCGCAAACTCATAAGGAGTCCAATGCAGAGCAGGGCTGTCCCAGCGGCGGCAACGCCCGCAACGCCCGCAAGCGACAGCGGTATTGAGAAAGGCCTACTAGCGCCGAGCAAGACTTTTATTTGGCAGCGCCGCTTATCAGTCGGCTTGTCTTCTCGGTCACTTTCCCACAAGCCAATCTCCTGACCTGCGGCATCCGTCCAGTGGACGGTTTCGTTGACGCCGATGCGCCCGATTGGAGAATTAAAGGCCCAGGTTCGTGACTCTGCCCCGGCATGGCGTCCTTTGATGCCTGGGGTCGCTCCATATTTAACCAATAAGCTCACCGTCTTCCTGTCTGAGTGTCTCAGCGCATAATCCAGCAACCGGGGATAAAACTTTCCACCGGTCATGTTGCATTCCGCCCCAGCCTCGCATAAGATCTTGGCGACCTCGTAATGTCCTGCCCAAACTGCGTTGCAAAGAGCCGTCATACCCCCCGTGGTTGGTCTATCTGTCACGGCATTCACCGGAGCGCCTGCTTTCAGCAGCAACCGAACCAACTCCTGATCGCCCTGCGTTGCCGCGACACCCAAGGGTGAGGTGTCGTTCCAAAGATCGGAACCCACCTCGACGATCTTCACCATTTTCGGGTTGTCTCTAATCATCTTCTTCGCCAAGTCGCGCTTTTCGAGCCTCAAGGCAGAGGACAGGTCAATCGGAAACCCTGAGGCGAGAATTGCCTCGCATACATTGGTGCGACGCTCTTCGGCAGCGTTCTGCAGGGGCGTCTTGCCCCAGGCGTCCTTCTTTCCAAGGTCTGCGCCAGCCTTAATCAGAAGCTGCGCCAGCTTGGCGTCGCTTACCATGTGCATCGGCGTAAACTGATTGTATGAAACGGTATTCACGTCAGCTTCATGGGCAATGAGCCATTTCGCAGTCTCAATCCTTCCGTATCGTGCCGCGTAATGGAGCGTGGTGCATTTGTAGTCATCCTGCTGGTCCACAGGAGCAAGGTTCGTTTGAACGAACTCCAATGTGACCGCGTCCGGGCCTTTTGCGAACAACTGGTGAACAGACTCAGCAGGAGCGCACGACTCCAAAACTGCGAAAACTGACGCAAAGACAACCGTCTTCATAAGGAGCAGGTCAGTTTGGTCTAAGCTCAGCCACAGCCGCTGAAGCGAGCGGCGTAATGCAATAACGATATTCGGCCTCTCGCGCTCACTTACTTTTCGCTTCCTCCTTAAATTCAGAAAGATCACGGAAACTAAATCTCTGCTGGTAGAAGGCATACTCCGCGGCCGCGTCGTAGCGTTGACCCTGATAACCGCTGGAACCGGTAAGGAGTCTCGGGTTTCCAGCTTGCCAGGTGATCGGCCAAGCGAGGTTAATTGTGTTCCTAGGCTCAGTTCCTTGGCCTGACTTATTCCATCGCGACATCCAACCATCAGAGACAAACCGATTTTCTTTTTTTTCGGGCGCTGCCTCAGGCAAATTAAAAATAATCCGCATAAGAAGGAAGAGTTTGCTGTCCCGATCGAGTTGTTCCATCAACCGTCGCGGATCTACTTCCTCGTCACCATCTTTAAACTGATACTCGTGCAGCACCTTCTCAACTGCAGCAGGAGGACTGTGTTGAATAATCTCGGCGACGCGGACCAGTTGGCTCCAGCTAGACCGTGGGTAGTTAGTGCCCATGCCAGGCCATGGCTTAGCTGAATTCAGAAGCGTGCCCAAACTGTCCGCATCAAGTGTGGCGGTGCTCCCAGACTTCCGAGGCTCAATGCCTGTAATTGAAAGATCCACTGGCACAAAAGCTTTGGGCTTGGATTTGAAGCGCAATATCCAAGGCTGCGGGGAATCTGTAGAGTGATGCACGATCAAGTGAAACACGTCAGAGTCTCCGTAGGCCATGCCACGCGGTGAACTCCACAAATAGAGCTTCATCTGCTTGCCCTGTGCATCCAGCAGGCTGAAATCCTCGACTGTGACATGGTCCAGGTCGATCCACTTGGCTCCGTTGTTTCGCATTACGAGCACCAGATCGCCTCCGGGTGGAGCATTGGAGGCAGCGCGAGAGCCGCTCACTACACAATAAAGACCATACGAAACCAGCCCGGATTTATTCGATTCGCCAGATTTCAGCAAAATGAGCCTTTCGCCGAGCTGATTGGTTGTCCTGCCGCTGGTTGGCGCGTCGGTAGAAAAGCAGGCCGGGTAGAAGCAGAGAAGGGCAGTGAAGGTGAACAGCACCCCGCAAGTGTTATGAGACTTAGTCACCAGATACTCCCTCAAAATAAATCTCGGCTGGTTTTCCCTGATCATACACCAGCACGTACACTGCCTGCCATCTCTCCAATTCCAATGCTTCAGAAATGTTTCCCTGCTGAGCTTCGATCTGGGCACGGCTGGGGCGCTCAGTTCCGTACACTCGCCGCACTACCTCGTCCGGTGCCGGCCATGCGACTCCGAAATCCGGCTCGGAGGCTGTGCATTGAATGTCCAGAATCGAGTGGGTCCCGTCTTCCGCGGCCGCTTCCAAAAGCTCATCAATGGTGCCGAATTTTCTCGCTGGCCCGCCAAGCCGCTGCGCCTCCAGTTCGCGCAGGTTCTCCCAGGCCTGCCTGGCGTCCGGTGGCAGGCTGGCCAAGAGCTCTGGTGGCAAGGCCTGCGCCTGGCCGTATTTGCCACTTTTGAATACGTCCGCCCTCAGCTTCTGCAGAGCAGCTTCAACGTTTGCCTCGTAAGGCACAAAATAATTCCAGCCTGTAGCTCCCATACTAAGAAGTGCGTCGTGTTCGCTCGGAGGTTGTGTTCGCGCTGCCTCGCTGCCGATTCATAAACCAATCGAAAGAAACTCTGGCATTGTCTAAGGAGCGCGGATGCCATCGCTTACCCGGCCGAAGACTGGGGCAGGCTGGTCCGCGCAAAACAACAGGATGCACCGCAATGCAACAAAAAGAAAGAGCAGGATTCGGCTGACGCGGCAGGCGGGTGTGATTAACCGCGGTTGGATAAGCCCGACAGCCGTGTCTTGCCATTACCCAGCTTATTATCGTCTGTCGCTTCTACCGTTGACCGGCCGCTTTGGTTTTCATATATAGTTCCCATGAATACCCAAATTAACTTGTCGCTGGAGCAAAACGTCGCGGTCAAGCCTGTGCGATCAAACGCAGCGGACCACGCCGCCAGATTGGGCAAATTCTGGCATGTGGCTTTTTGCCTGTTTCCCCTTTTGTTGTTTCCAATGTTTGCACTGGGAATTCATCGCGGCGGCTATTGGCTGTTGATAATACCAGTATTCCTGCAGGTGGTTGTGCCGCTGCTGGATTTGATCACCGGTTGGCAAGACACGGCGCATTTTGAGAAAGCCGACCTCCCCCGGGCGGAGATTTCTTTGCTGAATTGGAACCCCCGTCTTTATGCGCTCCTTTACATGGGATTTGTGCTGTACCTGGCAATGACGATAGAACGATTCACAGCCGTGGAAACAGCCATGCTGATTGGCTCATGCAGCTTGCTGGGTGGAATCGGCTTTGCCGCGGCGCACGAGCTGTTGCACGGAAAAACCAGAATTGACCAGGTGTTGCAGCGGATCGTTACCTGTTTCTTGTGTTATCCCCACTACAAGCTGATTCATGTCCGCAGCCATCACGTTCACACGAGCACCGACCACGACGAAAACACAGCATGGCTCAATGAGAGCATTTACTCGTACATTTTCCGCACGATCCCCGGCAGCGCAATTCGATGCTGGGAAATCGAATCGAAGCATCTGACCGGGTCAGACCGCGCCAGTAGTTTGCGCGTTTTGCGCAACAAGATGATCCTCTACGCGATGGTTCAGCTTGCGATGTTGGCCGGTCTCTATTTTTTCTTTGGCATCGCGGGGCTTTTATTCTATCTGGCGCAGGTCCTTGGTTCCCACATCGTCCTCGAGTCGGTCAACTACATCCAGCACTACGGTCTGATGCGGCAGCAAAGAGATGGGGAATACGAGAAAGCGGCGGCCGAACACTCATGGGATACGTATCATTTCTTCTCGAGCTACGTAAGCTTCCGGGTGGGCCATCACTCCTACCATCACCTGGCGGTGAAGCCTTATTACTTGCTGGCCACCGAACCGGAAGCTCCCAAACTCCCCGTCGGCTATTTCTGGGCCATTGCCGTGGTCTTCCTGCCGCCCTGGTGGCGCAGGGTCATTCATCCCAGGTTGAAGGCCCTGATACCCGTGGCCACAGAAGCGGTTTAAGGGTGCTATTAAATCTGTCAGTCGCACAAGCCGTTTGAAGCAAAAGCGGCAGAGGGCTGCCGCACTCCAAAACCTTCGGCTTTTTGGAGAAAGCACGAAAATCGCGGCAGCGTCTTGGAGTGCGGTCCCGATCCCAATCGGGACCGCTTTTCCTGGGACCGCCCATCAATGGCCGACTGAAATAATTGCACCCGCGGTTTAACTACCGGTTGAGCGCCCTTTCATTTTCTGTTGTCTGCTGAGGCCATCGAGAACGCCTCCGCCATTCGCTGCTTCATCTGATCGGGAGGCACGTCTTCGACGTGAGTCATGAGCATCCACCTGTGCCCGAACGGGTCAGTGACCGAACCGGCGCGATCTCCCCAGAACTTGTTCTCGACGGGCTCCTTCACTGAGGCGCCTGCACCCACGGCCTGGTTGAACGCGTTATCTACGTTTTCTACATACAGGGACAACGTCACTGGCGATCCTTCGAGGGTTTGCGGAGAGACGCTTCCATGCTCGGGACATTCTTCGCCCAGCATGATAATCGAGTCTCCAATCTGCAATTCCGCGTGCGCTATTTTGCCGTCGGGCATCGGCATACGGACGCGTTCGCGCGCGCCGAGCCCGCGTTTGTAGAACTCAATGGCCTTGGCCGCGTTTTTCACGGTGAGATACGGCGTAACGGCGTGGAAGTTTTCCGGAATATATTTCACTTTAGTCTTCATAAGAACCTCACCCTAGCGCAATGGGGCCATCGTTCTATTGGGGTATGGACCCCAAAGTGAAAATGCCTGTATCAGCCGACATAAAAATTCCCCGGACATTTCCGCGCATTGAACCCCCAAACTTGCCTTTGCAGGATAACCGGCCGGCGATTCTCCCTCTCCCCTTCGGAAGGGGAGAGGGCCGGGGTGAGGGGTCTTTCTCGGCAGAGCCGACCCTGGGGGGACTCAGGGTGCGTTCAAGACCGGAGCGCACAACTCTGTTGTGCGAGTCGTTCGTGGCTCCTGAGGGAAAACGCAGCCAACAGCCACGCACAACAGAGTTGTGCGCTCCTCTTTTGCCTTTCTTGAACGGGCGGTGGGGAAGCTCTGATCCAGCCCATCCAGCCTATAAAAATTACTACGGCTGCAGAAGCCCTGCGCCTTTGCGTCTTTGCGTCTTTGCGTTAAAATAGATGAGCTTAATCCGGAGTTTCTATGCCAAAAATGCGCGCTGCACAAGTGGGCCGCCCAGGCGGCAATTTCGAAATCGTTGAACGTGAAATCCCTCAGCCTGGCAATGACCAGGTGCGAATCAAAGTTCAGGCCTGCGGCATTTGCCACAGCGATTCCCTCGTCAAGGAAGGCCATTGGCCGGGCCTGCAATACCCTCGCGTGCCCGGCCATGAAGTCGTTGGGGTGGTCGATGCCCTTGGCCCTGGTGTTACGCAATGGAAAGTCGGCCAGCGTGTGGGCGTGGGTTGGCACGGAGGCCATTGCGGGCATTGCGACAACTGTCGGGCCGGGGATTTCTTTGCCTGCAAAGTGGCACTCCAGGTCACGGGCATTTCTTTCGACGGCGGTTACGCCCAGTACATGGTCGCTCCAAGCGTCGCGGTGGCGCTTGTGCCCGACGAGTTGACGCCGGTCGAGGCAGCGCCGTTAATGTGCGCGGGGATCACCACTTACAACGCACTGCGCAACAGCGGGGCGCGGCCAGGCGACCTGGTCGCTGTTCTCGGGCTTGGAGGACTTGGACATTTGGGGGTGCAATACGCTGTCAAAATGGGATTTCGCACAGTGGGCATCGCGCGCGGAGACGATAAAGGCCCCTTGGCTCAAAAACTCGGAGCGCATCACTATATCAACAGCCAGACGCAGGATCCCGCCGCGGAGTTGCAGAAACTGGGCGGTGCAAAGGCGATCCTGGCTACCGTAACCAGCGGCCAGGCCATGAGCGCGGTCCAGAGCGGCCTCGGGCCGAACGGCACATTGATGGTAATCGGCGCCGCAGACAACCTGACCGTGTCGCCGTTGGTGCTGATTACCGGCAAGCGCTCGATCAAGGGCTGGTATTCGGGCACCGCCGTGGATTCGCAGGATACCCTTGGCTTCAGTGTGCTTACGGGCGTGCGTTCGATGAACGAAACCTATCCGTTCGATCGCGTCAGTGAAGCCTATATCCGGATGATGAGCGGCAAAGCGCGATTCCGAGTGGTGCTCACGATGGGGTGAGAGGTCAGAGGTCAGAGGTCGGAGGTCAGAGGTCGGAAGTCAGAGGTCAGAGGACAGAAGACAAAGGTCGGAGGTCAGGGAAAGCATCAAAGCCTCATTACCTTGGCTGCATGTGCGGACAAGGCTGTCCGCGCCCCTAAACTGTCCAAAAACTGGCATCAAAAAAGCTATAAACGGCCAGTTTGAAGCAGAAAGCCTAATTGACGAGTTCAGTTAAAATCGTTAAAAATCTGCCATTCTATGCCAAAAGAACCCAGAGATGCCATCCGCCCATGGTTCAGCTCCGCCGAGGCTGTCGGCGAATTTATCGGGATACGCTTTGGCCGTGTGCGGCCGGGTAGTAGCGAGCCGGAATGGACTTTTCTGCCTCATTCGGAGGTTGATGGAATCGGCGGTTTGGCAAAGATTCTTCGCGAGCGCGGGGCTGAGGTAGGGCGGCTCTTGCAGTTAAAGCACCCGGCCGGCCCTTCCGCCTTATGCGCGGTGCGTGCTTTTCCCAAGTACCTGAAGCCCCGGCGGCCATTGAAATGGCTTGAGATGGAGCGCGGGCCGGCGCTGCCGGACATTGGCCCGCAACCACCTCCCGCCGTGGCGTGGCATGCGTTTAGCGAGCCTACCACCGTCCAGATCCGGCGCGTGTGCCGAAAGGGTGGCGTGACGGTAAACTCATTTCTGCTCAAGCATCTCACGAAAGCGATTCGCCCTTTCCTCCAGGACCAGTCTTCGGTCGTGCCGTGGATGGTTCCAGTGAATCTCAGGGGCAAAGTGTCGCGCGGGTCTGATATTGCCAACCATTCCAGCTACGTGGGAGTAAGGGTGAAATCTTACGAAACCGTAAAGAATATCCATAAGAACATCTACGCGGCCCTGGGCAGAGGTGAGCACTGGGCGAACTGGTTTGCGTATCACACGGGCCCGATGATTACCGAGGGGATGCGGCGATTCCTGATCACCAAAGGTTTGGCGATGTCCCAATGGAATCTGGGCGGGTTCTCAAACCTGGGAGAGTGGGACGCGGAGAAAAAGATCAATAACCCGGATTGCACTGGAGATTGGTTCTTTAGTCCGCCGGTGCTGCGCTGTCAGCTTGTGGGCGCCGGATGTGTGACTTTCCAAAACCGGCTGACTCTTACCATCCAGGCTCATCCTGACCTGACTACCAGTCCAAAGGTTCCGAAGGCGTGGCTGGCCAATTGGTTGAAGGAAATCGAGATGGATATTTCGGAGGAGCCTGCTTACCTGACGGCTTAAGTCTTAACGCAAAGGCGGACAGCTTTAACGCGAAGGCGCAAAGAAGCAAAGACGCAAAGGGGAAGAGGTCAGAAGTCAGAGGTCAGAGCATAGCTAGACGCAGCCTTCGCGCAGGCAAGGGGATCAGGCTGGAAGATCTGGAACCGTGATCTGTTCCGCCCCCTTGCGCCGGTCTCGGAGAACTTCGAAAAGCAAGAAAAGCGCAGTAACAAACTGTGCTGCGACGAGGTAATCCAGCCAATATCCGTAGAGGAAAGGCCGAAGGCTGTACCAGTCATACCATGCAGATCCGGGCCGCGCTGCATAGCGAAAGATGATTGTCGAAAGGCAGACGCCACCAAGAACACCTGCGCACCAATGAGCCATTCTGCTTCCTCTGGCCATGAACAAAGACATGGCAAGCACCAGCAATGGAGCAAGGAGTTGCAGATGGTGGACAAGGCCGTCCCAGTCGCTCACATATTGAAGATCGCCATGGGCGACAGTTAAAACATTCTGGTCTCCCATTTTCCAAGATGCGTACGATGTCATGACCACCACTCCCGTCAAGAGAAGGAGTCCACAGCAGCGCAGCTTCAGGTGTCGAAGGCTCATGTCGCCTTTGACTGCTCTCATTCAGAACTTCAGCGTCACGGCCACGTTGAAGCCGTTGTTGAAGACGTGGTAGCGGCCGTCGGCGGTTTGGCCGGTCATGGAAACCGGGCTTCCTTCCACTGTGCGGCCAGGGTTGTAGCCGAAGTGCCAGGCGGCAGACCAACCCCAACGCGTGCCTCGGTAGCCTCCGCCGAGGCTGCCCAGGTGCAGATCCGTGTCAGGAATGATCGGATTGAAATATTTGTCCGGACTGGAATTCTCGCTGTAGAAATAGCCGATGCTTGCGAAGTAGCCTCTGCCGAGCTGGCGGGTGGCGCCAAACTCATACATGAAGCTGGAATGGTAGTTCAAGGCAAGGGCGGTATTCCCGAATGCCGTATGGTTGATCGGGATGCTGTTGACGCTGTCCCAGTCGGTCCAATCCAGGTTGAACTCCAGGTTCCAATTGTCAGAAGGCCGGTAGGAAATGCCGCCTACGATGAACTGCGGAAAATGGATTGAGGCGGTCGTTGAAACCGATGCCGGCAACGGAGGCGAGGGAGTGGTGCTCGATGAGCCGTCGTAGTCCACATCGGTTGCCAAACGATAGTTGATGCCGAAGGCCAGGGTTTCGGAAGGTTGCCACCGCACTCCTGCATTGAGGCCATAGCCCCAGCCGTCGCCTTCGACGGAAAAATGGCCGCCTTCAGCCGGGAATGGGGGCGAGGGCAGTAGGCCGATGGCTCGTTCGAATTTCGCTTTCGAGTAGTTGATCGTGGGCCCGATCGCGAACGAAAGCGTCGGCAGCGCTTTCCAGGCCACTACCGGATTTATGCTGATGTATTCGAGCTTGCCCTTCTCGGCGATAGTATTGAACGACGTATTTCGTCCCCAATCCAACGAGAGGCCATAAGGAGCATAGACGCCCAGCCCGAAGCTTAAGGGAAGCTCTTTCGGGGAGATAACGTAATACAGTTGCGGCACGGGTTGATAGGCCGAGTCGGCTTTGTATTCCTTGCCATTGGGCGCGTCATAGGTGTAACCGCCTGAGACGAGGTAAAGGCCGGCGCGAGCTTGCTGGCCATCGAGCTGGGTAATTCCTGCGGGGTTGTAATAGATGGCAGAAGGATTATCCGCAGTGGCAACGAAAGCGTTCCCGCGCGCAATGGCGTCCGGATCCTGGTTTGGGAGCCGGTAGCCTACGGCCTGCGTGGCCAGTGGACAGAGCAGCGCCAGGAGCAGAGCCGCGCGCGTGATGGCCTGCCCGGCCCGGGCCAAGCGCCCAGCACCCGTTTGAGATGGCACAAAATACCGCATCGTTTGTTTCGCATTCATATTCTTTCGTATTTGGTTTGCCACGAAGGCCTTCGGGGCTGCCGATTTTCTTCTCTGTCCCTGTCTCAAAATTTGGCAGGGTTGCTTCAGTTGCCTGTTCTTGAGCTTGTGTTCTCCGGGCGCAATGCCTGCGCCTGGGTACTTCAAGGACTTCGGAGCTATTCTGAGCAGCCGCAATGCCAGTTGGCGCGGATACGGCGAAACATGGCGGAAGCGGCGAAAGAGGTTAATTAAGCTAAATAGGTTAAATAGGTTACATGGTTACATGGTTACATTGAGATACATGGGGCAGATGGAAGAGTTTGCGGCCGAAAACTTTGAACCTTGAACTTTGAACCTTGAACTCGGACCCTTGAACTTTAAATCATGAAAAGCCTGACCGAACATTTGTGGTTTGAAGTGCCCGCTCGCCGGGGTTTTGTGAATATTACGCGGACGGTTGAAGAATTAGTCCGTAAAAGCGGGGTGCAGGAAGGTTTATGCCTGGTCAACGCCATGCACATCACCGCCTCCGTTTTCATAAACGATGACGAAAGCGGCCTGCACCACGATTACGAAATCTGGCTGGAGAAGCTGGCGCCGCACGCGCCAACCTCACAATATCAGCATAACCGCACGGGAGAGGACAACGCCGACGCCCATCTCAAACGCCAAATCATGGGCCGCGAGGTGGTGGTGGCCATCACCAAAGGCAAACTCGATTTCGGACCCTGGGAACAGATTTTTTACGGCGAGTTCGACGGCCGGAGAAGGAAGCGGGCCATGGTGAAGATTATTGGGGAGTAGCCGGCGGGTCGCAAACGCGGTTAGTCCCGCCGATGGCTACAGATGCGTATTGGCGCTCCGATCAAGCAGAGGGGCAGAACTGTTTTGATTAGTCCCTGATTGGCCGTCTTCAGGGTGGCGGCTGGATGATCGCGGGCGCTGTTCGAGCAGGTTTTCGAGCTTTTCGTACTGTTCAGGGCTCAAGGCCTTGCGCAAGCGCGACTCGACGTTTGTCCGTGCCTCAAGGATAGCGCCTTGAATTTTGTCCCGCATTTCTTCAAACGCGGCCTGGACTTTGACTTTTTGTTCATCACTCAATTTGAGTTCTTCGGCAAGCCGGTTTAACCGCTCATCGGCGCCGGTTGGCTCGGCATTATGCTTGCGAGACGGCGCGGGGGTGTTGGTCTGGGCTTGGGTCTGGCCTGCGGTGACCAGCCAGATCACGGGAATGAGAACGGTGATGAATCTGCTCATTTAATCTCTCCTTTCGGCTGCCCGGGCCAATACATAACCTCCCGAGCTAATGCTAATAAAGCCCCTTATAACGCCTGTGTCTATGGGTCAATATACCAAGCGCCGCCCGTGGCACCCATCCTGCTGATTTACAGCCTATGAACATTATCGAAAATCCGAATACAACTGCGTTCAGCGACGGCTCGAACCTGGGCAAAGGAGTTGTGGGCGCAATCCTGGGTGCTGCGGCGGGCATTGGCGCGATGTACGCCTTTTACAAGCTGGCCGGATTTCGCTTCCCATTATTGGGTGTCGGAATCGGCATTTTGACCGGTTTTTTCGCCAAGCTACTCGCCAAAGGCGGCGATGAAACGCTTGGCTATATTTGTGGCGGCATCGCTGCGCCGGCAGTTGTGGGCACGCTGTACCTCATGTATGGAGAGTTTCCGATCATCAGCATTATTTCGGTTGTCGTCAGCGTCAGCATGGCCTACAAGATTGCATCGAGCTAGGGCAACTCAGCCATTTCACCCTTGTCCCGGCTCAGAAGCATGGTTGCTCGCGGATTCGCTTCCCAGATCGCCACCTTTTGCGGACACGATCGAGGCGCTGCGCCGGCTATCAACGAGATTTAGGCTGGCGATCATATCGAACACGGATGACGCGCTGTTTGCGGGGACGCAACGGCGGCTGCAAATCCGGTTCGATCACGTGATCACGGCCTCTATCACGATCATGTGCCGGCCAAGCGCTCGGGTTCCGGACGGCCTGGATCAACCGGCCCAGTCTGCTGGCCGGCAGAGGGCTGGCCCGACGGGCGACGGTCACACCTGACTTCGTGTTTTCGAATCTTAAGGAGTTGGTCGCGGCACTGGAAAGAGGCGGGAGGGGTTCACCCGGTGGCTTTGAATCGCACTGAAACGGATAATGGACGCATTGGCCAATCACTTCGTCCTCCATTTTACTCGCCGCGCCGACTCGCCGCGTAGCAGCGTTTCGATGGCGGGGAGCGCTGCCAAGACTGGTCGAAGCCCTGCGTGCGAGCGGCGGTCCATTCCCAAATCATAAATCATAAATTCCCCCTCGCCCGACTCGCGGGCAAGATGCCCGCGCTCCCAGGTGGCGCATTGACACAATCACTCGCCATTGTTACCATTCGCGCAGCTTCCAGATTGAGTGCAAGTGCTGTGAAAACTTCGTCGTGTCCCCTGCTGGTCTTCTGTGTATTAGTCAGCTTCATCTGCGCCATCAATTCCGCTCCGGCCACCGTTGGCACCAACACGGTGAGCAACACCAAGGATTCCGGCGGCGGTTCACTGCGCCAGGCGATGCTGGATGCCAATGCCAGCTCGAACTCCGTCACGGTCATTCAGTTCAGCCTTTCCGGCCATGGCGTCCACACGATCACCCCAGCCAGCTTGCTGCCGTTCCTCACTCGCCCGGTGCTGATTGACGGCACCTCTCAGTCCGGTTACGCGGGCAGTCCGGTAGTCGAGATCAACGGCAGTTCGGCCGGGAGTTGCAACGGATTCGAGTTGCGCGCCGGCAATAGCGCCATCCGGGGACTAATCATCAACCGCTTCGCTTTCGCGGGCATCGTTTTGGAAACCAATGGCAACGACCAGGTCCAGGGTTGCTGGATCGGTACCGATTCCACCGGGACGAACGCGGCAGGCAACGGCAGCGCAGGTATCACAGTCGTAATGTGTTCCTCCAACCTCATCGGCGGATTAACCAGTTCGACGCGCAACGTGATTAGCGCCAATGCTGCCGGAGTGTGGCTCCTGGGCGGCGCCTCTAACCAGGTTCAGGGCAATTACATCGGCCTCGACGCCACCGGCCTGCACGGTCTGGGCAACCAGCAGGACGGAGTGGAGTTCAACGCCTTGCAGGGCACAACCGTTTACGCCACCGACAGCGTTCTTGGGGGCACGGACCCCGCTTCTCGCAACTTCGTCTCCAGCAACGGCCGCCACGGGGTCTATGTTTGGGGCGGCACCTTGGGGCCCGTACGCAACCAAATCCTGGGCAATTACATCGGTTTGAACCGCGACGGCACCTTCGGGTGGATCAATCTCGGATCGGGCATTCTCATCTCCAATGCCACCCAGATCACCATTGGCGCGCCCGACGCCGGCAATGTCATTTCCGCCAGCGGCGCAGATGGCGTTGGCGTATGGAGCAGCCTTTCCAAAAGCAATGTCATCCAGGCCAATTTTATCGGGACCGGCCTGCTCGGGACATCCTTTCTGGCCAATAGCAACAACGGGATTCACATCGTGGACAGCCCCTATAACACCATCGGCGGTCCCGCTCCTTACACCACCATCGGCGGCGCCCGCTCCGGATCGGCCAACGTCATTTCCGGCAATGGCGGCAATGGGATCGAAATTGATGGTTCCATGGGCAATACCGTGCAGGGCAATATGATCGGGACCGATGTGACGGGCCAGTTGCTGCTGGCCAACAGCAAAGATGGCATCCTGCTGAGCACCAATCCCGTAACGGCTCAAGCCAGTTCCAACAACATCATCGGCGGGCTTGCCACCGGCAACCCGGCTGGTGCTTCCGCAGCCAATGTGATCGGCGGCAATGGGCGGAACGGCATCGAGATCGGCCCGGGCGCTTCTGGGAATCAAATCTTGGGCAACAGCATCGGCATGAACGGCCTTGGGCAAACGCGCGTGCCCAATGCATGGAACGGCGTGGCGCTGCTGGATTCGACAAATAATACCATCGGGGGCAATTCCAGCGGCGCGGGCAACATCATTTCCGGCAACATCAGCAACGGCGTCCTCATCACAACCGGGCCATTCGGCAGCGGGTCGCGCAATAATCTCGTGCAGGGCAATTTCATCGGCGTATCTCAAACCGGCAACGGCGCCAGCGGCGTGTTCGTCCACGGCAGCAGCGGCAATTGGATCGGGGGTCTGGAAAGCGCGGACAAAAACTTTATCGCCTATAACGGCTCAAACTTGCTTTTCAAGGGCCATGGCGTTGTGATCGAGTCTGGAACCAACAATCCTGTCCTCGGCAATAACATCTACGCTAACGCCGGTCGCGGCATTGACCTGGGCAACGATTCCTTTGACCTGCCTCAGTTCGGAAATCTCACAAACGGCCCCAATGCGCGCCAGAATTATCCGGTGGTTACCCGGACCTACTTTCATCCGGACGGCACACATGAAATCACATGGACGCTGACCAGCGCGCGCAGCCGGACTTTTCGCATCGAGGTCTATCGCAATTCCGCTCCCGACCCTTCAGGGTTCGGCGAAGGCGAAACCTTCATGTACTGGACCAATGTTGTGACCGATGCCAACGGGGTGGTCGTCTTTACGAACATGTTTTTGCCCAATGATTTGTTCTTCGCCGCCACCGCTACAGACCTGCTGTGGCTCAACACCTCCGAATTCTCTCCCGTTGACACCGACGGCGACGGCATTCCCGATGCCTGGGAAACCCGAGGCATTGATGTGAACGAAGACGGTGTGATAGACCTCACGCTGACAGGCGCCGATCCGTATGGGAAGGATATTTATGTCGAAATTGATACCATGGCCGGCCGGACCCCGGACATGAATCATCTGTTTGATGTAGCCATCGGTCGCGCCCCGGACTACACGGACGGCTTTTTTACAGCCCCGGTCAATAATCCCGAAACCGACCCCGGTATTTCGCTGCATATGGAATTGGACGAAACCAATGTGCCCTTTGCGCCATGGGGCAGCACCAATGCCTGGACCTTATTCCAGGTGATCAAAACCAATTTCTTCGGCACATCGGCGCAACGAAACAACCCCACCAATGCCGCTAATATTCTCGCAGCCAGGCGCCTGGTATATCACTACTGCCTTTTCGCCGATACAAACCCCGCGGCTGGCGGACAAGGCGAATTAGGAGGCAATGACTTCTATGTGGCAGTGGGTGCTGATACAACTTCATCCGACTCAGACGGCCCGACGGCCGCCTTTATGCACGAATTGGTGCATAATCTGGGCTTGGGGCATGGCGGGATTGACAGCCTCAACTACAAGCCCAATTACCACAGCGTCATGAATTATCAGTGGGCCTATCCTGGAACTACTGTCAGTTGGACCAATTGGGCATTGGATTTTTCGCGCGATGATTTCCAGACCCTGAACGAGGCAAACCTGGATGAAAACGTGGGCGTTGGCGGGCCGCTCGGCCACGAGAACATCCTCGTTCGCGCCGGCCCGTGGATGACCAACGGTGTCGCTGTAGCGGGAACCAACCTGATCGTGCCCGAATTTGGCTCTATTGATTGGAATGGCAATGGCAGCGATTCGGAATTTAGTGTGGCCAGAGATATTGATTTCCTCTCAGGGACAAACGGCTCATTAACTAATGTCCTGGTCAGCTCACAGGATTGGCCCCGTCTGCGCTTATACTTCCTGGATAATCCCCAGGCCGCTGCCGCCCTTCCCCCTCAAGAGACCAACGATCTTTCGCCGACTGAGTTGGCCGCCTTTAGCGCCCTCGGCAAAGGCTGGGGTGTCTTGCAGTTCAGCGCGCCCCACTACACCATAGGCGAGACCGGCACAGTGGCCGTTATCACAGTCACTAAAGTCGCCGAGCTTGCGACCAACGTATCGGTCTCCTACGCCACAGTTCCGGGCGGATCTGCCGTGCCCGGCACCAATTACACTACCACTTCAGGCACCCTAAACTTCGGGCCCACAGATACCTCCCAAACTTTTAGCGTTCCGATTCTGCACGATAATGTTGCCACCGGCCCGCTCACCGTTCAGTTGCAACTGAGCAATCCGACCGCGGGGGCGCATCTGGGAGCGGTCTCTCGGTCAACTTTGACCATTGCGGATACCGATTCGCCAGCGACCTTCACAGTCATCAATACCAACGACAGCGGCGCCGGTTCGCTGCGACAAGCGTTGTTGAACGTCAACGCGACGCATGGCCTGGCGCTGATTAATTTCAACATCACGAATTCCAGCCTGACGATGACACCGGCCAGCGCCTTGCCCACGGTTACCAACGCCGTCACCATTGATGGCACATCCCAACCGGGCTATTCGGGCACGCCCAAAATCGAACTGAACGGCGCCAACGCCGGAGGCGCGACCGACGGGCTGACCCTGGCCGGCGGCTCCTCCGTCGTGCGCGCCCTGGTCATCAACCGTTTTGGCGGCAATGGCCTGGTGCTCAAAACCAAAGGAACTAACACGGTGCAGGGCTGCTATATCGGCCTAAACGCCGCCGGCACTTCCCGTCTGGCGAATGGTGGCGGAATTTCTGTCCTTTCGGGCGGAAACCTCATCGGCGGAACAACTGTTGGCCAGGGGAACTTCATCTCGGGCAACAACAACCGCGGAATATGGTTCAACGCCCTCGCCGCCACCAACAATCTTGTCCAGGGCAATGTCATTGGTCTGGGCGTCAACGGTGCCGCCGTCGGTAATGGGGCCGCCGGTGTGACGATCAACTTTGCCGGACGCAACACGATCGGTGGCAACGCGGCGGGCGCGGCCAATATCATTTCGGCAAACACCGCCGATGGAATCGAAATCTACACCCCCAGCAATTCCATTGTCGGTAATCTCATTGGCACAACGCTCACGGGAACCGGCACCGTCGGCAACGGTAGCAACGGCGTCGCTTTTTGGGCCAGTACTGCCATCTCCAACATCGTTGGCGGCACCCGCATGGGCGCAGGCAACGTTATCGGCGGCAATGGCCGCTATGGCATCGCCGTCTATAACGCCTCAGGTACGATGATTCAGCGCAATCACGTGGGCCTGGATGCCACAGGCGTCATCGGCCTGACCAATCAACTGGGCGGCATCCTCCTGGACGCCTTCGCAGTCGGCAACCAAATCGGCGGCTCCAGTGCCACCATGGCGAATACCATCAGCTACAACAACGGACCCGGAGTGTTCGTTCGTTCTGATTTCGCTTCTAACAATGTCATTCGGGCTAACGCCATTTTCGCTAATAAGCAATTCGGGATCGCCCTCGGTCAGGGCGGTTACGCAAACCAGAGCTACAACGATCCTGGAGACTCCGACCTTGGCGCCAATGGGCAGCAAAACTATCCGGTCTTAACCCTCGCCAGTAATTCGCCCGGCGGGACTTTCATATCAGGCACGCTCAACAGCATGCCCAACAAAAATTACATCCTCGATTTCTATGCCAACAGCGTCCAGGAACCTTCCGGTTACGGACAGGGCCAGTTCTGGCTGGGCACAACCAACATCACTACCGATGGCACCGGTAATGCCAGCTTCACCGCCGCCGTAGGTTGGCCCCAATTGCCCGGGCCTTACATTGTCGCGACCGCGACCGATCCGGCCGGAAACACATCTGAGTTCTCCGCGCTCATCACGGCCACCAGCAGCGCCGCTGGCCGCACCTTTACAGTCATCAATACGGCCGATAGCGGCTCCGGCTCATTGCGCCAGGCCATTCTCGATTGCAACAGCTACATTTCCGCAGGGAACATCATCAGCTTTAACATCCCGGGCGCAGGCGTGCAAACCATCACTCCGCTATCGCCACTTCCGCCGCTGGTTGTGCCCGCCCTCATTGATGGCTATAGCCAGCCCGGCGCCTCAGCCAACACCTCCACGGCCGCAGACAACGCGGTTCTCCTTGTCGAATTAAACGGCTCGCAAGTGCCAAATGCCAGCGGTTTGGTACTCGCGGCGGGCAACAGCACCATCCAAGGCCTGGTGATCAACCGCTTCGGAACCAACTCAGTCAATTTTGGTGGTGGAACGGTAATCGGCGGACTAGAGCTGCGTGGCTTTGGTGGAAACACGGTCCAGGGAAACTTCATCGGCACCGATCCCACTGGCATGGTTGGCCGTGGCAATTTTTGGCAAGGCATCTTCATCAACGGTTCCTCCAACAACCTGGTTGGCGGCACCGCCCCGGCTCAGCGCAATGTCATTTCAGGCAACCACTACGTGATCGCCCCCGGTACTGGCGTTTATAATTCCGGCGACGCAATCTCAATAGTCGGCGCAGGCAACACCATCCAGGGCAATTTCATTGGTGTGGCTGCCGACGGCAGAAGCGCGCTCGGCAACGACGGTTTCGGAGTCAGATTCACCAGCGGCTACAATGGCAACATCCCCGTGGGCCACACCACCATCGGCGGCACGGTTCCAGGCGCCGGCAATATCATCGCGTTCAATGGCTCCGCCACTTACACCTTCCTGGGGGGTGGCGTGGATGATCCACTTTATCAATGCTGCGGCAACGCCGTTTTGGGCAATTCCATTTACTCCAACATTCTCATGGGGATCCAGGGTGACATGGTTAATTCCCGGAACGCCCTTGGCAATTTCCCGTTCCTCTCCTCCGCACTTTCTTCGAACGGGCAGGCAATTATTCAGGGCCGGCTCAATGGCATCAGCAACGCTATTCACCGCATCGAATTCTTCGCCAACGATTGGCTGGACCCCAGCGGATTTGGTCAGGGCCAAAGATTCCTCGGCTCGACGAATATCACGACCGATACGAACGGCTTCGCCAGTTTCGCCGCCGTGTTGCCCGCGTCCATCACCAATGGCCAGTATGTCAGCGCCACCGCTACCGACAACCAGAACAACACCTCCGAGTTCTCGCCTCGTCTTAAGGTCGGCGACGTGCTGACAAACGTCCTTGTCGTCAATACGAGCGATGACCTGGATACCGGCGCAGCCACGCCAGGCCATACCAGCCTGCGTGAAGCCGTTTTTGCAGCCAACAACCATCCCGGGCCAGACACGATCCGGTTTTCCATCGGCAGCGGTGTGCAGTTCATCCAACCCTCCACCTCGGTGCCGGCTATCATGGATTCTGGCCTAACCATTGATGCCACCAGCCAACCGGGCTACGCGGGCAGGCCTCTAATTGATTATCAATCCCTCGGCGCAACCGTCGGCTTTCGCCTTTACTCCCGTAGCAATACAATCCGTGGCTTCGCCATTCATGATTTCCAATACGGGATTTATTCAAGCTACCAATACTCATCCATCGGAGTTGGCGGAAATGTTTTCGAGGCGAATTACATCGGGCCTAATTATTCCGGCACCAACAATTTCAGCAACCAGGCCTACGGCCTTTCCCTCTATTATTGCCCCAGCAATCGCATCGGCGGGACCACCGCCGCCGTCCGCAACATCATTTCCGACAATAACAACATCGGCCTCCAAATCTATGGCGGAGGAGGAAACACCATCCAGGGCAATTACATCGGCCTCGATTACACCGGCACGAATAAATTGCCTAACGGCGCGTTTATTGACGCTGTTGGCGGCATCGTGATGGGTGCCTGCGATTACAACCTTATCGGCGGCAGCACACCGGGCGCCCGCAATGTGATTGCCGGCAATTACCCTCATGAGTTCTGGGCCCCCGACGAAACCAGCTACGACACCATTCAAGGCAACTTCTTTGGCACGGACATAACGGGCAAGCGCGCTTTTGGCTCTCCAGACGGAACTCAATTGGCCGGAGGCTTTTGCCTTATCCAAAGCAATCTAATTGCCGAGCCGTTCTACCTGACTATGAGTAATCGGTTCGTGGGCAACCTCATCGGCACGGACATTACCGGCACCAATGCCCTGGGCCTCGGATCGGTCACTGCCCAATGGGGGAATCTGATCGGAGGCACCGATGCCGCCAGCCGAAACGTCTTTTCCGGCGCCGGCGGGATACTCCTCGAAGTCGGCAATATCATGCAGGGGAACTACGTTGGGCTTGCGGCAGACGGGGTTACACCGCTCGGAAATTTCAACGACGGCGTTCAGATCGAGGGCGATGGCAACATCGTAGGCGGCCTCGTTCCAGGCGCAGCCAACATCATCTGCTGCAACGGCAACAATGGCATCGACGTCCTTTCAGGCGTGAACAACGGCCTGTTTCACAATTCCATTTATGGCAATACCAATCTTGGCATTGCTCTCAATAACGGAATCGTCACGAATGATCCCGGGGACTTCGACACCGGCCCGAACAATCTTCAAAATTTTCCCATTCTCCAATCCGCCTACAATACCGGCGCTGCCACTTTGATCTCAGGCGCTCTCAACAGCATCAGCAACACGACTTTTTATATCGAGTTGTTCTCTAACTCAGCTTGCTCACCTCTCGGCTTCGGCCAGGGCCGCGGTTTCCTGACCTCGCTCACGGTGACAACCGATCCTTCGGGCTACGCTCCTTTTTCATTCAACTATCCATCCCCTCTGCCATCCGGCGTCGTCCTCACCGCCACCGCCAGCGATCTCACTAACAACACGTCCGAATTCTCGCCCTGCCTGACTGCCGTGCAGGACACCAACCACGTGGCCTTGAGTTACAACCTTGCGCCCCCGGTCCTAACCCTCTCCTGGCCAACCTGGGCGCCCAGCTACGTCCTCCAACGCGCCACCAACCTCGCCCCTCCCGTCGCCTGGCAAATCATCTCCAACGGCATCACCACCAACGCCGGCTTTAAAATTTATTCCGTTACGAACGGTCCAACCCTCTTCTTCCGCCTCAAAAGCTCCTAATCCTTCTCCACTTTGTCTTTCACTTTGTCCTCCACTTCGTCCTCCACTTCGCTCGTCGCGCCGACTTGTCTCGCCGAAGCATTTCAACCGGAGGGAAAACCTGACAGAAAATTAAGCAGAAATATTTCTGTCTCAAATTTTTCTGTCAGCTCTTTTCAACCTACCACCAAAACAACGCAGCGCCCGTGGCCCAGTCCCGTAGATGGTGTGAAAAAATCCAAAAACCTCGTAGCAGCCGAGGTAACGAGGCTCTGAAATCCTTGCACACGAGCTGGTTACAAAAAGATCAGAGCCTCGTTACCTCGGCTGCTACCATTATTTCACAGCTTCGTATGGACTATAGACAATAGCCCAGCGTTTCAATTTCAACGCTGGGGTAAGAGCGGTCGAACGGCATAAGTCCCGAAGGGACGAAAGAAAAAACGATTCTGCCTGCGGGTTTGATTCCGAATCTGGGGCCTCCCAATCTCCTCACCTGGTTTTATTCGCCGGACCTCGCCCCAAAATGCGCAACGGCTCCCGCCGATATGCCCGGCGGACGAAATGTGCCTCCAACCAATCTGAAATCCCTAAATTGTTGCGACCCGTCGAACAACTCTTTTTGTTCCCCCGAAAGCAGCTCCCCGATTTGCCCGCGAGCGCTTTCGTTCAGTTGCTTCAGCGCGCTCGCATGCTCCGACACCGTAGCCGAAGGAACGGGATCAGGAGTGTAAGTTTCCCTCCGGAGCGGCAAATCGAATTTCGGGCCCGGGAACTCCGTCTCGTCCGGGGCCGACGACAGAAGGTCCTTTTGCTCCGCTTGCTTGTAATATTGTTGGAGCAAATCATTGGCTCGATAAAACTGATCCGCTTGCAGGTTCAACGCGCCATAAAGATAACAGCTCACGAAATCGGCCAACCCCTCAGAAGTGGCCTCGTCAAAGGCGGCTTGCCATCCGTGCTCCTTGAGATCCTCTATCGCCCGCTGCAAGCGAAACTGCTCCGAGACCAGCACCATCATCGCTTGTACCATGGCCTGCTTTTCGTCGTCGGGCTGTTTTTCGGGATCGGGTGAGTCTATATCACCCCATTTCTCCTGCGCTTCAGCCAATAGCCGCGCCTGCTTGCCCAGGCCGACCACTACATGGCGCGGTGTGGAGTAAGAATTTGTCGGGTCCTGGCTCTGGGCTCGTGATTGGGCCGTCAGCTCCCTGTAAAGCTGGATCGCATGGCTCGCCTGACCTTTCTCTTTTTCCAATCGTGTGTTTTCGGCATTGATCGCCGCCAGCGATTGCTCCAGCCGAGCATTTTCACCCTGAAGCCGCGCAATGGTGTCGCGCAGAGCAGCGGCGGCATCGGTTTTGCCCGCCGCAGAGTGAGAATTCAGATTAGCGCGGGCAGCGGCAGCCCAGGCAGAATGCCAAAACGACCACGTGCCCAGTCCAACCAGCACGAGCATCGAAGCGAGTAAGCAAGCAAATTTAAGGTTTCGCATGGTGGCTGCTCACTGCCACATCGTGTAGCGATGGAATGAAACTGCTCTTAATCTTAATCTTTCTCTTAATCTTAATCTTAATCTCACCCGAGCGTTCACTCTTTTTCACTGCGCCTTCCCCTCATTCTTTGTCCCTGGCTTGCCTATATTCTCAACCCGCACATTCGGATACCGATCCCTTAGCGAAGGGCTGCTCGCCTCTCCCGTTGTATTGTTCGTGATGGTCATTGTCGAATCATCCAGTGTCTGGTTCACCACGGCGATTTGTTCCACAGAAAGCAGATTCTGGATTTGATTTAGAGCTGCCTTCAGGTCCTCTGGGTCTCCCAGCGCCATTTTGTGATCGGCATCTTCACGCTTGGCCTCCCGTTCATAAGTTGTTAGCGCCTCCTTCACCTGCGCAAGCTGTTTCGGTGACATCTGCAGAATGCCATTGATCATGGCCGTTTCCAGGTCCGCTGCCTCTTCTGGCGAGGAAGGTCTATAAGTATCAAACATCTCGCCGTTCCCGGAAGTCAGCATGTTAGCGGCAACCTGCACCAGTCGCAGGCTCTCTTTCTCGGCAGCCTCACGGAGCAGTCGAGCGGCTCCGGGGGATGGATTTGTCGCGTTCAACGCCGTCAATCTCATGAGTTTGCCGATGCTTGCGAAAGCATCGCGCACGGTTAGAGCGCCATTTGTTGAGCCGGGGTTCTTTGCAGCCACCACGTTGAACTCACGCGCAGCTTGCGCCGATGCCTGGTTTGCGGCCAGTAACTCGGACCTTTTGGCGCTGGCTTCCTTCAAAGCAACGGACAGCCGGTCGTTTTCGGCCTTCAATTTGTCGGCTGTAGCTTGGAGTGCAGCCATCGAACCAGAATCCGCAGAATCCTCCTTGGCTTGCGCGGCGGCCGTGACCGCCTCGGCTCGATGCTGCTCGTGCCATGTGAAGGCGCCGAGGCCTCCGATAACAGCCACCGCAGCCGCGCTTGCAGTTTTGATCTTTGTCCACCTCACAATCTCAATTGTCCCGCGAGTCAGCGCCGAGAACGCGATCGCGCCGGAGGCGGTCTTTAGTGCCATGCTGCTCACCGCGCCAGCCGAAAGCCCTGCGGGCAACGCTTGCGCATTGAGACGCGCCATAGCTGTTCCCAGCGCGCCAATCCCGATCACCACGCCGCGCGCCCGCAAGTTCCCACGCATCTTTTCCAAGGCCCGTTGCAGCCGTTTTTTCGTGGCCTCCTCGCCGGCACCCGTTGCCAGAGCAATCTCTGGAAAGGATTTCTCATCGAAATAACGGGCAAGCACGATTTGCCGGTCGCGATTCGATAACCCGGCCAATGCTTCGTCCACCAGCGGCCCGACCTGTTCGGTTTCATCGGATGTTTGTGTAGGTTCGCAAAGAACATTCATGGGAGGGGCCTCGTTTTCCCGGCGTTGGCGGCGCACTTCATCGCGCAGGGCCCGCATCGCGACAAACCGCGTCGTATTGTAAAGCCAGCCCGAAAGCAGCGCCCGGCTCGAAATGCGCCCTGCCTTTCGAGCCAGCAGTGTGAAGACCGTCTGGACAACATCTTCGGCCAGTGCGTTCTGACGCGCCTGGCGCAGGGCCGCGTGATAGACCATCCCAAGATGCCGGCCCACCAGGATCGTGAACGCCTCCTCCACGCCCCTTTCCGCGTACTCCTGAAGCAGCCGCATGTCCGACCAATCATTCATCTCACTAAATACTATTCCCACCAAAGCAGATTCGGGACAGAAAAAGCAGGGGCGAGGGGCGGGGCAAACGGACCGGCGTTGGGGCGCATCCTAAATGTACCGTTAACTTGGACATTTCCCTCCGCGCGCGCGCCGGGTGAGGGCACCCGGCCTACACGCACAACGCTCTGGACATGTAGGCCGGGTGCCCTCACCCGGCGCTTTGGGCATGTGCTCCACGCAGGGAAGGTACATACGCCCCCGGCGCTGCGCGCCGCGTTCTCGGCGCAACGAGCAATCTCCTTCCCTGAGAAAACCCGCTGAAAGGACTCGAAATTGCCAATTTCGACGGCTTCGCCCGCCTTACGGGCGTCCCTTATTTAACCATTTAACCTATTTAACCTATTTAACTCCTTTCGTTTTCTCCCCGGGTTTTCCCTTGGTCCGTGTTCGGTAAGTGCCCCCAAGGGGCTTTCGGGTGTCCCATGATGTTCGGAACCCCTGAAAAATGATAAAAAAGGTCAGTTATTAAGTTTGACTCGATTATCAGTTTTGTGGTTCATCTTACCGTGACGGCGGCGGTCGGGAACGGCTTGTTGTGCCCAACAGCAGTAAGAGTGCGATGAAAACGTTATTGGTGCTGGCCGAGCATCCGGATTTCGCTGAAACAGTCCGCGCGAACCTGGACCCGGAGCGCTATCGGGTGATCCATCGCTCCCGCCTGGAGGACGCCGAACCCTTCCTGGTCAACGCCCTGGCCGAGGTCTGCATCCTCGATGTCGAAGTCACCACCGTGCAGGGCATCTGGCTGGTGGAGAAACTGCGCCAACGCGCGCCCCGCTGCCCCCTCATCCTCTATACCGCCCAAAAACCCTGGGAATGGGAGGAAGAGGCCTATTTGCGGGGGGTGTCTCATGTCTTATCCAAGCCCGTGCGCGGAAAAGTGCTCACCGCCCTGCTCGAAAGGCTCTCCGATCAGAGCCGCGCGCGTGAAGGCCTGCCCGGCTCGGGCCAAGCGTCCAGCCCGTGCCAAGCGTCCAGCACGAGCCCACCGGCCATCACACCCACTTCAACAGAGTTCCTCGCCTCCTCCGCCTTCTTCCCCCGCCACTCGACCCTCGACCCTCGACCCTCGACCCTCGCCTTTGGCGCTGGTGTGACCCCTCAAACCCTCACCGTCCTTCGCGACTTTTCAGGCATCCTGACCCACTCCCTGAACGCCGAAGGGATGCTCAAGCAATTCCTTCTCCTCCTCCGCCAACTTCTCAGCATCAATCGCGCGGCCATCTTCCTGCGCCATGCGCCCACCTCCTTCGGAGGCGCCACTGCCGCGGCCGAAAGCCGTCGCCTTCGCGCCGCCAGCGCCGTCGGCATGGCCGCCGGGTTGCTCCAGCATTTCGAGCTTTCCTTTGACGCCGGCATCGGCGCGCAATTATTGCGCCTGGGCCGGATTTTACGGCGGCACAGCGACGAGGCCCGCAACGATCCTGAAGCGCAAAAGGAATTCGAGCTATTAGGCGCACAGGTGGCTGTTCCCATCCTGGACCGCGAAACCGTCCTGGGTGTGGCCGTTTTCGACGCGCGAATCACCGGTGAACCGCTGGTTAATCCCGAGCTGGAGCTGATTTTCCACCTGCTGGAACAGTTGGGCCTTGCAATCAAGAATATCTGGCTGCACGACCAGCTCTCCTCCAACCACGAAATGCTGGCGGGCATCCTGCGCGAACTCAGCAGCGCTTGCGTCGTGGTCAGCCGCGAGTTGGACATCCTGCACGCCAACAAAATGGCCCGTCGCTATTTCGGCTCTTCCCACAGCCGTGGCGCCGAACTGCAATTCAGCGATCTGCCCCAGGCCCTCGGCGCAAAGATCTATCAGGTCCTAAAAACCGGCGCCGGCATCTCGACGAAGTATGAGCCCGAAACTGCTCCGGGCTCGATTTACAACGTAAGCATCGTGCCCTTCCAGCGGCCCTCCGCCGGATTGCCTGCCTCGGTCCTGATGATGGCCGAGGACGTTACTCAAAGCCGCCAATTGCAGTCCCTGGAAATCGAGGCCGCCAATTTGCGCCTGGTCAAGACCACCGCCGAACGGCTGGCGCACGAGCTTGGCAACGCCATGGTGCCGGTCGGCATTCATCAGCAATTATTGGCCGAAAAATCTAAGGATACCGAGTCTCGGGCATGGCTTGGGGCCATGGCCCACGGCGTTGAGCGCGTCACGCGCCTGGTCAATCAGATGCGTTACCTCGCCCGCGACACTGTTCTTTCGCAGGAACCTTTTCCCCTGGCGCCCGTCCTCGAAGAGGCCTATCAGGAAGCGCGCAAATACGCTAACCAAACCGCCAAAGATCATGCCGCCAAAGCGCAGCTTAAGTACGAAGCCGGTCTCAAGCCGGTCGCCGTCACGGGCGACCGCGCTGCCATCAAGCACGCCCTTGCCGAGGTCATGCTCAACGCCCTCCAGGCCAATCCGGCCGACCCCAAAGTCGGTGTGCGCCTGCAGGCCCAATCCAACGGTAACGGTCAGCCCGGACTCCAGGTCGAAGTGCAGGACAACGGCAGCGGCTTTTCTCCTGAGGCCGCCCAAAAAGCTGGCACGCCATTCTTCACCACCCGAAACGTCGGCCTTGGCCTGGGTCTGGCTGTCAGCCGCAAAATCATCGAAACCCACCACGGCAAACTCGAAGTCGTCCCACCCCAGCCCGGCCAGTCCGGCCTCGTCCGCATCTCTCTCCCGATTGAAACCGCGAAGGAGAAATCGGGCGGTTAGGGTGAGCCAGTTTTAACGCCAAGACGCAAAGGTAATCGGTCGGGCCTGGCGGAATCTCATTAACACCTGGCTTCAGCCAGGTGAAGTCGCCCCTGAAACCCGCATAAACTGTTTCAACAGTTTATGATTTCCCGCCACCACTGACCATTATGCGCAAAGCAAAAAGGCGAGACTGACAGAAAAATTTTTATATCCTGCAATCTTTCTGTCAGCATCGGATTTCGGGTTTCGGATTTCGGATTTCGGATTTTTCAGTTGTCTCGTTCTTGGCTTCGTCGTAGATTCCACTCGTTCTTTGACAGCGATGGATCGTTTGGTCCATCTCTTACCATAGCCAGGCGTCAGGGAACCTCGTGAGAATCGAGGACGGTTGCGCCACTGTAACGGGCTACAAACTCCCACTGCCACTGCTGCGTCGCTTCATGGAAGAAACGGAGCGGGAAGGCGGGAGTGAGGCGAAGCCCCAAGTCAGGATACCGGTCTGGTTGTGCTCGTCACGGTCCGCTCTTCCGAGCGCGACCGACTTCTCCGTCAAAGAGAAGGATGAGGCCAGCCCCTCGCGCGAGTGCGCGCTGGGATTCGCTTGAATGCCTTCATTCTCCGTTTTGCCGGGGGATGAGGGTTTTTTGTTGGGCCAGGCTAAAGTGGCGGTCAGCGCCACTTTGTCTTTCACTTTGTCTTTCACTTTGTCGAATTCAGTTACGACCCTGAAAGACAAAGTGAAAGACAAAGTGAAAGACAAAGGCGGCCAAAAGCCTGCGCCGAGCAATTTCCAACGTTTTAACCTTTTAACCTTTTAACGTTTTTACCCCTTCCGCCCCCCGTCTCTGGTCTCTCAATCGTAAACCCTGCCCCGAAAACATTCGGTGCAAAAATTGAAAGATCAGTCATGCAACAATTCAATCGAAAACCCGCGAACTTGGCGGAATTGGCAATTGGAAATTGGCAATTGGCAATCCCCACCTTCTTGTTCGCTCTGTCTTCCGTGGCCGCCACATTCCAGGACGACTTCTCTTCAGACCCGGCTACGCGCGGCTGGAAAGCTTTCGGCAACACAAACCTGTTCCAATGGGACTCCACCAACCAGAATCTCCGCGCCACCTGGGATTCTTCTCAATCCAATAGCTACTTCTATCATCCTCTCCCAGCGACGCTCACCACCAACGATGCCTTTCTGGTCCAATTCGATATCCAGTTGAGCGACATTCAATGGACTGGGGTATATGAGGTGAGCGTCGGCCTTCTCAATTTGGCCGATGCGACCAGCACGAATTTCTCCCGCGCACTGGGCAACAGTCCCGACTTGCTTGAATTCGATTATTTTCCGGATGACGGCGCAGGCACACCGAACATTGCCGCGACTCTCACCGATGCCAGCAACGGCTTCTTTTTTATTTACGACAACCTGCCCATGAACCTCGGCGTGACCTACCGCGTGCAACTGCTCCATTATGCGGGCGAAACGAATATCCACTCCAACGTGCTCACCAACGGGCAGCGTTACACCTCGATGCCGTTGGCCTTCGCGAATCCAACTGCGGATTTCAGACTCGATACCTTTGCCGTGAGCAGCTACTCGGCGGCCGGAGACACTTACGGCGACTCGATCCTGGCCAAAGGCACGATTGATAATGTACTCGTCACCGACTTGCCGGTGCAAAACATGAGCGGCAGCCTTAGCAACACCGTCTGGCACGCGCAATTCACCGCGCAAACCAACTGGCTTTACACGCTCGAGCGCACGGCGGATTTGCGTTCCTGGACGCCGATTTTGCCGGCGGCGCCGGGAATCACGGGCTCGATGATTTTGTCCGATACCAATGCGCCACCAGGAAATGCCCTTTACAGGATCCGTGCGGACCGCCAGTAGTGACCTGATGAAGTTCAACCGGCAAACGAGGGCGCGGGCGAAGGGCGAGGGGCGGAAGCTCGGAGCGCCGAATTCCATTTCGGCGCGAATATCCGCGCATTGCGCAAATCCGCGAAAATCCTACTTTATGAATCCCGTAGGGATGAAAGAAAATAGCCCAGCGTTTGAACGCTGGGACCGAGGTCGCAATGGCGCCGAGTCCAGCAGGGACGACAGAAATAGCCTTTTTTCTGCCGTCCCTGACGGGACTTATCCCACATCGCGAAACAAACCCAGCGTTGAAACGCTGGGCTATTTTCTGTCGTCCCTGCGGGACTATGCCGAACCGGATTCCGAAAATGCCTGCGGTAGTGGAGAAAGGATTCGGCGGTTCGCAGAAAGCTGCAGCCTCGAGCGGCACATCATCCAGCAGCCAGTATCCAGTATCCAGTATCCAGTATCCGCAACTCCCACCACGTTTCACGTTTCACGTTTCACGTTTCACGTTTCACGTTTTAACGTTTTAACGTTTCAACATTTCAACGCTTTCACGTTAATCGAACTCCTCGTCGTCATCGCCATCATCGGCGTTCTCGCCGCCCTCCTGCTGCCCGCGCTTTCACGCTCCAAACTGCGCGCGCAACGCATCAAATGCACCAGCAACCTCCATCAACTCGGGCTGGCAGCAAATCTCTATTGGGAAGACAACAGCGGCGCCTGTTTTCTCTACGGCGGCTGGCCGACAAACAAAGGACGGCTCTACTGGTTCGGCTGGCTCTCGGACGGCGCCGAGGGCCAGCGCCAATTCGATGCCACTGCTGGAGCGCTGTACCAATACTTGAAGGGCCGCGGCGTTGAGCTATGTCCCTCCTTTGATTACGTCTCGCCGCAATTCAAGCTAAAGGCCACCGGCGCCTCCTACGGTTACGGTTACAACCTCTACCTCTCCGGCACCAATAATGGTCTCGCTATTAAAATCGCGAGGGTCACACGGACTTCTCAAATCACTCTTTTCGCCGACGCCGCTCAAATTAACACCTTCCAGCCCCCGGCCTCTCCGACCAACCCAATGATCGAAGAATTCTATTACGTGGACAACACCATCAAGCCGCCCAACGCCCACTTCCGCCATATCCAAAAAGCCACCGTCCTTTTCTGCGACGGCCACGTCGCCCCCGAGGCTTTCGTCCCCGGCTCCATTGACCCGGCCCTGCCACACCAGTTCGTCGGAAGATTGCGGCCGGAAATACTGTTGCTGCCCTGAATTCATGGAGCGCCCAACTCTGTTGGGCGAGGGACGGATTCGCGCCCAACAGAGTTGGGCGCTCCAGGCTTGGGCGCAGCGCGTTGTCCACCCTCGTCCCCTCCGCGCCGGCGGCCGGGACTTCAATCCTGTCTGGATCGTGGCTCAATTTTTAGTAAATTCGAATTTGTGAGAAAACGGAATAACAGTGAACGTAGCAAGCAGCGGCTCAAGGCCACAGTTCGCGATAAGCGTTCTCAGTCTCGCGGCCGCTTCCCAGCGAAGTCTAATGCAGCAATCCAAAGGACTGACTGGCTGGAGGTGCTCAAGGATTGCCCGACCTCCATGGATGATCTCCCGCCTCGGCGGCAGGAGTACTTCCGCTCAAGGAACTGGCAATAAGCCAATTACGGCAGCGGAGCATAAACTGTTGAAAACAGTTTATGCAGGTTTCCACACCGAGCTACACCTGGCTGAAGCCAGGTGTTAATGAGATTCTGCCAGGGAAAAGGAACGAGAAAAACTGCGCGATTGCGTTCCGTGCGGTTCTTTTTACCCTGCACGCCGTTCTGATATGGCTCTGAAACTATTTAACACGCTGACACGCTCGATCCAGGAGTTCGAGCCGCTCGATTCGTCTGTCGGCAAGGTGGGCATGTACTGTTGCGGGCCCACCGTCTATGACTTCGCGCATATCGGCAATTGGCGCACATTCATCTTTGGCGATCTTGTCCGGCGAGTCCTCGAATTTAAAGGGTTCAAGGTCCAGCACGTGATGAATATCACGGACGTGGACGATAAGATCATCAAACGCATGGCTGAGACGAAGACCTCCCTGGCCGAATTCACGGGCAAGTTTGAACAGGCGTTCTTCGAAGACATGGAAGCTCTTAACTTTCTGAGGCCTCATCACCTGCCCCGCGCCACCCAGTACATCCCGGACATTATCTCGCTGATCGAGAAGCTGATGAAAAACGGGCTGGCCTACCGCGTGCCCGATGGCTCGGTCTATTTCAGCATCGCAAAGTACCGGGAGGCCGGCGGGCACTACGGCCAGCTTGTGAAGCTTAACTTTGATGAAATGCGCGCCACTGAGCGCGTTGCCAGCGATGAGTATGAGAAGGAGGCCGTGGCCGATTTCGCTCTCTGGAAAGCGCGTGTGCCCGAGGATGGCGCAGTCTTTTGGCCCAGTCCGTGGGGTGAGGGCAGACCCGGATGGCACATCGAGTGCAGCGCCATGAGCATGAAACTGCTCGGCCCCAGCTTTGACCTCCATCTCGGGGGTGAGGACCTGATGTTCCCGCATCACGAGGATGAAATTGCCCAAAGCGAAGGCGCTGGCCTGCAGGGCGCCGGCAGGCCTTTCGTGAAATTTTGGGTGCATGGCGCGCACCTCCTGGTCGAAGGCAGAAAAATGAGCAAATCGCTCGGCAACTTTTTCACCCTCCGCGACCTGCTGGCCAAAGGCTTTTCAGGACGTGAGATCCGCTATCTGCTCCTCACCGCTCATTACCGCGAGACGTTTAACTTTACCCTTGGAGGCCTGGAGTCTGCAAAGGCCGCTCTAGCGCGGTTGGATGAGTGTTTAGCCAGATTGCGTGAAGGGGCGGGGACGGCCTCGTCCCCGGTTTCTCCTGGCGGAAACAGAAAAGCCGGGGACGAAGCCGTCCCCGCCCCGTTACTAAAGGATTTCACCGAAGCACTCGACAACGACCTGAATGTCTCCGGCGCTTGGGGAGTCGTATTCGAATGGGTAAAGGAAACCAACATCAAACTCGCCCAGGGGTCCATGAGTCCCCCAGAAGCCGCTGCCGCGCTCGACACCTGGGAGCAAGTCAATTCGGTCCTTGGAATTGCCAAGCCGCCGGAGGCCGAGGCGCCTGCGGAAATAAATGCTTTGCTCGAGGCGCGTCAGGCAGCACGAAAGGCCAAAGATTTCAAACGCAGCGATGCCATCCGCGACGAACTAAAATCAAAAGGATGGCTGATCGAGGACACCCCCAAAGGCCCGCGGCTGAAACGAGGATAAAAAAGACAAACCTTGAACCTTGAACCTCGAACCTTGAACTTTGAATCTCACGCTCGGAGCCGAGTCGCGCGAAGCGCAGTTTTCCCGTTCAAGGTTCGAGGTTCAAAGTTCAAGGTTCAAAGTTCGTCTTCTTTTCGCCCTGAACCCTAAACCCTTGCGCTCCGGCTTGTTAATCACCTTCGAAGGCGGTGAAGGCAGCGGCAAATCCACCCAGGTGTCGTTGCTGGCCGAACGCTTGCGCTCGCTAGGCCGCGGCGTGACCACCACGCGCGAGCCGGGGGGAACATTGATCGGCGAGGAAATCCGGCACACACTCAAACACAGCAAAGACAACGCCGCCATGCAGGCAGAGACGGAGCTGCTCCTGATGAACGCCAGCCGCGCCCAATTGGTCCGCGAACTGATCCGCCCCGCCCTGGCCCGCGGAGACATCGTCCTGTGCGATCGCTATTATGACTCCACAACGGCTTATCAAGGGTATGGTCGCCAGTTGGATCTGGCCATGGTCAAGACGATCGTGGATGTTGCCGTCGGCGACACGCGCCCGGCGCTCACATTCTTTTTCCGCGTCCCGCACGAACTGAGCCAGGAGCGCCTGCGCACTCGCCAGGCCACCCTGCCGTTCATCCGCGACCGCATTGAAGAAGCCGACCGGGAGTTCTTTGCTCGAGTGGCTCACGGCTATGAAGCCATCGCCGCCGCGGAGCCTGAACGAGTCAAAGTAATTGACGCCAGCGCCGACGTGCAACAGATGCACGCATCCATCTGGCGCTCGGTCGAGCCGCTGCTTAAGTAAGTGCGGATTGCGGGGAGTTCGTAAATGATAGCAAATGCTCAATGCTCAATGCTCGACTAATTTGAGACTCGGAGGACAAAGTGAAAGACAAAGTGAAAGACAAAGTGCTCTGGTAATGGCCCGGTTGCGAGCTTGGCGAAGGACTTTGGACTTTGGACATTGGACTTTGGACTTTGGACTTAAATAAGTCGACTAAGTTTGCGATTAGGTTTGCGATTAAGTTAGGGAGGTACGCCGCTTGCCCCTGCTGCCCCTTTGAGCTATGGTGCCCCAATTATGGAAGACAATGCGCCACCCTCATCCGCGCCGCCACCGCCTGCACCGCCGCCTCCACCCGCCTTACCACCACCTCCAGTGATTGTGGCGCCAGTGGCCTCGCCTGCGCCCCGCAAGGGCCGAGGCTGGATGGTGTTTGCCATCATTTTGCTGGTGCTGCTGGTTATGAGCATGTTCCTGAATATCGGAACGATCGCGCGTATTTTCCTTAGAGGTAGCACCAGCGCTTATTCGCACACTGCCGGACCCAAGCTTCAAGAGATGATTGTCGAGGACAACGAGGGCAGCGACAAAATTGCCGTCGTCAAAGTCGAAGGCATCATCATGGGCGAACTTCGTGACACCGGAGGATACAGCATGGTCGAGGTTATCCGGGCCCAACTAAAACGCGCCGAGGAAGATTCCCGAGTGAAGGCCGTGATCCTGAAAGTGGATTCCCCTGGCGGCGAAGTGCTGGCGTCCGACGAGATCAATGATGCCATCGCCAAATTTCAAGATCGCACGGGCAAGGCCGTCATTGCCTCGATGGGCAATCTGGCTGCCTCGGGCGGATACTATGTGTCGGCGCCATGCCGCTGGATTGTGGCCAATGATATGACCATCACCGGCAGCATCGGGGTCATAATGAGAACGTGGAATTATCGCACCCTGGCCGACAAGGTGGGCTTGCTGCCGCAAACTTTCAAGAGCGGCAAATATAAGGACATGCTCAGCGGTGCGCGCGAGCCCGATTCCATCACCCAGGAAGAGAAGGACATGGTCCAAAAGCTCATTGATCAAACCTACGGCAAATTCAAAGATGTCGTCCAAAAAGGACGCGATCGCGCACACGACAAAAACAAGACCGAAGGCGTCGCCCTGAATTCGAACTGGACAGATTATGCTGACGGCCGTGTGCTCTCGGGGACCGAAGCGCACGACCTGGGATTTGTGGACGAGTTGGGCGGTCTCGAAAAAGCCGTCGAGCGGGCAAAAACCATCGCGGGCATTCCAGCCACGGAAAAACCAAGACTCGTCGAATACCAGGAGCGCTACGGCCTGGCAGATCTTTTGAAACTTTCCGGCAAAGCAGACGCGAAAACCCTGAAGATTGATGTGGGCCTGGACGTGCCAAAGCTGAAAGCCGGCCAGCCCTATTTCCTTTGCCCTCTGTTCGTGCAGTAATTCCTACTCGTCCTCGTCCTCGTCCTCGTTCTCGTCCTCGAATAGGCGGGAGAATCGAGGACGAGGACGAGGACGAGGACGATGACGATTTCAGATGAAAGGCATCACCATAATCAAGCATCCCCTGGTTCAGCACAACCTCACTCGGCTGCGCGACAAACGCACTGGGCCGCAGGAGTTCCGCCGCGTCCTCAGCGAAGTGGCGGCGCTCATGCTTTACGAGGCCACGCGCTCGTTTGCCGTCCGCCCGCGTCGAGTCAGCACACCGCTCGCACCGGCCAACGGCTTTGAACTCGAGCGCGAAGTGGTCCTTGTGCCTGTGCTCCGCGCCGGTTTGGGCATGCTGGACTCAATTCTCCAACTCATCCCTCATGCTCGCGTTGGCTTCATCGGCCTCAAACGCGAAGAAACTACGCTGCGCGCCACCTTTTATCACAAGAGCCTGCCGCCCGAATTAAGCCGGTTCGAGGTAATCCTCATTGACCCCATGTTGGCTACCGGCGGCAGCGCCGTTGCGGCGATGGATTTGCTCACGGAGTTGGACGTCAAACGAGTGCGCCTGGTCAATCTGGTGGCCGCGCCAGAGGGCATCCGCCTCGTTCGACAGCACTATCCTTCCCTGCCCATCTTCACGGCGGCAGTGGACAAAAAGCTCAATAGCAAGGGCTACATCTTGCCGGGTCTGGGTGATGCGGGGGACAGGCTGTTTGGAGTGTAATATGAAACGTTCCGATAACCTCCTAATTTTCGCCGCCAGCGACCACGATGCAAACATGCTCTACGCCACCAGCATGTTTGTTCCCGATGCCTTCGTGTATTGCCGTCTGGCGGGCCGCGGTTATCTCATAATGAGCGATCTGGAAATTGACCGGGCGAAGCGCCAGGCCAGCCATTGTCGCGTCCTCTCGCTCAGCGGCTTCCAGCGCAAACTTCGCGATTCAGGCATCAAACGGCCAGAAGTTGCTGACATCATGGCGGCCTTTTTGCGCCAGCGCCGGATCCGGCGGGTAGTCGTGCCGCAGGACTTTCCGCACGGACTTGCAGTGGCTTTGCAGCGCCGCCGTATTCGTGTCCAGCCCAGCCGTGGCATGTTCTTTCCGGAACGCGAGATTAAGTCGCCGGAGGAAGTCAGAAAGATCACGGCAGCGTTGCGCATGGCCGAGACCGGACTAAGCGAGGCCATTCGCGCTCTGCGTGCTACCCGCATCGGCAAAAACAGACAATTGCTCTATCGCGGTGCTCCTCTGACCTCGGAACGACTGCGCGCGATCATTGATACCGCCATCCTCCAACTCGGCGGTGTCGCTTCCCACACCATCGTGGCAGGGGGCAACCAGGCCTGCGATCCCCATGAGCCGGGTCATGGTCCGCTCCGGGCTCACGAGCCCATCATCCTCGACATCTTCCCCCGTGCGCAAGAAACGGGCTATTTCGGCGACCTCACGCGCGCGGTCGTTCGCGGACACGCGTCCGACGCCGCGAAACGACTTTACGATACCGTCCTTCGCGGACAGGCAATCGCGTTTCACAAAATGCGACCCGGCGTCCGGACCGCGGAGGTCCATAAAGCCGTTCAGGATTTCTTCGAGCAGCAAGGCTACAAAACGGGCCGATCAGGCGGCCGGATGCAAGGCTTCTTTCATGGAACCGGCCATGGGGTCGGTCTCGAAATCCATGAACCACCCCGTGCCGGACAGACTTCGACCGGCAAGCTTAAGACCGGCCAGGTCATAACCGTCGAGCCGGGCCTGTATTATCCTGGCCTGGGAGGCGTTCGCCTCGAGGACATGGCGCTTATAACCAAAGGCAGCCCTCGAAATCTCACTCGGGTAGAAAAGTTTTTTGAGGTGTGAGTTGGGAGCGGAGCGCCGAACTCCATTTCGGCGCAGTGGGGCTCGACAACGGGAAAAGTAGCGCAGGTTTCCAACCTGCTGTATCGCCGATTTCCAATCGGCAGATCGTCCGATTAAACAGTGCGTGCAGTTCGCAGGCTGGAAGCACTGCGATACAGCAGATTAGAAATCTGCGCTACGTCCAAGGCCAAGTTAAAAATCTGAAACGTGCGCCGAAATGGAATTCGGGTCCCTCCAGTTGCGCACTGCCAAATTCCGAAGTAAGTTTTATTAATATGATCCGAGGTTATCAAGCACCACATCCTTTGGAGCCCGCGTTCCCGGGACGTCTGCAATGGGGGCCGGCTTTCGCAGCTGGCTTGGCGGCAGGGGCGATATTGCTCCTGGTACCGCGCGGCACGCCATGGGCTTCGCTCAGCTCGTTTTCGCCTGTCATCATGGGCCGCGCCATTCCCGCGACTGCCGGTATCCCGTTGTTCCTCGCCTGGGTCATTCATCTTGCGGTTTCGGTCTTATATGGACTTCTTATCTCGCGAGTGGTCGTGAACCTGCGGCAGCCGCGAGCCATCTTCGCCGGCGCGCTGACGGGACTGCTGCTCTACGTATTGAATCTTCTAGTGGTTTCGCTTTGCTTGCCCGATTTGCGGCAAAATGAAGTGCCGGTGGTATTCACGCACCTGGTTTTTGGGTTGATCGCGGCTTCAGCATACCGCGGACTGATAAGGCGCCGCCGCTACTAAAAGCGTTAATTCCGCCGCAGACGGAAGAAGGCACTCTTGGTGTCGAGCTGCGATCGTAGCGCAGATTTCCAATCTGCGAACCGCTCTCTAACTCGACGCGCGTCGAAAATTATCGAGCCCAGCCGGCTGGAAATCGGCGATACAGCAGGCTGGAAGCCTGCGCTACTTCCCGCACCCTCTCCGTCAATTCTGCCGAAGCCTGAAAAATGCGCTGTTGGTGAGCGGGACGGTGATGGTGAAATTTGTGCCAATTGGCGAGGGAGTTCCGGCCACAGGCGACCAGGGTTGGTCAAAACTGGGCGTTTGCTGCGGTTGGTAATTGGCGCAACTCTGCGGCCAGACCAGAACGCAATTGGTTCCGCTGATCGAAATGCTCAGCAACGGCTGGTTTTCAACTACCGTAACTGTGAATGTGCAGTTGTTTGTATTGCCGCTGCTGTCGTTGGCGACGCAAGTCACCAGATTCGTCCCCACCAGGAAATAGGAGCCCGAAGGCGGAGTGCAGACAACTGGGACGCTGCCGTCGCAATTGTCGGTCGCGGTCGGAGAAAAGAACGCTTGCGCGCCGTTGGTAGTGTTGCAGGCCAGGGTCTGATTGGTCGGGCATGCAATTACGGGCATTTCCTGGTCCAAAACCGTCACGGTGAACGAGCAGGTGTTGGTGTTGCCGCCGCAATCGGTTGCCGTACACACCACCACGTTCGTTCCTTTCAGAAAGAACGACCCCGAGGGCGGGTTCACCAACAGGCTGACGATCGAACAATTGTCCGTGGCGGTGACGCTGTAGTTTGCAATGGCCGAACACTGGCCAGTGGTCGTGTTCAGAACCAAATTGCTGGGGCAGAGGATCGTTGGAGCGATGGTGTCCACCACGCTTAAAGTGGCTACACTGCTCGTGATAGAACCTGTGACGTTGGTGATGATGACGGTGTAGGAGTCCGCCGACTGGCAATTGGCCGGAACGACCGAGTAATTATTGGTAGTGGCGCCGAGGATGGAGACGCCGTTCTTGAGCCATTGATAGGCGAGCGGCGGGGTGCCGGTCGCGCTGACCAGAAACGCAGCGTTTGTGCCGCAATCCACGGTAACGCCTTGCGGCTGCGCGCTGATGCCCGGCGCCGTCGCGGCAACACCTTCGAGCACCAGGTTATCCGAACCACCGGCGGCGAGCGCAATCACAGTGCTTAACCCCATCGGAATGTTCGTCTGGCCGGCAATGTTCGAACCCCAGGCGATCAACGAACCGTCCCGCTTTAAAACGATGGCATGGCTGCTCCCGCAGGCGATGGCGGCGACATTGGTCAGGTCAGGCGGCATATTCGTCTGCCCCGAGTCATTTGCGCCCCAGGCGGTAACGGTGCCGTCGGCGCGCAGTGCCATGCCAAATGAACTGCCGGCGGCAACGGCCACGGCGTTGGTCAGGTCAGGCGGCACACTCGTTTGGCCCACGTTGTTCCTGCCCCAACCGACGACTGTGTGGTCGGATGCCAGGGCGAGGCTGAAGGCCGTGCCGGCGGCGATGGCCACCGCATTGGTCAGGCCGGCAGGCGGAGCGGCCTGGCCGAAATTGTTGAGGCCCCATCCGGTAACTGTGCCGTCGCTCTTGAGCGCGAGGCTGAAGGAACTGCCGGCGGCAACGGCGATCACGTTGGAGAGGCCGGCGGGCACATTGGTTTGGCCGGAAGTATCGAGCCCCCAGGCCACAACCGTCCCATCACTCTTCGCTGCCAGGGTATGAAAACCGCCGCCCGCAATCGCGGTCACATTCGTCAAACCAGGCGGAATCATTGCCTGGCCGTAATTTGGATTGATGCCAGTATTGTTCGTGCCGGCGCCCCAGGCAGCCATGGTGCCATCGGTGTGGAGCACCAATTCATGAGAGCCGCCGCAGGCGATAGCCGTGATATTGCTTAGGCCCGGCGGAATATCGGCCTGGCCGACCGAATCGAGCCCCCAGCAGACCAGCGGGAACAGCGAGAGGAACGCATTGCTGCTGCCGATCGAACCGTAAGCATTGCCCACGATAACCGAGTAATTGGCCATATCGGCCGCCTGCACCTTCGAGACCAGCAAGTTCGCGGTGGTTGTGCCGCTGAATTTGGCGCCATCGCTGATGTTTGTGCCTTGTTCCTGCCATTGGTAAGTCAGTGGAGCCGGGCCGGCGGCGCTGACGCTAAACGGGACCAGAGAGCCGGCCAACACGGTTTGGCTGGCCGGTTGGCCCACAATCGTGGGCGGAAACGGTCCAATCAACGACGCGCCGGCACTGAGGACCGAACCATTCGTATTGCTCACCAGCACCGAGTAGTTGGCCACATCTGAAGACTGCATATTGGAAATAGTGAGCGTGGCCGTCTGAGAGCCGCTGATGCGCCCACCGTCGGTGAGGTTGAGGCCGTTTTCTTTCCATTGATAACTCAGCGGGAAAGTGCCTCCGGCGCCGACGGTGAAGGTGGCGGTGCCGCCGGCAGCCACGAATTGGCCTTGCGGCTGATTGGTGATGAACGGGTCAAGCACGGTGAGCAGGGCGTTGGAGCTGAGGATGCTGCCGTAAAGATTGGTGACAAGGACCGAATACGAGCCGGCATTGGTGGCCTGGACATTACTGAGGGTAAAGACATTGGAAGTGGCGCCCGGGATGGAGTTGCTGTTTAAGCGCCATTGGTAGCTCAGGGGCGAGGTGCCGCCGGCGGTGACGGAGAAGCTGGCGCTCAGGCCAAGGTCAGCGGCGGTGTTAGCCGGTTGAACGGTGATGGACGGGCCAACCGCCAGCGAGGTCAGCGCGACGTCGTCCAACCCGAAATAATTTGTATTGCTGCGGAACCCGAACTGGAGTGAAGTCGAAGAGGCTGTTGCAGTGACGTTCAGGTGAACGTTGGTGAAAGCGAAGGAGGTGGCATAGGTCTGGTCGAAGATCATGCTCCCATTCCAAAACACCTGGAACTCGGCCGGAGTGCTGTCAATCGACGGATGATTGAGCCAGAAGGAGAGCGTGTACTGCAGGCCTGGCCCGGTGGGCACGGTTTGAGACAGGTAGCCAAAAGAGGTGTTGCCGGAGGTGTTCTGCCCCAGGAATGCCGCATAAGAACCTGAGTGTACGTAAACGCTGTTATCGGTCCGATCATCCACGAAGGTATTGCCTGGGGTGCCGCTCAAGGTCCAGTAACCCGAACTGCCCGTCTCAAAACCGGGGTTCTTGATATTCTGGAAAACCTGCAAATAAAACGGGACCGACTGGATGGCGCCGCTGGTGAGATTGGTGAACCAAACGGTGCCCGGATAATTGCCGGGGCCCAGGGCCAGGGCCGCGATGGCATTGCTCACGGTTACGCTGGCATTACCTCCACCGGCAATCGTGCCGCCGGCCAGGCTCAGCGCCAGCCAGGAACCTGTCGTGCCAGCCGCCCAGTTCAACGGGCTGCCGCTGGTGTTGTTGAGTGTAAAGGCCTTGGCCGAGGTGAGGAACGGTCCATTGGTTGGGCCGGAGGAGTTATACCCTGTTTGCGAGGAGAGCGTCAGCGGGTCGGCGGTGAACGACAATGAATAAGGCGCGGAAGCGTTGCCATTGACAGACACGACCAGCGAGTAGCTGCCGGTCGGAAGCGAGGCCGGAAGGATGAAGTCAGTCGAGACGACGGTATTGCTGGTCATAACTGAAGTGCTGCTCCAGTTATAGGAACGCGCGTAATAAACCAGGCCGCTGGTGTTGTTGGTCATCCGGATCAACGGATAGTTGCTGTCCATCTGCGCATCGTCCCCATACGCCGCGCCTTCGGAGATCCCGTTCAGGCCCGTGCCAGTCATGTGGTAAGACCGATAGTAATTGGCGGTGACGCTGTTGATGACCGGCTGGCCTTGGGCCAGCGGCGAGCCATCGGGCACATAGACATACAACTGCGAACTCGAAACCGCCGTCAGCACCGTGCCATCCGGCAGGGCCAGCATCCGCAGGACATACGGGCTGGTGTTGTAACTTGAGCCGGCGACGTTATTGCCGGGGCAACCGGTGGCAGTAAACGCGTTGGCGACAGAGTCGTATTCATAAAAGTAAGCGGGAGCGTTGTAGGTTGAAGCGCTGCCCACGCAGGCCAACACCTTGCCGTTGACCATCATCGCTCCGGGGGCGTCCGTGGCGCCGAACCCGCCAGGGATCACCGGGCCTGCCACCCAACTGCCGGGGCTGGTGGTGCCGCTAGGCGTATAAATGGCGGTATTGGTGGTGCCGCCGATGTAGATCACCTTGCCGTTGGGCAACAGGAACGCCGGGCCCAGCTCCCCAAGGTTGTTGTAGAGTGCCACGGGCACGGTGGCGTCGTTGACCCATTGGTTCAGGGACGGAATATAGCGCTCCGTGTTCTGGCCGAACGGGTCCACGGTCAGGATGCTCGAATCCGGCAGCTTCACCCAACTGGCTTCATCCTGATAACCACCGCGAAAGAGCTTTGGCCCAGTTATCCAAAGATTGGAGGTCGGATTGTAAAAAATGGTGCCGCCGCCGCTGGAAGGGCCGACGGGCGAGACCAGCACGTTGCCGTTCGGCACCATGGCCGAGATCGAGTCGGAGAACCGCTGGCCTGACGCCGGACAAAACACCCAAAGATTGAGCACCGGGTCATAGACTTCACCCGAGCACAGTCCGGTGCCGTATTCGCCGCCGGCAATAAACATGCGGCCGTCCGTCATCACCTGGGACGAATAATAAAGGCGCGAATCATTCATCGGCGCCACCGTCGTCCACGTCCCGTTGACGTAGCTGCCCAGGCTATCCGGCGTGAGTTTATACCATCCCGTTCCTCCGTTGGCGCCGATGACGGTGCCATCGCCCATCAGCAGCATGGTGTCAATGCTCGAAGGAGCCGCGCGGGTCACCGATACCCAGATGCCCACCGAACAGGCTGGGCGTGCGCAGACCAGCAGAGCGAGGCAGAGGAGAACGGTGAAACGTGAAACGTGAAACGTGATGCGTGAAGCGTGAAACGTGGCACGGCTTAGCCGTATGGTCCCGCGTTTCTGCGGGAGAATCAAAGGAGTTTGAAACAACATGCCTGGATTACCTAGTCAGGATGCGCAGATCGTGACAGACCGCGGCAGAAAAGTCAATGTTTTTCGAGTCAGTAAGTCGAGGAAATGACAAGGCAAAAAGTTTTAATGAGTTTTTTTGGCGTTAATAGGCGTTACTGACCGCTATTGGCTGCAAATGGGCGATAAAATTTCGGTGAATTTGCGGCGGAGTTGCGGTTTGGTATCGGGGGATTTACGGTGGGTATGCAGTGTGCGTAAGAGCAGGCAAAATGATGTGTGGCAAAATGATAATCGAAGGGGGTGGAGAGCCGTGCTTGATGACTTGCTGGGAGTTAGGTATTGAAGCGCCGCCGCCGGCGAAATATTGTGGGGGTTTGAGCGATGTCACACGCATTCTGGAAGCCGCTCAAGCGGGCGCCGCAAAGGCCGCGGAGGAATTGCTGCCGCTGGTTTACGACGAATTGCGCAAACTGGCGGCGGCACGGATGGCCAACGAACGGGCGGACCACACTTTGCAGCCCACAGCGCTCGTACACGAGGCCTGGCTGCGCTTGGCCGGGAGTGACGCAGAAATGCCCTTCGCCAACCGCGCGCATTTCTTTGCCGCTGCTGCCGATGCGATGCGCCGTATTTTGATCGAGCGCGCCCGGCGCAAGGCCTCCCAGAAACGAGGTGGCGAACGCGAGCGGATTGACCTGGATGAGTTGGAGGTCGCCAGCGCTGCCAACAATGACACCTTAATCGCCGTCAATGAAGCGCTGGACAAACTCGCCAGGGAAGATGAACGGGCTGCGCAACTGGTAAAGCTGCGATTTTTTGTCGGGCTCAGCCTTGAAGATGCCGGCAGAATTCTGGGCGTGACTGAGCGGACGGCGAAGCGGGACTGGTCTTTTGCGCGAGCCTGGCTCTACGATGAAATTCGGTCCGAGCCTCTCTCCTGACGACCGGCGGATCTGGCGCGAATGTCGCCGCAAGTCGCGTCATGCTGCACGCATGATCATTTTGGCTGTCCCCTTTTTCCAGGGATTTTCGCCTTGAACTATATAGAACGTCATAGTCCCGCCGCGTGAGGGCACGCGGCCATAAGTATCGCCGCGTGAGGGCACGCGGCCTACAGGTGTTTGTAGGCCGGGTCCCCTGACCCGGCGCAGTTGCTATGGCGCTCTATCTAATACAGGCAAGTCAATGAGTGAGGCTGGGAAAAAATCTGTGCCGCTAATCTTTAAGGACGCTTTAGAGCGTCCGCTCGGGGCCGAACGCGACCGTTTTCTGGATGAAGCGTGCGGCAACGATAGCGTTCTGAGACAACGGATCGAGAAGCTTCTGCGCGCCCACGACGAAGCCGGCGGCTTTCTTGGCGGCGATCCCGAGAAGCCACAGCAAGCCCTTTCCGCCCCTGACAAGGCAGCATCTGCTCCAACCGAAAAAGCGGGCGACCGTATTGGCCGCTACAAGCTCCTGCAGCAGATCGGTGAAGGAGGCTGTGGAGTGGTCTATATGGCCGAGCAGGAGGAACCGGTGCGCCGGAAGGTGGCTTTGAAGGTCATCAAGCTGGGCATGGACACCAGGCAAGTCGTGGCCCGTTTTGAAGCCGAACGCCAGGCGCTGGCCATGATGGACCATCCGAACATTGCCCGGGTCCTGGAAGCAGGCGCCACAGACAGTGGCCGGCCTTACTTTATCATGGAGTTAGTGCGAGGGAAAAGAATCACCGAGTTCTGTGATGAGCAAGAGCTTTCGCCGCGCGAACGGCTGGAATTGTTCGCGCAGGTCTGTTCCGCCGTTCAGCATGCGCACCAAAAAGGAATCATTCATCGCGACCTCAAGCCCTCGAACATACTCGTTACCACGGTGGATGGCCGGCACGTTCCCAAGGTGATTGATTTCGGCATCGCGAAGGCTACGGGGGGCCAGCGGCTGACTAATAAGACGGTTTTCACCGCCTTCGAGCAATTCATCGGCACACCGGCTTATATGAGTCCGGAGCAGGCGCAGATGAGCGGCGTGGATATTGACACGCGCACCGATATTTACAGTCTGGGGGTTGTTCTCTACGAACTGCTCACCGGCAGGACGCCGTTTGATGCCAAACGGTTGCTTGAAGCGGGACTGGACGAAATTCGCCGCGTGGTGCGCGAGGAGGAACCTGCCCGCCCTTCAACCAGACTACAAACACTGAGCCAGATAGACCTCAAGACCGTTGCGCGAGCGCGCCGGCTAGATGCTCCGAAACTGATTCACCTGGTCAAAGGCGATCTGGATTGGGTGGCGATGAAGTGTTTGGAGAAGGACCGCGATCGGCGCTACCAGACAGCCAACGCATTGGCAGTGGATATCCAGCGGCATTTGGAGAACGAGCCGGTCGTGGCCCGGCCGCCGGGCGGACTATACCGGCTTCAAAAGCTGGTGCTTCGAAACAAGGTTGCGTTCACGGCTGCCAGCGTCGTGCTGTTCGTGTTGGTGGCCGGCCTGGCCGCGAGCACCTGGCAGGCGATTCGGGCAAGCCGGGCGGAAAAGGAGCAGCGCCGCTTGCGCAATGTGGCCGAGCAGGCCCGCGCGCAAGCCGAAAAGGAGAAACTGGCGGCGCGGCGAACCGCCTACGCCTCCGACATGCGCCTGGTCCAGAACGCTATTGAAACCCGCAAGCTGGGCAGCGCGCGAGAGATTCTGAACCGGCACAGGCCTGGGGCTGGGGAAGCGGATTTGCGCGGGTGGGAGTGGCGCTATTTGTGGAGTCTCTGCCGGAGCGAGGCGCAAAACACGCTATGCCAAAGATCAAACTCGGTTTTCTCGATCTTGATTTCGCACGATGGCCAATGGGTGGCCGTCGGCGAACAAGAGGGTGGAATCGTCTCCGTGATGGACCTTGCGACCAGCAAGCAAATCGCGCTGCTGTCCGCAGGCCGCGGCAGAACCATAGCAGCTTTCTCGCCGCGCGAGCCATTGCTGGCCTTTGCGATGGAAGGCGGTGGCAGCGACTACAGAATTGGGTTTTGGGATGGCCGTACAAGACAACGGCTGCCGGATGAGCTGCTACTGGCCGCACGGTGCGGGGCGCTGACCTTTTCACGAGATGGCCAGACGTTGATCGTCCTGAGCGAGGACCCGGAGGATCAGATTAAGCTGTGGCGGGTGTCTGACCGGCACTTGATCGCCTCGCATCCAACACCTGATGTCGGAGGCGTTTTCCTGCCCCACGGCTTCGCCATCAGCCGCCATTCGAATCTCGCGGCTTATCGGGCCAAAGGCAGTCAACTCTGCGTCATTGACCTCGACACCGGAGCGGAGCGATGGCGAACCAAATCGCCGGATCAAGCGGTGTGGGGGCTGGCCTTCTCGACCGATGACCGGATCCTCGCCTCGGGCGGCGGGCTCGGAGACGGAGCCATTTTTCTTTGGGACGTCAGCTCGGGCCGGCAAGTCGGGCGGCTGCAGGGACACACCGCGATTGTCACTTCACTTGATTTTTTGCCCGACGGCAAATCCCTGGTTTCGGCGAGTTGCGACGAAACCATCCGCGTCTGGAATCTCAGCGACCTGATGAACACGCCGGCGCCGCGGATTTTATCCGGCCACAAGCACGAAGTTTGGCGGCTGGCGGCGTCGCCGGATGGCAAGACGTTCGTGAGCGGGAGCAAGGACGGCGAAGTCCTGGTGTGGGACACACGCCGCCAACTGGCGCAACAGAACCGCGTTACCTTGCCCGACCTGGTCGCCGCGTGGCGGTTTACTGCGGACAACAAATCGGTTGTGTGCGCCGATCGCGCAGGCCATCTCGCCCAATGGGATGGTCCGGACTTCCGGCAGAAAACGGATCTTCGCGGCAAGACCGCAGCGGAGCTTGGCCTGGGCGAACCCCCGCGCTCAAAGCCAGGCTGGCTGGTTTCCGGGTTGCCAAGGCTGCCGCCACAATTCAGAACGGACCCGCCAGGCGGGTTGCTCGAGGCGCTTTCACCGGATGGCAGGTTCTTTGCGCAAGCGCCCACCACAGGGCGCTTCACTGCCCAAATCGCCAGCGGCGGCGGCATCTGGATGTGGGACAGGCAGGATTTCAATGACGGTTCGGCTCAAATCCAACCGCGGGTGTTTCGATCGCTGACAGCTTTCTCATTAGCCTTTTCTCCTGACAGCACGCGACTTGCGGTGGGCAACGGCACCAAAGAAGCGATAAAAATTTGGGATGTCGAAACCCGTCGCGAATTGCTTGCCCTGCCCGGCAATGGCGGCCTCTTTCACAACACCGCCTTTGCTTCCGATGAAAGCTTGTTGGGCTCGATCAACGAGGCAGGGCAGCTCCACCTCTGGCGCGCTCCCTCCTGGGCCGAAATCGAACTCGAGGAAGCCCGCGTGGCTAGATAGGCACCAGAGTAATTGATCTCCAGTGTGACGTATGGGGGAAACACCTACCATGAAATGGATGCAGTGTTTTGCTAAAAATAATCTGAGATTCCCAGCGGCAATGACTCTGTGAAAAATCCCCGAGGTATTGCTTGCGTTGGTAACATTCTACGCGCAGGTTCGCAGGGGGAATAAACGGATACGCTAAATGAAGACGCCTCTTATACTGTTGGTGGAAGATTCAGACGACGACGCTTTCTTTTTCGAGCGTGAGCTTGAAAAGTCGGAGGTGAGTTGTTCATTGCAGCACGTCGGGAATGGCGTCGAGGCGGTTGAATTTCTGCGGAATGCGTCGGAAACGGGGGAGCTTCCGCAAACGATTTTCCTGGACCTGAAGATGCCGGTCCTGAACGGATTCGAGGTTTTGGATTGGATGCGAACCCAAACGTTCGCGATTCCAATCCAGGTGATCGTTCTAAGCGGATCGGACCATGATGACGATAAAGCGCGGGCAGCCCAATTGGGAGCGGTGGATTATTTGGTCAAACCCATCCGGGTTAGCGATTTGCATCGGATTCTTGAGCATGTCTGCCCCCCCCAGACGGGAGTGGCCGGTTGAACGGCGGGCCGGCAGCAGTGTTGAATGCGCAGATGCGGGATGATTTCCTCGCGGAAGCGGACGAGCATCTGGTGGGAATTCGGCAAGGGTTATTGCAACTGGAGGCTTCGGTAGGAAAGGCCCAGCCCGATGCGAAGGTCGTTGAAGGGCTGTTTCTGGAATTTCATTCATTTAAAGGCATTTCAGCCATCGTGGGGCTTGCGCCGGCGGAAGCGGTGGCGCACAGGACGGAGGATTTCCTCAGGCTGATGCGGGAAGGAAAGGCCCAACTAAGCGCGAAGGGCCTGGAAGTGCTGATGGCTGCGATTCAAAAACTCGAGCAAGTGGTAGCCGCATTTCGTTCAGGCAGCCCCTTACCGGGCTACGAGTCGCTGCTGGCAGATATAACGGCGCAATGCGAACACTCTTCCCTCACTGGCCCGTCACCCCGAAGCGGTCCGTCCGACACGGACTTGCTGACGCGCGTTGAAGAGGCAAGAGCTCGGGGCTTGCAATTGTGGCAATACACGTTCACACCTGCCCGGGAACTCAACGCTTCGGGCATCACAGTCACTTCGGTTCGCGAGCAACTCTCGAACACGGGAGAGATTTTAAAGGCCACGCCGCAAGTTCAAGGGAAAGGCGACCTGAAATTCGAGTTCCTGATCGCGGCCCGGGATGCTCCCAATGATCTGGCCGGCTGGGAAGCCAAAGGCGTGGCCATCAAACCGGCGGAACTCGAAGCCAGCCAGTCGCCGGCCATCCAGGCAGAGACTGCGGAGAGCGCGGAAGCCGAACATAGTCCCTTCCTGGCCCCTTCCCATATCGTGCGGGTGGATTTGAAGCGGCTGGATGATTTGATGCGCATCACGGGCGAGATGGTGATTCACCGTTCACGCCTGGAGGCCCAACTGGCGCGACTGAATGGAGCCGCGGCCCGGGTTGACCTCCGGGGAATCCAGGAAGCCAGCGGCGGCATGGCGCGGTCGTTGCGGGAGCTGCGGGAGGCGATCATGCGCGTGCGCCTGGTGACCGTTGCCGAGATATTCGCCCGCATGCCGTTCGTGGTGCGCGATCTGGCCAGACAGACCCAGAAAAAGGCCAGGCTCGAACTGGCCGGCCAGGATACAGCGGTTGATAAATATCTGATCGAACGGCTCAAGGACCCGCTGCTGCATCTGGTTAGAAATGCGTTCAGTCACGGCGTCGAGTCTCCGGAAGAGCGGGCCGCGGCTTCCAAGCCGCAGGAAGCCACAATCAAGTTGAGTGCTTCGACTATCGGTGATTCAGTTATCATTCGCGTCCAGGACGATGGGAGAGGGATCAATCCCCATGCGATCCTCCAACGGGCCAAAACGCTGGGTGTAGAGTTGCCGCAGGCGGTGGACAATCATTCTATTTTACAGATCCTTTGCGCACCCGGATTTTCCACGCGGGAGGATGCGGATCGGGCGGCGGGACGCGGGATGGGAATGACGGTCGTCAATGCAATCGTGCGCGAACTCGGCGGCAATCTGACGCTGGATACCGAGGAGGGTCGCGGCACGCAATTTACCATTCGACTTCCGTTGACTCTGGCAATCGCGGAAACGCTGCTGGTGGAAGCCGCCGGGCAAAAATGCGCCATTCCGCAAAGCTTCGTCCGGGAGATACTGCTGGCGTCGGAAGACCAGCTTCAAATCGCCAACGGCATTGAGGTGATCCCGTACCGGCAGGGTGTTTTGCCGGTGGTCCGAATGGCGAAATTGTTCAACCTTCCAGGGACACCGCGATCCAAAATGTGCCTGCTGGTGATTACTTCAGACCGGGGGAGCGTCGGTTTGCTGGCGGAGAAAGTCCTCGGCCAAAGAGAAGTGGTGGTCAACGCTCTGCGCGATCCCTTGATTCAGGTGCCGGGAATCAGCGGAGCGACTGAACTCGGGGACGGCAAGCCGGTGCTGATACTGGACGGTGCATCATTGACGTCCGGCAGCGTGAGACCGGCTGAACCCGATATTTCAAGCAGCCAAATGCATCAATACGCAACGTGAAACAATCATGAGTAAAGAATCCTATGTGCTGTTTGAATTGGGCGGCAGCATCTACGGCATACCCAGCCAAAATGTCCAGCATATCGAGATGTTCGAGCATGTAACGCTCGTGCCTAACGCCAATCCGGCGATAGATGGCGTAGTGTTTTCGCGCGGCCAGGTGATTCCTGCTTTGAATCTTCGGATCCGCTTCGGCCTTCCGCGCCAGGAAAAAACCGTTCGAACGCGGATCGTCTTTGTGATAGCGCATGATCGAACAGTCGGGCTCATCGTGGACAGCGCCCGCGAATTTCAGAATCTGCCCGTGGACAGCATCCACCCCATTGAAGAGACCCTGACCGGCATAAACGGAAGATACCTGAAAGCAGTCACCAAGGTTGGAGAGCGATTAGTGCTCATCCTGGACCTTGATGCGGTGCTGAATGTAGATGACGTTCAAGTGCCGGCGGAAGCCCAATCCATCGGGTCGGAACGCAGCGATCCCTCTCAGCCCGGGCAAACATCGGCGACCACGGTATCAACACACTGAACACATTTAGATTTTATGGCAAAAAATACTTCCACCACGGAACGGAGAATAAAAAATGGACCGTTAGGCGCGCACACCGGACGGCAATCCACAACCTCCGCGGACATTCTGCAGGTTGTGAGGCGGGTGTCTGCCGGGCTTGAGAATGAAAACGCGAGTCTCGATTCGATACTGAGTGAAACCAATGAAGTGGCTCGCTCTCTGAAGGAGACGGCTTCCCAAGCGGCATCCCTTGCAGGTTCCAACGAGAAAACGGTTTCGGCCACCAACGAAATCGCCGCTTCGGTGGAACAAGTGACGGCCAACCTTGCCCAGGTGGCGAGCAGCGCCAACCAAACCACCGCATCGGTAAAGCAGCTTTCGACATCCATTCAAACCGTCGCCGGCAGCGCCGAAGAAATGGCGACCTCCGGCCAGCAGATTCGCTCCTCGATGCAAGAGGTGACAGCATCCGTAAAGTCCGTCAAGCGGGACAATGAAGATTTGGCGGTGAGCATTACCGAGAATGCCGCGGCGATTGAGGAAATGGGACAGTCCATTAAAAGCGTGACTCGCAACTCCGAGGACCTGGCGGCTGCAGCAGAAGAGACGTCCTCTTCCATCAACGAAATGGCAGCGTCCATCGAGGAGGTCCGTGGCATGAGCGAGGGCCTGGCGACTTCGGTTGAAGAAACTGCGACCTCGATCGAAGAGATGGCGCGTTCGATCCAGACCGTCTCGGCCAGCAGCGAGGCGATTAAGCAGGCGGCCGCCGATGCAGCGACGAACACCGCGCAGATGGAGCAATCGAGCCGCTCGGTAAACGCGCTGGTCAAGGAGACTGAGGAAATCGCTCAACGCGTTTCCCGGCAGGCGGAGGAAGGCGGCCAATCCATTCAAAAATCCATTGAAGGAATCGCCAAGGTTTCCGGCGCGATGACCCAATCCACGTCCGTCATGCGTGAATTGAACAAACGGACCCGTGATATTTCAGGAATCGTCGGCACGATTGAAGTGATCGCCGAACGGACCAATCTGCTCTCCCTGAATGCGTCTATCGAGGCGGCGCGGGCAGGCGAAGCCGGGCGTGGTTTTGCGGTGGTCGCCGAAGAGATTCGAAACCTGGCAGATCGTTGCGCCAAGGCCACCGCCGAAATAGCGGACATCGTCCGGGGGTTGGAAGACGCCACGCGCGAGGCCACCGAGGCGGCCAATTCCGGGGCTCGAGTTGCCGACGAAAGCAACCGGCTTTCCGAGTCTGGACTGGCCGGACTGAAAACGATCCTGAGCGGCATCGGCGAAAGCTCGTCGCTGGTTTCGCGGATCAGCCGCGCCTCGGATGAGCAAATGTCGGCCGTCAGGAAAGTGAGCGAGTCAATTCAGATGGCGACAAACCGGTCTCGCGAAATAGCTGCCAGCACTGCCGAACAGGCCAAGGGCGCCGCGCAGATTGTGCAGGCCTCGGTGCAAATGCGAAAAAGCGCCCGCGAAGTTTCCCAGGCCAACGCCGAACAGGCAAAAGCAGCCCGCGAAATTATTAAGGCTGCCCAGACAACCACTGACGTCGCCGGGCAAATCCGAAAAGCCATGATCGAACAAACCACCGGGGCCGGGCAAGTTATTCAGGCGATCGAGGGCATGCGCAAGGGCTCGGCCTCGACCGTGCGCGCCCTGACCGAACAATCCACCGCCATCGAACAAGTTGCCCGCGAAACCGACCAGCTCATCACACGGTTCGCCGGACTGACCAAAGCCATGAACGAGCAGGCAACCGCGGCCAAAGAAATCACAGCCGCAGTCAGCGAGTTCGACGAGCAGACGCGCCAGGCCAGCCGCGCCATGAAAGAACAGGCCCTGAGCTTCACGCAGGTCACCGCCGGTTCCGCCAATATCACAAAACAAATAAAATCAATTGCTACCGCTAATCTACAGTACTCACAATCGGCAACCGTCGTCCTGGAGCGCCTTCAGGAAGTCCGTGACGTCGCCCGTGAAAATGGCGAAGCCGCCGAAAACATTGAGACCATCCTTGGCGAAAAGCGCCGGGCGGTGCTCCCGGTCAAACGGCGAAACGGGCGCCGCTCACCCGATGAAAACGGCGGACGGCCCTGAGCTTTCGCGTTATGGCGCATGAGGTAGCTGCCAGGCCGGTCAGGATCCCGGAAGGAGTTGCGCAGTTACTGCGTGATCTGATCCACGATCGCACCGGGCTGTTTTTTGAAGATAGCCGGATGGATTTTTTGGTCGAGAAACTGCAACCGGCGGCGCAAGACCGTGGCTTCAACTCCTTTCTGGATTATTACTACGCACTGAAGGATAACAACCACGCTGAGTGGGATCGGGCGTGGGATGCGCTCTCGGTGCAGGAGACCTACTTTTGGAGGGAGATGGCCCAGATCAATGCGCTGGTGGATGTCCTCGTTCCCGAGTGGTTTGCAAAGAATTCCCTGCCGTTTCGAATCTGGTCGGCAGCCTGCGCGACGGGTGAGGAACCGTATACCGTGGCCATCGCCCTGGCCGAAGCGGGCCTGGGCATCCACCCGATCGAAATCCACGGCAGCGACGCCAGCCTTGCGGCGCTGGAAAAAGCGCAGCGTGGTGTTTTCCGTGAGAGAGCGTTCCGCGCATTGTCTGCGGGCCTGCGCCAAAAATACTTTACCCCGGACCAGGAAGGGTGGAAGCTGTCGGACACGATTAAAACCCGGGTGTCTTTCACCCGCGCAAATTTATTCGAGCGGGGAGAAATCGCGCCGCTGGCCCGCGTGCAGGTGATATTCTGCCGGAACGTTTTCATTTATTTTTCGCGTCACGCCATTCAGCAAACCGTCGCCATGATGGCGGCGAAGATGCCTCCCGGCGGCCACCTGTTTGTGGGCGCTTCGGAATCCCTGTTGCGAGTAACGACCGACTTCGAACTGAAGCAAGTCGGCGAGGCGCTGGCTTACGTGCGGCTCTAAAGGAAATGCCATTGATTAGAACAGTGATTGTAGATGATTCGGCGTTTGTCAGAAAGGCTGTTCGCGACATGCTGAGCCGCAGTCCCAAGATTGACGTGGTTGGCGCCGCGAGAAACGGCGAAGAGGCCCTGCAAATGGTCGAGCAACTCCAACCCGACGTGGTGACCTGCGACCTCTTCATGCCGGATCTGGACGGAGTGGGTTTCGTGCGAAAACAGATGATGCGCAAACCGGTCCCAATCCTCATCCTGACCGCATCCCCGAAGGACGCCGTGCGGGTCATCGAGGCGCTGGAATCAGGCGCGGTGGACTTTATCCAAAAGCCGACCGCGCTGGCCAACGACGATCTGCTGGCGATGCGTGAAGCCCTGATCGAGAAAGTACAAGGAGTGGCTGCGGTGGCCTCTCCGCCCATTGTGTTGCCTGTCCCGGCGGTTTCCTTCGCCCAACCTTCGCGCCCAGCCGTGCACGTGGACATTGTGGTGCTGGGGATTTCGACCGGCGGCCCACAGGCATTGCGTTACCTGATTCCGCAATTTGCGGCTGACTTTCCCGTGCCTTTCGTCATAGTGTTGCACATGCCCCTGGGTTACACGGCGCCGTTCGCAGAAAAACTGGCTGAGATTTCCAGGTTGTCCGTCAAAGAGGCGCACGAAGGATGCCTCGTTCAGCCGGGCGAAGCTTTGCTCGCTCCAGCCGGACGCCACCTGTCTTTCAAAAAAAATTCCCAGGGCCAGGTCGTCGTTCATTTGTCTGTCCAACCCATGGACAAACCGCACCGCCCTTCGGTGGATGTCCTCTTCCAATCGGCGGCGGAAACGTTCCACCAACGGGTCCTCGGAGTGGTGATGACCGGGATGGGCGACGACGGTAAGCAGGGGGCAGCGTGGATCAAGGCCCAGGGCGGAACGGTCTTGACGCAGGACGAACAGAGTTGCGTAATCTACGGGATGCCTCGCTCGGTGGCAGAGGCTGGATTAAGCGACGCGGCGGTGCCTTTGGCTTCCATGGCCGCCGAAATCAGCAAACGATTATGAAATCCAAAATCTTAATAGTGGATGACTCGGGTTTGGCGCGGCGTTTGATCCGGAAAATCCTCGAAGAATTGGGCCATGAGGTCGAGGAGGTCTCGGACGGCGCGCAGGCGCTGGAGCGTTATGTCCTGAACCATCATGATGTTATCGTGCTGGATTTGTTAATGCACGGGATGTATGGTGTGGAGGTATTACGGAAGTTCAAGGAGCTGAACCCCGATTTACCCGTCATCGTGGCGACGGCAGATATTCAGCGAACCACGCGTGAACAAGTCAGGGAAGCGGGAGCCGTCGCCTTGCTCAACAAGCCGGTCACTAAAGAACAGCTTGCCGAAGTGCTTTCCGTCGTCTTAGCCGGAGGAACCGTATGGAATTGACAGCCACCCAGCAGGACGCGCTGACCGAACTCATCAACATCGGGTATGCTCGCGCCGCGGCGGCGTTGTCCGACCTTACCGGCCACCGCATTTCCCTCGAGGTGCCGGAGGTGGCCATTCACGGTATTGGAGAAATCAAGACGCGGCTGCTGCAAGTGATCCAGGACGAGGTCGCCAGCGTAAACCAGATCTTTTCCGGGCCGATCAACGGAAATGCGGTTTTGCTTCTAGATCGTGAGGCCGCCTTGCTCCTCAACAGCCTTCTGACGGATCGGGAGCAGCGGCAGGAAAAGCTGGATGGGGCCGCCCGGGAAGTCATTACCGAGGTGGGAAACATTCTTTTGAACGCGTGCCTGGGCGCTTTTGGCAACCTCCTGAAGGTGCAGGTTACCTTTACCGTTCCCTATCTCCAGGTGGACAAAGTAGACAAAGTCCTCCGTTCGATCACGGTCGAGGGTAGCGAACTGGAGTACGCTTTGGTCATTCACACGCGCTTTCACATGCGCGCCAGCAACGTCAGCGGCTACCTAGTCATCATCCTCGGCGTCACGTCGCTCAAAACCTTATTGGACGAGCTGCGAAAATGGGAGGAGCGGGAGCTGGGTTAACCAAAGAAAGCATGCCGGAGCCTGCCAGTAACTGCGAAGCGACTCGAGAGACGGCTCTTCTGTCGTGGATTCAACAATTTGCCCCGTACGGAGTCGTGACGTTGGACGAGTCGTTCCAGGTGCAAAGCTGGAACCATTGGATGGAAATACATAGCGGCATGCGGCGCCAGGATGTGGCGGGCAAGAACCTGTTCATTCTCTTCCCGGACCTATACGAGCGAAAGCTGGCGAGCCAGTTCGAGCGCGCCTTGCACGGCGAGGCAAGCGTCCTTTCCACCGCTTTCCATCATTATCTCTTGCCTTTTCCCTCTCCTTTTCCGGAAGGAGCTTCCGAGTATATGCTGCAGACCGCCCGCATAGCGCCTCTCTTCTCGAAAGAGAAAGTCTGCGGCGTGATTGTCGTCATCGAGGATGTTACTCAGCGCGAGAGCCAGGCCGGGGCGCTGGAACTGCGGCATCGGCGTGACCAGTTGGTTTCCTGGGCGCTGGCCCATCTGCTGAAAACAGAACAACCGCGAAAGGTCATTCGGCAGCTTTTTTTCAAAATCGCCGAGCAATTGGATTTCGACACTTTTTTCGTTTACCTCCGGGATGTTGATACCGGCCAGCTTGGGCTGGAGGCGGTCGGTGGCGTCCCGCTAGAAGCTGACAAGGAGTTTCTTGCCTGTCCATTCCTCAACCACCTTGCCGGCGAATCCAGTGAGCTCGTCGTGCTAAATTCCTTGCAGCAGCTTCAAACTCCCGAATACGAGGCCCTTCGCAAGGTAGGAATCCGAGCGGCGATCGGGTTCCCGCTGGTTTCCAACGAACGCAACCTCGGTTTGCTCTGTTTCGCCACTTGCATCCGGGATGCTATCGCTGCGGACGAGTCTGCCTTGCTCGCCACGATCGCGCAGTTCCTTGCCACTGCCCTCGACCGGGAGAGCACCAATTGTCAGCTTCACAAGGCCAAAGAAGCGCTCAGCCAGCACGCGGCACTTCTGGAGCAGAAAGTCCAGGAGCGCACCGCTCGTCTGCTGGACACCATATCGGAACTCGAGACCTTCTCTTATACCATCGCGCATGATTTGCGGGCCCCCGCCCGAGGCATAAGCGGTTTCTGCGAGGTCTTGCTCGAAGACTTTGCCGAAACCCTTCCGCAAAAGGCAAGACTGATGGTCGAAAGGATCGCTCGAGCCGGGGGCCGCATGGAGTCCCTTACCCGCGACCTCCTCGCGTTCAGCAAAGTCTCGCGCCAGGAAATCGTTCTCGCTCCGACCCAGATCGAACCGGTGATCGAGGAGATCTCTGCCTTGTGTGTTCCCGCTGTGCGGCAAGCCATCAAAGTTTGCGCGCCTATGCGTCCGGTCCGCGCACACCGGGGGTTGCTCCAGCATGCCTTGTCAAACCTCATTGATAATGCCGCGAAGTTCGTCGCGCCCGGCGCTCCTCCCAGGATCACCGTCGGCACCGAGCCCGTTTCACATGGTTCACCCAATCCTCCTTCCCGGTCCCTGACTTTCAGCTCACATGCTCCCTCCTTGCCGGAGGCCTCAGCGTCAGCCCCTGCGGACGAAGAATCACCCGGATATATTCGCATTTGGGTTCGCGACGAGGGGATCGGCATCCCTCGCGAGGCGCACCAAAAGATTTTCGGAATTTTTGAGCGAGGAATTACTTCGGATGGCTACGAAGGCACTGGGATAGGTCTGGCGATCGTTGCTCGTGCCATGCAGCGCATGGGCGGAACCTACGGCGTGGAATCCGAACCCGGAAAAGGAAGCCAGTTCTGGCTCGAACTTCCCGCAGCCTGAAAGGCCGGTGCCGGGCGCGGCTCTCCGAACAGTACACAGACTTGGATTCAGCTTTGGAGTGCATTTTCGATTGCGACTGCTCTGTTCGGCAATAAACTTGGCCGGCAATCAACCATGAAGCTTCTCAAAGACTCGGACGCGACTTTAGACCCGCTGAAAGGCAAAACGATTGCCGTGCTGGGCTACGGCAACCAGGGGCGCGCCCAGGCCCTTAACCTTCGCGACAGTGGCGCGCATGTGATTGTCGGCAACCGCGATGATGATTACCGGAACCAGGCCATCGCGGATGGTTTCCAAGCGCTGTCCATTCGCAAGGCCGCCGAAGCCGGCGATTTCCTGCTGGTCCTCACGACCGATGAGTCTCAGCCCGGAATCTGGAACGAACAAATTGCGCCCGGTGTTCGGGCGGACAAAACGCTGGTGTGGGCGAGTGGCTACAACGTCGGCTATGGCCTGATCCCGCTGCCGGCGGATGTGGATGTGGTGATGGTGGCCCCCAGAATGACCGGCAACATGGTGCGCGCGCTATATGAACAGGGCAAAGGCGCGATTGCTCAGTTCGCGGTGAATCAGGATGCCTCGGGCCACGCGCGCGAACGGGTGCTCGCGCTTTGCAAAGGCATGGGACTGACTCGGGGCGGCGTTTTCGAATCTTCTTTCCGCGAAGAAGCCGAGTTGGATTTATTCGCCGAACAAGTCATCTGGGCCGGGCTTACCGCGTGGTTTGTCGAGTGCTTCGACATCGGAGTGGCCCAGGGGTTTTCACCCGAACTGATGGTCATGGAACTTTATGCGTCGGGTGAAGCGTCTGAGATCCTCGGGGCGATGAGCAGGAACGGCTTCTTCAAGCAGATGAGCCATCACTCCACCACCAGCCAATATGGCACGCTGTCCCGCGGACCGAAGTTCATCACCGATGAAATGCGCCAGCGAGCGCGGGAGATTTTGCGCCGGGACATCAAGGGAGGCGCTTTCGTCAAGGAGTGGAGCCAGGAACAAGCCGCGGGCTCGGCCAGGCTCGAGGCGCTGCGGCGGCAAGCTCTGGCTCATCCCATGAGCCTTGCGGAGGATAACGTGATTCGGGCGATCCAGTCGGCGCATGCGAATGAGACTAGTGTCTAGCCCGAATATTTCATGGCACGCGCGAAACGGAGACAGATTGTAGGGGACGACGTGAGGAGTCCACTTTTGACACCGAACGTTACGAAGGGACTCCTCACGTCGTCCCCTACAGCGGTCTGTACATCGTGTCTAGTGCGCGATCTAAACAATGGGCCGGCTCGAAAATAAAGTTGCCTGGATAAGCGGTGCTACATCAGGCATTGGTGAGGCGACGGCGCGCTTGTTCGCGAGTGAAGGCGCGAAGGTTGCGCTGGCCGGACTCCGTCTGGCGCTAAGCCGGCCAATCGCTGCTGAACTAAAGGCCAACGGCGGCGAAGCGCTGCCAATCGCCTGTGATGTGAGCAAGGAACGAGACGTGCGCGATTCTATCTGGAAAACGGTTGAACGCTTTGGCCGCCTGGACATCATCGTCAACAATGCAGGCATCGTTCACGTCAAACCGCTCCATAAATATACCGAGCGCGAGTGGGACCAGGTGATGGATGTGAACCTGAAATCCATGTTCTTTGCCACCAAACATGCGATTCCTCATCTGCGCCGAAGCAAACGCGGCTACATCGTTAACGTTGGCTCAATCAGCAGTTTTGTGGGCCAGGCGCTGACTCCAGCTTATACGACCACGAAGCACGCTGTCGTGGGACTGACCAGGTCCATCGCCCTGGACTACGCCGCTGATGGCGTGCGTTGCAATTGCGTCTGCCCCGGCATCACAGACACGCCGATGTTGCGCGAGCACCTCAACATGCACCCGGACCCGGAGGCAGCCCTGCGCCGGCGCCTGCGCCGCGTGCCGATGGGCGTGGCCTTAACGCCGCAAGAAGTTGCCAGGGCCGTGCTCTACTTCTCCTGCGAAGATTCGAGCGGCATCACCGGAACATCGCTGGTCATTGATGGCGGTTACCTGGCCGCCGCGGAATGGGCGCATCCGGGCAAAACCAGATTTATGGAGCAGCGATGAAACGTAGAGCCTCAGTGACGGCTGTTGCGGAGCGCCGAATTCCATTTCGGCGCGAACCAATCAGTGGTTTCCAACGCGCCGAAACGGAGTTCGGCGCTCCGTTTTGAATGAGTATGAAGCAAAAGTTTAAACTTGCCTGCGCCGACTTCGCGTTTGCGCTGCTGCCGCACAACGGCGTGCTGGATTTGATTGCCATGCTGGAATTCGACGGCGTGGATATCGGACTGTTTGAGGGTCGCTCGCATCTTT
>PSRM01000044.1 GCA_003176045.1 Verrucomicrobiota bacterium | reverse complement strand
CAAAGTCCAAAGTCCAAAGTCGCGGTGCGGGTCAAGGGTCAGGGGTCGAGGGAAGAACTGCGGACGCAGCAGCCATCATCTATCATCCATCATCCATCATCCCCTCTGCATCCTGCATCCAGCTTCCAGAATCCAGTATTCCGTCTGCACGTTTCACGTTTCACGTTTCACGTTTCACTTCTTACGTTTCACGTTTCATTGATTGTTCCCCGGAGCCTCCAAAAGTTCAGCGCCGCTTCCGCCTCGGAATATGTGCCTGCCTGGCGGTAAGTTGGCTTGGGTTGGCGGTAGTTTTATGGCGCCAGGCGCGGGACGCGGGCAGCGGCGCTGTTTTGAAGGTGCGCAATTTTTACGGTGTGCTCACGGTTTTCGAGCAGCGAAAGACCGAGCCGCAGGATCATCATTTTCTGCTTCAACACGGGCGCATTACTCACGGCCTGCAGTTCGCCGATAAAGAAATGGCCAAGTGGGCCACCAGCTATTATGGCCCTGAAAGTGGTATTGGTCTCGGAATCAACGCCTTGCCTGCCGGGCCTCGGCGCATCGGAGCGGTCGGGCTCGGCACGGGTTCAATAACCGTTTATGGGCGGTCAGGGGACACCTTCCGAATTTATGAGATCAATCCGCAAGTAAAGGCCCTGGCCACGTCACGGTTCACCTATCTGGGTGACTGTCAGGCAAAGGTCGAAATTGTTCCCGGCGACGCTCGCCTGTCCATGGAGCGCGAGTCACCACAAGGATTGGACATGCTGGTGCTCGATGCGTTTAGTGGAGACGCGATCCCGGTTCATCTGCTGACAGCAGAAGCCTTCGAGCAATACAACCGGCATCTTAAGCCTGGCGGCATCATCGCCATCCATATCTCGAATCGTTATTTGGATTTAGAGCCTGTGGTGGTGAACGCGGCGAAGCGTTTCCATTATAATCTCGCGCCAATAGATTTTGAGGAGGATGAAGACGAATGGTGGCTCTACGGGTGCACGTGGATTCTTCTCAGCCGTGATGAGAAGGTTTTTCGCTCCGAATCAATTCGCACGGCCGTTTACACGGCCAAGGCGGATCCTCGGGTGGCGCTTTGGACCGACGATTTCGCTAGCCTGTTTTCGATACTTAAGTAAGTTTTGGGGAGAAGAGAATGAACCGCTAATCTTCGCTAATAAACGCTAATTCGATTTCGTTAGCAGCGGTTATTAGCGCGAATCAGCGGTTTGAAAAATCATGCCAAAACACGTTACCCAACGACCGCCAGTAGTCCGACAGCCGTTGCCGCGATCGTTCAAGGATTTCACACCGGCCAAGCATTTCAATCCGCGCACGTTTTTTCGCGAGATGGTTTGGAAGGCGTTGCTGACCCGGCGCACCGGTCAGCACCGGCAACCAACTTTCCCGAAACTATCGCCGGGGCAGGTCGCGCTGACCTGGATAGGCCATGCATCCTTTCTCATTCAATTCACTGACCTGAACGTCCTGGTTGACCCGAACTTCGCCAATTGGCTTTTCTTCCTCAAACGCATCAAACGTTCCGGTATGCGGCTGGAGCATCTTCCGCCCGTGGACTTGGTCCTGCTCACGCATGCTCACTTCGACCATTTTCATAAGCCCACTTTGCGGCGCTTGCCTCATCCCAAGATCGGTTGCATGCCTTGGGGCGTCGGCGATCTTGCCCATAACCTGGGGTTTTCGCGCGTAATCGAGTTGGAATGGTGGGAGAGTTTTGCTCATCGGGATTGGAAAGTGACGCTCACGCCGGGAAAACACTGGGGCGCAAGGGTGCTGCGCGATTTCCATCGTGGTTACGGAGGGTTCGTGCTTGAACATCAGGGCCGGCGCATTTACCACGCTGGAGATAGCGCCTATTTCGACGGCTTCAAGGAAATTGGCAAACGCTGCGCCCCCGAAATCGCGCTTTTGCCGATCGGCGCCTACCATCCCGAATCCTTTCGAAGATTGCACATGGGGCCCGATGAAGCCGTCCGCGTCTTTAAAGAGCTTAAGGCGCGTTGGCTTATCCCGATGCACTTCGGTTCCTTCCGCCTGTCATTCGAGGACCTGGACGAACCACCGCGCTTCCTGCGCCGCATTGCCGCCGCAGAGGGTGTCACGCCGAGGCTGAGGATCCTGGAAGAGGGCGTGCCGCAGGTGTTTTAGCGCGAATATTTCACACTCTTTTGTAGTGGACGACGTGAGGAGTCCCTTCTCCTGTGGCGCTTTCGCAAAAAGGACTCCTCACGTCGTCCCCTACAAGCTGTCGGCGGTCCCAATGGGGTGTGGGATTTCCGGGTTAAAGATTCTTCGGATCGAATGGGTCCACAGTCTGGCAGAAAGGGAAGTGTTTAGAATTGTGGGTGGCGATGATCAGGCCGTACTCGCGCGCAATTGCTGCGATCTGGGTGTCTCTAAAATCAAATTGTTTCCACCAATCCGAGCCATAGTGACCCTCCAACTCTGCAGCGTACCGGCCCCACTCATACGCAGACGGGCCATCAAAATTGAAAAAGCGGTCGCTGTAGTCCTCCATCATAAAACCAAACCATTTCTCCAAATCTGACCGCCGCTTGCTCTCGGGTAACCGCTCCACTCCCCAGCGGATTTCGGCCACTGTGATTGCCGCGATAAAAGATTCTTCTCCGTGGGCCCTTAGCCACGCCACGCAATTGACGTCAGGCGCGGGTTTGCGCAGCTCCGACACAGTATTTGTGTCCAGGAGCCAGCTCATATTCGTGGCGGGCAATGTGCTTTGATTTCCGGTATCTCCAAATCCTGAAATCCTCGTAAATAATCAATCAGACTCCTTCTCGGTTTCGATTTCACTGGGCTTAAGACGAGCTGACCAGACTGAGTCCCGAAAACAGCAAAGGCAGTTCCGTTGCAAAAGCCGTATTTGTCTCGAAGCTCCTTCGGGACCACAAGCTGGCCTTTTTCTGACATATGAACTATTTTCATCCGGTAGGAAATTACTACTTATAGCAACTTTGGTCCAAGTATATTTTTCGCTTTCATAGCCATCCCACTAGATGTAGGATTCCAACATGGTTAGCCACAATGGCCTGTGGCTTGCCGCAAATCTATGCGCTGCCCCAAGTGCGGCACTCAGGATGATAAAGTCATTGACTCTCGCGCCTCGCGGGAGGGGACGGCTATTCGCCGGAGGCGCCAATGCAATGCTTGTGGCTTCCGTTTTACAACTTACGAGGAGGTCGAGCGCAGCGGGTTGGTGGTGGTGAAACGAGATGGGCGTCGGGAGGAGTTCTCGAAGGAAAAGTTGATCTCAGGACTCAAAAAGGCGTGCCAGAAACGACCGATCAGCCCCAAAACACTCGAGGATCTGGCGGAGAAGATTGTAACCGAGGTCACGGATAAATATGAACGCGAGGTCCCGGCAGAAGTGATCGGCAAACTCGTTATGGAGGGTCTAATGCAGTTGGATGAGGTTGCGTATGTTCGGTTTGCCAGTGTCTATCGGCGGTTCAAGGAAGCTACTGATTTCGTGCATGAGGTGAAGAAACTTGGAGCCAAGGAATGAGACTGAATGCCACCTAGCCCAGTTCACAGGAGACGCAAATCTAAAATCTAAAATTCCCCTTGATCGCTCTTTCGTCAGATTGCCTGTTGTTCCAGACCCCTGGTGGCCAAAGCGTGCCGCTCTCGGCGGAGGCGATTTGCTCGGAACTCATGGGAGACGCCGGGAAATTGTTCGATTCTGATTTCATTCGCCATACCGCCAGCGCCGTATTGCACTACTTCAAACACGATCTGCGGCGGGAAACGGTTTCACTGGTGGAGTTCGCGACGGCCCTCGAAAAAGCCTTGCGCGGACTGATGCAGGCCTCAGTCCTGAGCGGGCCGGCGCCGAGCGCTTCGAAATCCGAGATTCTGTCAAATGATGATCGCTCGAAGGTGACCGATCTATGCCGGCTCGGTTTCGAGGCTGGATGCGAGTTGCTCTTTTTTGCGCGATTGCGCGAGGAACTGCGACGGCAATTAAGTGAGGGCAGATTGCTCCGCTTCCGGGCGCTGCGTCCGTGCGTCAAAATTCTCGCTGGAGCGCAGCGTTGGAGTCCGCGTTGCCAGAGCCTGGAAGCACAAATCGTTGCTTTCTTGCGCAAATGCCTTGAGGCAGAGCCGCGGCGGGAGGAGTCGGCGTTGGTCATCGGCTAAAAGCTACAGCTCAACGCAAAGGCGCAAAGAAGCAAAGGCGCAAGGATACTATAGGAGAGTCCAACCGCCAAAACGGTGCAAAGGAGCGCCAAGCGCGGCCGACGGTTCTCCCTCTCCCCTTCGTCAGGGGGAAGGGGCCGAAGGGGAGAGGGTCGGGGTGAGGGGTTCCTCGGAAGACGCTTATGATTCCCAAAGCTTGAAGCGGGAGAGGGGAAGGACTCCTTACGTCGTCCCCTACAAAGTTCCCGCATTTTACAATTCCATGACATCTATGGTTCTTGGGACGCCATAGAATGGGTTACAGTCTTCTCACGGGACCGATGATACCTCGATTCCATAAGGGAAAGCCTACCTTCTTCTGGCAAGGCGCCCTGCTCATGCTGCCGGTGCTCACGCTTGCGGTTATTGGCCTGGTTTCGTTGCGGCGCGATCAACAGGCGGCGGAGGCTGAGGGACGGCGCAGGGCGGCGGAAAGCGTAAAGAGCCTCGCGCAAGCGATCCGTTCAATAGTCAATGATGAGTTTCAACGCTTTCTGCTTGTCGAAAGCCCATGGGCGGCAATAGAGAACGAAAATGGTCCCCGAATGGAGTCCGAGCCCCTTTACAGTGTGGCAAACAACATCCCAGGCAGAGCACAAACCGGATCAGACAGTGCTGCAATTCGGACGAATAAGGCTACGGGGAACCAACCACAAAGAATGCTATTGAAATCCTACGGCTTTCCGCAGCCTGAGGAGGTCATAAGCCGTTTCAAAGCCGGTCAAACTCGGGCCGAGAACTGGGAGAGTTTGCATCCTGGTCTCAAACTTGAAGCGCTTGCAAGCGTGCCGGCAAAAGTGGCAGAGGACGGCCGACAACTCGAGCCGCCCGAAGTTCCGCTAGCGCCGGAGCCGCCAAAATGGTTTCGAGAGCTTACTCCGCATCAAAGGGAGTTGTGGCAAGCACTAAGGTCGCAGAGCCACGGACTCCCACGTGAGGGTGGAAACCAGCAGGAAAAGGTTCATCTTGCGTATCAGGCCTTTTTAGGTTCGGTGCCGGGTGAGGAAGCGAAACGTGCTGCCGGTTATCTGCAGCTTTCGCCGGACAAGCTGCTCAGCAGCCCTCCCCTTAAGACCGAAAGCGGTGTTAGCTTCCAGGAGCTGGCGTGCTATCGGCTCTTGCAGCAACAGATGGGCTCGTCGGCCTTTCCAGGACCTATCCTGGATGCGGTATGGGACTTGACTGTTGAAGAGGGTTGTGTCCTTTCGCCCGAACTCATCCAACTTGCCGAGAACCTGGCTGCTAGTTTCCGGTATCCAGCCGCGCGATACATGGAGGAAAGAGCTCAAGATCAGGTCCGCTGGATACGGCGCTGCTGGGAAAGTCAGACACGAACCCGCGAGTGGCTAGCCGCTTTGCGCGAATCACGGGATTGGGGCACGGAAGCAACAGCAGCCTCACCGGCGACACAATGGGTATCCGCTGACTGCGGGGAGGCTCTCGCCTTTATGGAACCGGCAACATTCCGGCTACCCGCAACCAATTCGGCGACATCGTCGAATCCCGTTCACGGATTTGAGGTCTTGTTTGCGCCGCGCGAATTCATTATGGCCATTTTCGCAAAAGGAATATCTGAAAATCAGTTCCTCGTTCCTGGTTATGCAGCGGCGGAAGTGTCAGTCGAAGGCGTCCCGCTGCATCTAACGGCTTCTGGGGAACGCGGGCGAGGTGTCCACCAGGATCAGGAACCGCTGGGCAGCGCCAGCCAGAAGTTCGGCAAGTATCCCGCTCAGGATTCGGCCGGTTTCGATGTGAAGCTCTATTTGACCAGCCGGGACTTGATGCTCGCCACAGAGCAGCGGCGGGGAAAACTCTTCGAGGGGTTAATAGTGGCTTCCTCATTTGCCGCGCTGGTTGGCCTGGCGGCGGCGTATCGGGCTTTTCAACGGCAACTGCGTCTCAATGAAATGAAGAGCAACTTTGTTTCGAGCGTGTCGCACGAACTGCGTGCCCCCATTGCTTCGGTGCGTCTCATGGCCGAGAGCCTGGAGGGCGGCAGGATTGCTGAAGCGCCAAAACAGCGGGAGTACTTCCGTTTCATTGGCAAGGAATGTCGCCGGCTTTCCGCTCTCATCGAAAACGTGCTGGATTTCTCCCGCATCGAGCAGGGGCGCAAGCAGTACGACTTCGAACCGACGGACGTGCTTGCGCTTACCCAGGCGACAGTGACGCTCATGCAGACTTATGCGGCTGAGAGGGAGGTCAAGCTTGAGTTGAGGGTCGAGGGTCGTGGGTCGTGGGTTGGGGAAGCCGCAGGTCCCGTGTCGTGTGCCTCCGCCCCCTCGACCCCCGACTCCCGACCCTCTCTCCTGGCCGACGGCAAGGCCCTGCAGCAGGCTTTGGTCAACTTGATTGATAATGCGATAAAGCACTCCACCAAAGGGCAGACGGTGACCGTGGGGCTGGAGGTCCAAAGACCCTCCTCCGGTAGCAGCCGACGTGAGGAGGCTCTAATCTCTTCCCACGAAAAAAATGGAGCCTCCTCACGTCGGCTGCTACAGGTGTTGATTTGGGTGGAGGACCACGGGGAAGGCATTCCGCCGCAGGAGCATGAGAGAATTTTCGAAAGGTTCTACCGGCTCGGCTCCGAGCTTCGGCGCGAGACGCAGGGCGTGGGTATTGGGCTTAGTATTGTCAAGCATGTGGTCGAGGCGCACGGAGGAAGAGTGGTCGTGCGCAGCGCTGTGGGGCAGGGAAGCCGGTTTACCATCGAGCTGCCAATGAATTGCGAAATCCGGAGCTCGAAACCAGAATGAATTCCGAAATCCAAATTGGCAAGCGAATGGGGGGCAAACGAATGAAACCTGAATCTTGCCTTTATTCGTTTGCCCCCATTCGTTTGCCCGATCTGTTGGGCTTCATATTTCGGATTTCGGATTTCGGATTTTAGATCATGGAACGCATCCTCATAGTAGAAGACGAGCTTCCCATGCGCACGGCTTTGGAAGATCTACTGGCCGCGGAAGGCTTCCGCGTGCTGTCGGCATCGGACGGTGAGAGCGGCCTCAAACGCGCCCTGCAGGAAAAGCCAGACCTCGTCCTGCTCGACATCATGATGCCCAAGCTCGACGGCTACTCCGTCTGCGCCGAGCTGCGGCGCCTATCCGTCCCGGTCCCTATCTTGATGCTCACCGCCAAAGGCCAGGTCGAAGATAGAGTAACCGGTCTGGACGCAGGCGCCGATGACTACCTTGTAAAGCCCTTCAGCACCGAAGAACTCCTGGCGCGAGTGCGAGCGTTGCTCAGGCGCGCGCGGCGCCAAACCCACCCTCCTGCGAAACTCAAGCTAAGCGAAACCGAAATTGACCTCATTCGCCAAACCGCCAAACGCGGCAGAAAGGTCCTGCAACTAACGGCAAAGGAATTTGCCATGTTGCGTCTAATGGCCGAAACGCCCGGTGAACCCATCTCCCGAGAACGATTCCTCGATGTTGTCTGGGGCTACACCGCTTTCCCGACCACCCGCACGGTAGATACGCATGTGGCCAGCTTGCGAGGCAAGCTCGAAACTGATCCCGATAATCCGAAATGGATAAAGACGGTGCACGGGGTTGGGTACAAACTGGAATTGTGAGGAACGCGTGCAAGAAAACTTCAAACATCGAAATTTCAAACTTCAAACAAACTTCAACCCTCAAGCTCTGGCCAGGATCTTAGCTGCGAGATTTGGAGTTTGGAGCTTGAAGTTTGAGGTTTGATGTTTATTGCCCGTCCCGATTTTACAAAAGCATGACACTCGGATTCGGGCATGGGCTTAGATTTCGGGCGGATTAAATGAAGGCTATGAAAACGAAACTTTGGATCTTCTCGGTCATTCTCCTGGGCGGATCGTTGTTGAACGCCGCCACGAATGATCTTTCGAGCATTCTTCAACGCGGGCTCCTCGAAGAAGAAGCCAATCACGACCTGGAAGCGGCCATCCAGGCGTATCAATCCGTGGCCACACAGTTCGACAGGAACCGCAAGCTGGCAGCCACGGCCATTTTTCGTTTAGGCGAGTGCTACCGCAAGCAAGGCAATACCAATGCGGCAGTCACACAGTACCAGCGCATCGTGAGCGAGTTTTCCGACCAGTCCGCGCTTGTGGCGCTGAGCCGGGAGTACCTGGGCGGTTCGACCACTGGAGCACAAAGAGCCGACGCTGGCGAACCAGCCGCTTTCGGCGCCCGCGCCTCTTCATCCACCGCCGCTGATAATCGCGACGAAATCCGCCGCATCCGAAACCTTATCCAGGAAAGCCCGGACTTGATCAATGCGCCCGACAAAAACGGAGAGACTCTGCTCCAGTCCGCGGCGGCGAAAGGCAATCTGAGGGTAGTGGAATACCTCCTTTCGCGGGGCGCTGCGGTCAATGGTATCCAGGAATTCGGGCCGACTCCCCTGCACTATGCTGTGGCCAATGGCCACAAAGCCGTGGTGAGCCTTCTCCTCACAAACGGTGCTTCGCCGAGCGCGCGGACCCGCGCCGGCATTACGCCCCTGCACATTGCCGCAGCAAAAGGTTACGAAGCAGTCGCTGAGGCCCTGTTGGATTCTGGTGCTTCGATCAGCGCGCGAACCGATGGATATGAAAGCCCGCCTTCTTTCGAAGACCTCCACTACACCATTGGCCCGGGCCGAACGGCGTTGCACCTTGCCTCTGAGCACGGCTATACAGCCGTTGTTGAATCGCTCGTGGCGCGAAAGGCAGATCTCAACGCACAGGATAATGAGGGCCAAACCGCTCTGGGTTACGCGGCTGTAGAGCGGCATGAGTCCATTCTCAAGGCGCTGCTGTCTGCCCATGCAGATCCGAACGCCGGCCGCCGAAATTTGCCGTTATTTGCCGCCGTCTTCTGGAGCAACATGCCTATGGTCAAACTGCTTTTGAGCAATGGCGCCCACGCTGATGCCACATGCGACGGGGCTCTCGCCGGGAATCTCCTCTCGGGCCGAATGGCGGATGGAAAGTTCAGTGCGCTCTCTCTTGCAGTCGGTACCCACAAACCTGCGATAGTGACCGAACTCATTCGCTTCAGGGCCGATCCAAACAGCACGGGGCCTGAGAACGCCCCATTGTTGTTCGCAGCTCTCGACCATCCGCCTACTCTGCGCGCATTGCTCGAAGGAGGCGCCGACCCCAATAAGGCGAGGAAGGACGGCTCGCCTCCTTTGGTGATTGCAGCATCGCAGAAAACTCAGGAAGCAGTCGAATTGCTGGTCGCCCACCACGCGGAAGTAAATTCCACGAACAGGGACGGTTGGTCCGCCTTGTTCTTTGCCGTCAAGGACGACAATCTCAAACCGATGGCCGAGTTGCTCATCAAAAGTGGCGCCGACGTGCGCGCGACAGACAAGGATGGCGGCACGCCGCTTCATGTGGCGGTCAGCAATAGCGCCCATCAGGAGGTCGAACTGCTCCTGGCTTATAGCGGGACCGATCCCAACGTGCGAAACCGCTTTGGGGAAACGCCGCTGGACATTGCAAAACGGATGGAATCTCCCGGCGGACCAGGTGCAAGGGCTTTCGGCCCGGGATTCGCAGTGCCCGCTGCGCCCTTTCCAGGTATCCCGACCAGGCCCATCCGCTCTTCGGTTTCAACGGACCCGGGAGGCTCAAAGCCGACAGAGTCCAGCCTTGCTGAGTTGCTCCGCCAGCGCGGAGCGGTGGACGATCTGGCGGATTTCTCATCCATCCGGGTCACGCGTAAAGGCTGGGCAAACGGCGGGCCCGTCATCGTCTTTAAACCCGCCACGCGCGGGTGGAACCAGTTCACCCTGCTGGAAGCGATTTATGGTGCTTCCGGCTTCAGCCTGCCCTGGCCGGACTTTTCCAAAATAACCATTCACCGGCCAGATCGAGCCACACCGGGTAAGGAAAAGGACATCCATGTGGATTTGATGACCAGTACCAACACATTCGATTGCACTAAGGACATGTGGCTCGAATTTGGGGACATAGTGGAAATCCCCGAACGCGAACACACGCTGACTGAGTCCAGCGCGTTTTTCAGGCAGGAACCTGTTGCCGATTCAAGGAGACCAGGATTGAATGTGATGCAGGAGCAAAGCCCCAAAAAATGCATAGAGAAGAAAGTTAAGGTTGTGGTCCGGGGCCGCGAGATCGAAATCACGTTGGGATGGATGCCTCTGCTGGGAAACTTGCTCGGGACTGAGCAGGCGCGCAGCCTGCTAAATTCTTCTTCCGATTTTTACAAGGTCAAAGTCAGGCGCGAGGACCCGCTCACACATCAAACCAAACAGTTTACGGTGAATGTGCGGGATGCCTGGGACAACCACGTCTCCTATTTTACCAACGACCTCTGGCTGCGCGATGGAGACATTGTCGAAGTGCCCGACAAACCGTGAGGGTGTGGGGAAAGAATTAAACCGCTAATCCACGCTAATAAAGCTAATCAAACAGCTGTGGAAATTATTAGCGGTTAAGAATCCGCTCCGCCTCCCGCACCAGCGCCTCGGCCTCGTTGTCGGTTCCAATCGTTATCCTCAAATATTGTCTTACTCCATCCTGATCAAACCAGCGCACCAGGATTTTGCGCGCGCGTAGCCTCTCCAGCCATTTCTGTGCGGCGAACCTGGGCGGTTTCACCAGGAGGAAGTTTGTCTGGCTTGGAAAGACATCGAACCCAAGAGCGGCCAATTCAGAGCTCAAGCGTTCGCGAGTGGCAATGATCTTTCGGAAGTTGGACCGATAATAGGGCAAATCGTCAAAAGTAGCCAGGGCGGCGATCTGGCCAAGGCCGTTGACATTATAGCTATCGCGAATCTTTTGGAGCGCGGCGATCAGTTCTGCGTGGCCTACCATATAACCCACTCGTTGAAAGCAAAGCGAATAGGCCTTTGAAAACGTGCGCGCCACGAGCACGTGTGGATATTTCAGCGCCAGGCTCAGCGCGTTCTCATCAGCGAAATCCACATAGGCCTCATCCAGGATCACAACACCCTTTTGCGCGCGACAGAGTGATTCTAACTGCGCAGTGCTGTAGCCACGGCCACTCGGGGCGTTGGGCGTCGTGATCAAAGTGAGTGCCGCTCGAAAGTCCCACCGGAGCGCGGACAGCCTGTCCGGGCGAACTTTGCCCCCAGAGCTTGACATCAAATGGGTTGGCCACGTGAAGTCCGGGTTCAAAGGAAAAGGATTTTTGTGTGCTCCATGGATTTCGGCCAATACGGGATAGAGCGAATAGCTTGGGGTGAAGTATTGGACAAGTGAGCGCGGGTCAAGCTCGGAGGCGTCCCGTCTGAAATCCGAAATCCGAAATCCGAAATCCGAAATTGCTTCGCGCGGTTCAACAAAACACCGGACGGCCATCGCCAGTAATTCATCAGAGCCATTCCCGATGATGATTTGTTCCGGGCGGCATTGGTGGAGCTTCGCAAGTTTGTCGCGTAGAGTCTGGGCCGTTGGATTTGGATAAAGTCGCAATCGCCCGTCCACCGCCGCGCGGGTGGCTGCCAACACTTTGGGCGAAGGAGGAAAAGGGTTCTCGTTCGTGTTGAGCTTGATCAGGCCTTTGACCTTCGGTTGCTCGCCGGGAACGTACGCGTGCAGGCGGCGTACGGCAGGACGGATAAGCGGTCGGACTGGCTTGCCCGCCG
>PSRM01000087.1 GCA_003176045.1 Verrucomicrobiota bacterium | reverse complement strand
CGTAAAGCGCGGTTGCACTGCTGCTGGAGGTGTTCGTTTTGGCTAGCAGCGAGCCGTTTGAATCGTAGGCATAGCCGTTGCTTTCAGTCATCGTGCTGCCGGACCAGGAAACTTCCTGCAGCAGTTGATCGTTCGCGTTGAACAGGTTTGTGGTGGTGATTGTGCCTGTGCTCTGTACTCGTGTTTTGCTGAACCGGTTGCCGACCTGGTCGTATCGGTATGAATTGGTGTAGCTGTAAGAGGCTGACGAGCAGAGCGAGACCTCATTGGTCAGCCGATACATTTGGTCGAAGGCCCAACGCTGTGTGATGGTGAGATAGCTGCCATCCTCCTGGCGCAGTACTTCAACGGCGTTCGTGCGCCGCCCGGTAAGATCCAAGGCATAGGTGTAGGTCGCGAGGTTTGTTGTCCCGGCTTGGTGCGTGAGATTGGTCAGGCGGTTCAGAGTATCGTAAGCATAATAGGTCACCACGCCGTTGGGGAGGGCCACCGTCGAGCGGTTGCCGACTTTGTCGTAGGTGTAGGTTGTGGTTTCGTTGATTGCAACGCCATTGCGTTTGAGGGCGGTAACGGTTTTGAGGCGGCGGAGTTCGTCATAAGTGTACTGGGTAAGCGAGTTGGCGGTGCAGGTGCTGGTGAGCTGGCCGGTGGCGAGGTCGTAGCCGTAGTTGATGACGCCTTCGGGAGAGTTGACTTGAGTGAGGTGGCCGTCGAAGTCGTAAGCGAAGTAGGTGAGGCGGACGGAGTCGGTGCTGGAATTGGAGGGTAGGGCGCAGGATTGGGCGTGAAGGGTCCAGAAATCGAGACGCGGGTCGGTGCCGAGGAGGGAGATGATGAGCCAGTAGGCAACGAAACGCCAGAAGCGGAGTTTGACCACGGAGGAACGCGGATGGACACGGATTTTTTGAACAGGAGGGAACGGAGGGAACGGAGAGAGAACCAATTGCGGAATGCGCCCGCCTTCGTTTCGCTTCGGCGCGGCAAGGAGTGCGGAGTGCGGGATTATGAGTCGGGCTTTCAGCCCTCCGAAGAATCTTGTTGCAACTCTACCCAGGGCGGCGCTCGCGGCTCGCTTGCCCTGGGCTGGTATGAGGCCGGGCCGTTGGCCCTCGGGAGGCTTCATTTGTCGAGTGAGTAATAGCATTCCGAGAGCGAGAAGGGCAAGGCCGGTGGTGGCTCCGGCGGTTTCGGGGCGGAGTTTGGGCAAACCCGCGAAGAAGTGGTGGTTAGGGCGATCAATGCAAGCAATATACGTCCTGCTGGCGTTGGTGCCGGCGCGTTCGGTGATGTTCGTGAGCTGGCCGAGGATGTTGTAGTGGAAAAGTTATTCACACAATGGACGACAATGATCCTGAAGACTTCGTCAGGTAGCCGAGGTGAAAAGCCTGTGGTATGTGCCGGTCCGTAGTACCCGCACAAAAATGCGGTTGACCAAAGGCTGCCTTTTTTGATGAAATTCACTATAGCCTAGAATAGTTGTGACTTATGTACATCGCCCCTGTTGTGCCCGGAGACCATAGACCACGGACCCGCCTTCGCTACGCTGCGGCGCGGCAAGCCACGGACTACAGACCACGGACCACTGACCACAGACTACGGACCACGGACTACAGACCACGGACCACAGACCACAGACCACGGACTACAGACCACGGAGCGATGCGACTTACGCTGCTCTTTTGCCTGGTTGGCTGCGTGGCCGGCGTCCCGCTGAGCCGCGCGGCCAATGTGGCGGCCGATGATGCGTCGAACTACACAGGATTCGGCACGTTCAGCGCCAGCAACCTGGGATCGGGTTTCGGCGCCTGGACGATCACCGGCTCAGACGCGAACAGCTCGAATGAAGGCTCGTTTCTGGACAGCAGCAGCACGGCCATCAGCGTGAGCACCAAGAGCTGGGGGTTTTATGGAAATAACGGACAGGTCGTTCAGGCCCAGAGATTATTCACCGGCTCACTTTCTGCGGGGCAGCTTTTCCAGGTGGATCTTCTGTTTGCCGGGATACAAACGGCCACGGGGCACAGCACGCCTCCGGGATCGAGCAGCGCCGCCCAATGTGGCTTCGAGTTGCTCAGCGGCAGCAGCGCGCGATTCAGGTTCTACTTTATCGGCGGGGCCAGCAACTGCGCGTTCGACGATAATGCCGGGAACAACGTTAGCATCGGGACGGGCGGGTTTCCCTCGGGCGGGTTCCGCGTGGTGTTCAAACTTTTGACAGCGAACACTTACGAGTTTGTGGTGATCAAGCCGAACAGCGGCACGGTGATTTACGCCAGCGGCTCGCGCACACTGACTGGCACGTCAGGCGGCGGGATTGATCGCGTCAATCTCTACAATAACGACGCGGGCGCGGGCAGCACCAAGAACGCATACTTCAACAGCCTGAAGATTTGGTATGCCGGACCTTCAATCACGACGCAGCCCGCGGCGACCACGACGGTGTGCCAGAATAATACGGCATCGTTCTCGGTGGCCGGGAGCAGCAACGATGGCAGCACGTTGAGCTATGCCTGGCGCAAACGTGGCAGCGGCTGGGGCACCAATTGGATTCTCAACGCCAATGGCGGCAATATCTTCCTGGCCACCTCTCCGGAAATTGATTCGAGCACTGGCAAGGCGTGGGGCCTCCAACAGACTACCGTGGGAACACCCACTGAGGCCATTCGCTACCTGCCCGCCACGCTTGCTGCTAATCAGACACTGCAACTCGATCTGGACAACAAAAACGTCACCAGCCCCGGTGGGATAGGGATCAGCTTGAGGGATGCAGGAAACAATAATGCGTTCGAGTTTTATTTCACCGGTGGCAGCGCCGACTATTTCATCAACGACAGCAGCAGCGGCTCGCGCGACACCGGGCTGCCGTTCACCACGACTGGTGTCCACCTCGATTTTACGCTCACCAGTTCGACTACGTATGCCCTGAGAATCCGCCGTCTTTCGGACACGGCCTCATTCGTCCTCACCGGCAGCCTCATCTCCAGCCGCTCGATCCAGCAAGTGCGCTTCTGGTGCAACGGCGCGGGAGGCGGCAACAACGTTTACTTCAATAACCTCCAGGTGGTCGGCGCCGATGACAATGCCGGCAACTACTCCAGTTGGTCGGGAGATAAAGGCCAGAAACCGCTGGCGGACGGCGCTTCGGGCAATGCCTCGACTTATTCGGGCTCTGCCACGGCCAGCTTTTCGATTTTGAACGCACAAGTGGCAGATGCGGCAAACTACGATTGCGCGGTTCTGGCTGGTCAAGGCTACCCGACAATCTCCAGCGCCTCCGTACTGACCGTAAACGCAGCGCCGACGTACAGCACTTCGCAGGTCAACGAGACCTGCAACGGGCAATCTATTGGCAGCGTTACTGTGACGGCATCCGGTGGGAGCGGAACCTACACTTACTCCGGTAACAACGGGGCCAGCTTCCAGGCTTCCAACCAGTTCACTGGCCTGGCAGCAGGCACTTACAACATCGTTGTCAAAGACGCGACGACGGGTTGCTTGAGCGTCACCAACACAGTGAACATCACGCAACCGGCGGCGGTGACGTTCACCACAAGCAAGACCGATAATACAACTTGTGGCGGCAGCGCGGGTACGATCACTGTGACGGCTTCCGGCGGCAGCGGTTCATATACCTATTCGGATGACAACGGCTCGACCTTCCAGCCGGGGAACCAATTCACCGGCCTGGCCTCCGGCTCTTATACGATTGTTGTCAAAGACAGCAATGGTTGTTTGAGCAGTTCCTCGGCCGTAACGATTCTCGATCCGAACGGTCCGTCGCTTGGGCTGAGCCAAACGGCAGTCACGTGCAACGGGGGCAGCGATGGCTCGATTACTGCGACCTTCTCGGGCGGCACAGGGCCTTATCAGGTGAAGCTTGATACCGGAGCATTCTCGACGCAGAGTTCGCCATTCACTTTCACGGGAGTAAGCGCCGGTTCGCACGGGGTCACAGTCCGGGACAGCAACGGATGCACCGTCTCACAAAGCATCAATGTTACGCAGCCTACTGCCGTCACTTTCAGCACATCCCAGGTCAACGAAACCTGCAACGGCCAAACCAACGGCAGCATCACGGTCACAGCCTCGGGCGGCAGCGGCTCGGGCTACACGTACTCGAAGGACAACGGAGCGACCTTCCAGGCGGGCAACCAATTTACCGGTCTGGCGGCTGGCACCTATAATATCGTGGTAAAAGACGGTGTTCCGTGCCAAAGCGCCGCCACGCCGGTTACGATCACACAACCTGCGGCCATCACCTTTACGACCTCCAGCCTGACTAATGGCACGGTCAGCAGCAACTATAGCCAGACCATTACCGCCACAGGCGGCACAGGCGCGCTCACCTACTCGACCAGCAGCACGCTCCCAACAGGTCTGACGCTCAGCTCCGGCGGCGTGCTTTCAGGCACTCCCACACAGCCGGGCACGTTCAATATCCTGGTGCAGGCTACAGACGCCAATAGCTGCACCGGCTCGCAGTCCTATAACCTGGTGATCAACTGCGTCACAATCACTGTGTCGCCCGCCACGCTGCCATTTGCGCTCACGAATGTTTCCTACAGCGCGGTCGGCAACGTGATCAGCGCGAGCGGCGGGACAGGCCCTTATACGTTTAGCGTGACCGTGGGCGCGCTTCCCGACGGTCTTTCGCTCAACGCCTCCAACGGGGCGATCTCAGGCACGCCGGCAGCGGATGCTTTCGGCACGGCCACGTTTACCGTCACGGCTACCGATTCACATACCTGTACCGGGACTCAGCAATACTCGATTACTGTCGGTGGCGCCCCCACAACTACCGATCCGAACGCCGTCGGGGCTTGCCCCGGCACAACCGCGAGTTTCAGCGTCTCTGGCGGTGGATCGTCCCCGCTGTCTTACGCGTGGCGCAAACGCAACAGCGGCTGGGGCTCGGGCAACGCCTGGAATTTCGTGTTCGCCGGTTGCAATGCCACCCATGGCTACTATGTTGGTGACTCGACCGCCTGCGGCGGCATCAGCCCGGGCATTAACAGCCCCGGGGTCAGCCAGGCCCTCGCGCTTTATGCGAACAACGGCGACAACGCCGAGGTGACGCGCAGCTTTGCCGACCTGGCTGTAGGGCAGAGCGTGGTGCTCGATTACCAAAACCCGCGTGATATGTCCTCCTCAGGCGCCGGCACCATTGCCCTCTATTCGCTGCGGAATTCGGGTGGATTGGCCCGGTTCGAGTTTTATTTCAACGGGGGCGATAGTTTTTACACCATCAACGATGGCAATCCGCTGCCGAACGCGTCGGGCATCCCCTATACAGCAGCCGGGTTGCACCTGGTCTTCACGCTCGTGGATGCCGATCACTATAACCTTCAGGTGACCCGGCTTTCCAACGGCGCAGTTTATACATTCGCAGGCCGCAGTTTGAAGAGCACTCCCGGAAGCGCAATCACTCAATTGCGCTTCTATTTCCGCAATACCGGCGCCGGCAGCACTCCGTGCCAGGATTTCTTCTTCAACAACATCATCGCGGGCGGTTACAGCGATGGCGCGGGTAATTATAGCGGCGGCGGCTGCGGCACCACCACGTGGACCAGCGGCTCCAATGCCGGCACAGCGCCGCTCGCGGATGGCGGGCGTATCTCGGGCTCGGCTACTGCGAACCTCCAAATCTCAAACGTGCAGGCAAGCGATAACGGCACTTACGATGTCATCGTGTCCAATCCTTATGGCGCCGTGCGATCAAATCCGAGCGGAGTCCTCACCGTGAGCGATCCGCTGCCGCCCGTCGTGTCAGTGCTCGGCGCGAATCCGCTGACCGTCGAGTGCCACAGCGCCTTCACGGATCCGGGCGCTACAGCAAGCGACGATTGCCCTAATGGGCTCACGTTTGCAACCAATGGCACCGTGAACGCAAATGTGCCGGGAATGTACACGCTCACTTATACGGCAACTGATGTTGGCGGAAGCTCCACTTCGAGCAATCGCACGGTAAATGTAGTGGATACAACCCCGCCGTCTATCACTCAATGCCCAGCGCCCGTGACCCTTGCCGCAGGATCAACTTGCACCGCGTCATTGCCTGACCTGAGGGGCTCGCTCCTGGCCAGCGACGCGTGCAGCGCCACGGTAAATAAGGTGCAGTCGCCGGCTCCAGGCGCCACGCTCGCCATGGGGAATACGACGGTGTTCTTTAGCGTGGACGATGGGAACGGGAACACCAACACCTCGTGCAGCACCGTAGTAACCGTTCAGGACCAATCGAGTCCTTCGATTTCGAGCCAGCCGCAGGGCCTCACTGTTCACGTCGGTCAACCCGCCGGTTTCAGCGTCGTTGCCAGCGCCTGCTCCGCCTTGAGCTATCAGTGGACATTCAATGGCTCGAACCTCCTCGGCCAGACCAGCAGTACGTTTAATCTGCCCTCGGTTGGATCATGTGATGCTGGAAACTACGGAGTAACCGTCAGCAGCGGTGGCGGCTCAAGCAACAGCGCTCCCGCCAGCCTGAACGTCATTAATGATCCGCCCATCATTTCGCCAGGCGGCCAGTTTGCCATCGGCATCCTGACCAACTGCGGCACGCTTATTCTGAATACCAACAGTGTTTATTTTTGGGATTTGGCCGATGCCAGCGGTTCACCAGGGAGTGGCTGGGACAAAGCGGAATGTGATGGGGTGGAATCGGATGCGGATGCGGTCCCTGCTGACTCGGCAGCGCAATTCGCCTATGTAGTAGGCTCAGGCAGCGGCAACTCCAACCGCCCGGCGATCAACTTCGACGATGACGCCAGCTACGAATTTCCGACCATTACGGTCGCAGGCGGAATGACCAACTTTGACATCACGAAAATCAGGATCATCACCACCAACTTTCTCAATGACCTTCGCGGCGGCTATTTCTTCCTTAATACTAACCAGTTCCAGACGGGCCAGGCGATCTTCATCAGCTTCACGAACAATCATCCACCCGCAGCGGCGCCCATGAGTGTCGGGCGCACCTCCGGCCTCTCGATCAAGATCCCGTTCTCTGACATTGGGACGAACTGGAGCGATCCGGACAGCGACCCCGTTGCGTTCCTGAGTGTTAATCCCAGCAGCACCAACGGTGTGAATAATGTTTCGAGCGACAGCCGATATATTTATTACACGCCCGGGACGAATGGAGATGTGCCTGACGCGATTTCGTACACGGTGAAAGACATCCGCACCAATGCGCCGGCTGTCTATCGTCCAGGGGATTCATTACGCACAGCATTGGGTACGATCCTGGTGAATATCGCCCAGAACAATAACCCGACCCAAAACATCGTCAGCATCAGCACGTTGCCGGATGGGAATACGCGAATCGTGTTCTCGGGGATCCCGAACTTCACCTATCTGGTGCAGGCGACGACGAGCCTTGTCCAGCCGATCACCTGGAGCACCCTCAGCACGAACACCGCTTCGCCCAGCAACGGCCAGTGGACCTACGACGACCTGGACGCCACCAACCACCCCAGCCGTTTCTACAGGTCCTCAACGCCGTAAAGGCTTTTAACGCAAAGGCGCAGGCGCAAACTTTCTTAACGCAAAGTCGCAAAGACGCAAAGGATAAGAAGACCAACCGCGAATAGACGCGAATAGACGCGAATCACTTCCGTGATTTTGCTTACATTCGCGGATATTCGTGGTTGCCTATGCGTCTTGCGTTTATTGACTGCCTCGGGTGTTCCTCCTTTGTTCGCTACACATGAATATGTTTGCAGTACTACATTGCCACAAAGACCGGTCCGAAAGGTTCGGTCTTTTTTCGGCGGAGGGTGGAAGGTCGAGGGGCCGATCCCAGAGGGCGGATGAAAGCAAACCGAGGAATGCGAGGTGTTTTCTATCTTGCCCCTAGGAGGAATGGCAAAGACAATAGCGCGGCTTATCGGGAGTGAATTAGTCCCGTAGGGACGACAGACAATAGCCCACCGTTTCAACGGTGGGTACAGGCGCTCGAATGGGAATAAGTCCCGTTAGGGACGGCAGAACAAACGAAAGGCAAGCCATGCACTCATTTGTGAGTTGTTTAATGCATTGCGTGTTCGCGACGAAAGAACGGCGGCCACTGATCAAACCTGATCTGCAAGAGCGCCTTTGGCCATACATTGGGGCTATTGCTCGAGACAGCAAGATGAAGGCTCTTTTAGTCGGGGGCGTGGAGGACCACGTGCACGTGCTCCTCTCGATTCCGGCGACTCTGTCCGTGGCCAAATCCATTCAACTCATTAAGGGCAATTCTTCAAAATGGGTCCATGATACTTTTCGAGAGCACTGGGATTTTGAATGGCAAGAGGGGTATGGAGCGTTCAGCATCGGGATTTCAGGTGTAGAGGATACCTTGGCTTACATTCGAAATCAGCCAGAGCATCACAAAAAGATGACGTTCCGGGAGGAGGTCGAGAATTTTCTCAAAAAGCATGCCATGCAATATGAGCCAGCGATGTTGGATTAAGTCCCGTGAGGGACGACAGAGAATAGCCCACCGTTTCAATTTCAACGGTGGGTTATGGCGGGCCATGGGGAGCAAGTCCCGTGAGGGACGGCAGAAAAGCGAGGGGGCGTTGGTCGCTAAATCGTTTCTGTCGTCCCTGACGGGACTAGTTGATCTTCGGCGTTGGTTACGCACCGATAAATCGGTGGGCTATTATCTGTCGTCCCTAACGGGACTTATTGGTCTTCGGGGGTCGTTACCCACCGTTGAAACGGTGGGCTATT
>PSRM01000031.1 GCA_003176045.1 Verrucomicrobiota bacterium | reverse complement strand
GCTTTCACCCTGATCGAAATGATCGGCGTGCTGGCGGTTATCGCCATCCTCGCCGCCTTGCTGATCCCCAAGGTCTTCAACGCAATCAACGACGCCAGGATCAATAGCGCCGTAGTCAGCGCCGACACCGTGAAAACGGCTGTCATTGACCAGTACTCCAAAAACGGGCGGTTCGACGCCACAAACCAGGTGGCTATCCCGAACTTCGCCGCCCCCTGGTACGGCTATGACACAAACGTGCTGATGGTCCAGCAACTCCTTGACAAGCCCTTTATTACCAAGGCTGGCACTAACAGCGTCATTCAGGTCCGCGCCTGCGTTGCTGCTGGTACGGCTGTTGACGGCGTCAATGCTGCCTATGCGCTTGATGGCAATGGCGGCCTTTCGGCTGGGCTCAATACGGCCTCTGGCCAATACGTTGTCGAGGCTGTTATCTCAGGCGTCTCTGAATCAGATGCTCAGGCGATCAGCCAGAGAATTGATGGAGCTTCGATGAGCACAGCCGGTTTCAATCCGGGCACAGCGGATTTTTCTGGCCGAGTGAAATACGGCACTCCTGCTGGCGGTGCTGGCGGTGCGACCACGGTGTTGATCTACCTGGCTCACCGATAAACTGTCTTGCGGCATTCCGCGCTTTGCGCGGGATTGCAGGGCGGACGGCCGAGCCTGGTCGTCCGCCCTTTTCATCAGAGTGCAAAATCTGGAAGCCAGACGAAATCGTGATGGAGATGCGTGAAACGTGGTTCGTGAAACGTGAAAAAAGCGATAACTGTCATCCTGTATTTGGCACCCGACACTCGAAATCAGACGGAAAACCCGACACCCACTAATAGGACCCCACGACCGACACACCCCAATACCTAGTACGCCTCTGAAATAAAATACGACGCTCGGCTCTACAATCTTGACAAAAAATCGCAAAAGGACCTAAATAGCATGGAAAACACAGAAGTTTTGCCGGTTCAACGGTTCGAGGTTTTGGAAGGTTTGCCAAAGAAGATGAGTGTGCAGCAGCAACGTATGCCGTTGGGAGAGCACCTGGTTCATGCCGGGTTGCTGACGGAAGTGCAATTGGATCTGGCGCACCGTGAGCAGCAGCGCCACGGCGGGAGATTGGCCCAAATTCTTATCAAACTAGGGTTCATTCAGCCGGAGATTTTGGCGGAATTCCTCGCCCGCCAGGCGGGCAGCCAAACAGTAAATCTCAACCGGCTGAAGATCGATCAAAGTATACTGAAGATCATACCGGCGGATGTGGCGCGCCAATGTATGGCCATGCCCGTGGCCAGGCACAACGGGACGCTTACCGTTGCCCTTTCTGATCCTTTCGATGTCACTGCGGTTGATACCTTGCAGCAGGTTTCGGGGTTAAACATAGACATCCTGACGGCACCCGAGCGGGACATCCTCAATTGCCTGGAGCTATTCTACACCAGCGGCGACACGATATCCGAGTCCATTGACAAGATCCTTGACGAAAAGGACCGGCGTGGGGCCAAGCCGCTGGAGGAAGTGCTCAGCCGGATGTCGAACAAGGATGAAGACGCGCCAGTCATCCGCCTGGTTCGGCACATCATTACGCGCGCGGTAAACGGGCGAGCCAGCGACATTCACTTTGAGCCCGAGGAGCAGATGATGCGCGTGCGCACACGGGTAGATGGCGTTCTCTCGCAGGACTTGCTGATCCCGAAGGCAATGCAAACAGCGGTTACCACGCGCATGAAGATTCTGGCCGACCTGGATTTGGCGGATACAAATGTGCCCCAGGACGGGCGCGCGAGTGTAGTGGTAGGTGGACGGCAGGTGAACCTGCGAGTGTCGAGTCTGCCGACCGCTTACGGTGAAAACGTGGTCGCTCGTATTCTGGATCCCAGCTCGCAATTCATTTCCCTGGCCAGCCTGGGGTTTGAGAAAGATATCGAGGACCAGTTCAAGGAAGCTATCAACCGGCCTTACGGCGTGGTGCTGGTCACGGGTCCGACGGGCAGCGGCAAGACGACGACGCTTTACGGCGTGCTGCACGAAGTGGCGACAATGGAAGTGAGCACGTTCACGCTGGAAGACCCGATCGAATATCGAATGCCACTGGTGCGCCAGACGCAGGTGAAGGAAGAGGCGGGGCTGACTTTCAGCAGCGGGCTACGGGCGCTTTTGCGTCAGGACCCGGACATCATTCTGGTGGGCGAAACGCGCGATACGGAGACGGCCCAACTGATGGTTCGCGCGGCGTTGACGGGGCATTTGGTCTTTTCGACCTTGCACACCAACGATGCGGCGGGGGCGATCCCGCGCCTGGTGGATATGCAGGTGGATCCCTTCCTGCTGCCGGCCAGCCTGATTGGTATTATGGCTCAACGACTGGTTCGGACGATCTGTCCGCATTGCAAGAAAGAAGTAAAGGACCCGGAGCGGGTGCTGAGGGAATCGAAGGTGGAGATTCCGGCCGGGGTGGCGGAGGTGGCTCGGCTGGCAGTCCAAGGGGCGGCAGCGAACGGGCATCAAAATGGCTCGCCGGAGGGCAAGCGGGACGCATGCCCTACTTTGTGGTGCGGCGCTGGTTGCCCGGAATGTAACCGGACGGGGTTCAAAGGCCGCCAGGGAATTTTCGAGCTGCTTATGATTGATGACCGGTTCCACGATCCTATTTTGAAGCGGTGTGGCGCGCCGGAATATCTGCGCCTAGGCCAGGAGCGGGGAATGAGAACCATGTTCGAGGACGGCTTGATCAAGTGTCTTAAAGGGATGAGCACGATCGAAGAATTGTTGCGCGTTACGCGGTTGGCGCCGAAGTAAAGTGTCACGTGTCATGTATCAAGTGTCACGTGTCATGTGTCATGTGTCACGTGTCACGTATCAAGTGAAGGTGAGATTCTAAAACCAAACAATCGAAAGGACCAATGGCTCTTATAACGAGGTTTGAAGACATTATTGCCTGGCAGGAGGCGCGAGTTCTGACACGCAACATTTACCGCCAAACTGCAAGCGGGAATTTTGCGCGGGACCTCGGACTGAAGGACCAGATTCAAAGGGCGTCCGTTTCCTCCATGTCGAACATCGCGGAAGGATTTGATTGCGAATCGAAACCCGAGTTCGCGCGATTCCTAAGTATCGCGCGTCGGTCGGCGGTTGAAGTGCAGTCGCTACTCTACGTCGCTGTGGATGCTCGCTACATAACTGAACAGGCGTTTCAGGCACATTACGCGCAAGCGGCCAAGACCAAGGCGCTAATCGGAGGCTTCCGCCACTCGTTAATCGCACGCACCTGATACCTGACACGTGACACATTGACACGTGATACTTGATACCTGACACTTGACACTTGACACCTGACACTTACAGCTATGCCGGTTTATAGATATCAGGCTTTAGATAAACGAGGACGGAGACTGACGGGGATCATGCCGGCGATTGACGAGTCGGCGCTGGATCGCCGGCTCAAGACCATCGGGCTTTGGCTGACCGAGGCGGCGATGGAAAAGGTGGAAGCCGGAACCGATACGGTGCCGAAGTCCGACCTGCGCTGGCTGAAGCTGCACGGCAAACGGCTGCGTCGCGAGCTGATAGATTTTTGCACCCTGATGACGTTCCAGATCCGCGTGGGCATCCCGCTGGCCAAAGCGCTGGAAGTGGCTGCCCAGGATTGCAAGGATCTCCGGTTCCAGAAAGTCCTGACCGGCCTGCAGGCGCATCTTGAATCGGGCCTTCAATTTCATGAGGCGCTGGCGCGATATCCGGGGGTGTTTTCGGCGCATTTCGTGGGCGTGATTCGCGCGGGCGAATTGAGCAGCAAACTGCCGGAGACTTTCGATGATCTGAAGAAATACCTGGAGTGGGTGGATCGTGTCGTGGCGGACGTTCGCCAGGCAACCATGTATCCCTCGATTGTGATCACGGTCGTGTCCGGTTTTGTGTTGTTCCTCTTCACGTATATCATCCCGAAGTTTGCCGATTTGCTGGACAAACTCCACGTGAAGCAGCCGCTGTTGACGCAGATCGTGCTCGGGGCGAGCGATTTTTTCCGCACGACCTGGTGGTTTTGGATTCCGCTGTTTGCCATCCTGGCGTTGGGTATTCCGGTCGGGCGGCGCCTTTCCAAGCACATCGCCCTGGCCATTGACTATGCGAAGTTGCGCCTTCCGATATTTGGCCCGCTAAACCTGATGCTGGCGCTGTCGCGCTTTACGCATAACCTCGCCATCCTGTATCGCTCCGGCATTCCGATCCTCGAAGCCCTGAAAATGTGCCAGCGCGGGTTGATAGGAAATACGTACATCGAACGCGCCGTAGGATTTGTCGAGCACGACATCAAGACCGGCAGCACGATCAGCGAAGCCATGCACCGGCACACGATTTTTTCAGCGATGCTGCTGCGCATGGTGAACATGGGCGAAAGCACGGGCACGCTGGATCGGTCGCTGGAGAACGTGGCCGATTATTACAACGACATCATCCCGCGCCGCATCAAGAGCATCTTTACCATCCTTGAACCGGCCTTGATGCTGTTCCTGATCTTCATGGTAGGGTGCGTGGCGTTGGCGATTTATCTGCCCATCCTGAGTTTGATGAGCAGTATTAGCAAGTAAGTCCGAGGTCCCAAGAAGAGTTCAGGGTTCAGGGTTCAGGGCTCTGCGCTCGGCAATCCTCAAACTTGCGTGGCGTGGTCGAGGCCCTGCTCGTTACATGCCCTGCTCGGACTGGAGCAGTAAAAATGCTGAGGTTGCCCGACGTATAAAAAGTCTTGCTACGGGAGTACATTGGGTGCAAAGTGGTGCTATGAAAACTAGTATCAGCCTCGATAAGGAATTAGGGGCCCAGATTAAGAAAACCGCGGCTTTGACCCGTGAGAGACCGGCCACCGTAGTAAGAATGGCGATCCGTGCCGGCTTGCCGATTGTCGCAAACCGTTTCCAGGAACCACGGCCGGAGGGTTATTTTGCCGACTGCTACAAGAAATGGCCAAAGGAGCGGCTTGAGTTGGAGGAAGCGATGGCACAAGTGCCAACCGGACCGGACCGATGAAAATTCATCAATGGGAAGTTTGGAAGGGCAGACCGCCCGGATTCGAAAAGGATCATTGGTTCGTTATTCTCAGCGGGCAAGAACGATGCGATAACGCCAATCTGCGTCTGGTGAACGGATTGGCCTGTTATAGTTTGAGGGGCCAATTGGACGACAAAATCGAGGTGCGATTGGACGCGGCGGATGGCTTCGCCGCCGCTACGGTTTGCCCATGCGATTTCGTTTTCCCTTTAGAAAAATCCAAGCTTCATTCCACACAAGGTTTTGTCAGTTGGGAACGGCAGCAGCAGATCAAGAGCAAGCTCAAACAGGTGCTGCGCCTTTAAGAAATTGGATCGGATACCGGGATCGAAGCTGGCCTGTGGTCCTGTGCTTTGTAGGCCTATAGTCGTAATGGGCAGCGGTGACGGGAAAGAATAAACTGTTGAAACAGTTTATGCGGGTTTCAGAAGCGACGTAATGAGATTCCGCCATGATTGAGGGATTACCTATTGTCAAGTTTTCCGTATTACATCGGATACAATTTGCGGCATATATTACTTGATGCCCTGGCCCAATTTAGTTTAAATACATGCTATGACTGAAGGACCCCATAAGAGAGGCTTTTCAATAATCGAACTGATCGGGGTGATGGCCGTGCTGGCGATTTTGGCCGGCGCTATGGCGCCGGCGGTGCTCCGGCAAACGGACCGCGCGGCCAAGGTGCGCGAAACCGCCAACCTGAGCACGATGGCGGCGACGCTGACTCAATACATCATCCGCAGTAACACCATCCCACAACTCAACAATGCCGATCCGGCAACAGACCCAAACAGTTGGGCGCAGGTGATCGGAAGCGAAATGACGATGGCGCCCGCCAGCATTTATCGGAACTCGCGAGGATTCGTGAGGATCTTTATGATTGACCAAAGCGGCTGGCTGGCGGGTAACCTTCCGTATATCGAAAATCAGCCACCTTATGGCGTGATGACAGCGCCCACGAATTGCCGAGTAATGATCCTTTCCACGATAGATACAGCGTTGCCGAGCACGCTCACAAATTATCCTTCTAGTGGTGGGCAGGCGGTTTTTAACGACATCTGGTCCACACCCTACGGCTCGCTGCCAACAAACTCCATCTGGAGCGGCGCGAGCGGCTACAAAGGGAATTATGACGACTTGCTGATCCAGCGGATCAATCTTGACCCGCTCTTTCACCGCGTCGCCCTGGTCAACGGCGACACCAACCTCAATGGCCAGGGCTACTATTCAGCGAACGGGGGCAGTCCTATTGCGGTGCCCGGTGGCGGCACAGGCTTCAACGCGTACCACCTCGATGGGACCGTGCTGGGGCTTCACTTCACGAACCGGGTGCTGATGTACAAAGAGGTCATCCGAAGCGACATCAGCCGCATCTTCGAGCGGGGGATCTGGAGAGATGAAATCGGCATTGGGATAGTAAGCAATGGAGTTCCTGATTTCACCGTTATTGCCGCCGCGTTCTTCAATGCACCTTCATGTCCCGGAGCACAATGGGGAGCGACACCGCGCGGCGTTTCCGACGCTCTGGGAGCATTCATGTATGGATACGCAACCTGGGCCAGTGAGAATATATGCTTCACCAATAACGGTTACTCGGGAAGCACCGCGAATAACAACTACGGCAAATTCACTCCTGAGTTCGCGATGATGCAGAGCGCGCTCGGGGCTTTCACCGGGGCTAATGGGGGAGCCAGCCTCTTCAATTATCCCAGTACCGCAGTACCAGGCTTATGATTTCCCACCACACACGCAAGGAAGCAGGTTTCACCCTGATTGAGATCATCGGTGTTCTGGCGGTGCTCGCTGTCATTGCGGGTATCGCGCTGTTGAGCACGCCGCGGGCCATAGATGTGGCAGCGGAAAACCAGGAGAGCACGAACCTGGTAAAATTTGCGAATTCGTTTCTAAGCAAAGTCTCGCGCACACATTACATCCCAGGGACAAACGATATTGTGGCGAGTATCGCGGATGATCTGGGGATGGACCAGAAGGACATTCAGCAAAACGTGCGCGGCATTCAGAGATCTTTTCTTTTTGACCCGACGATTTTCATCAGTACCAATGTTCCGCCCGCAACCAACTGGCCGAGCTATCAGCAAGGCATCAACGGCGCGTTTTGGCTTCCGAATGCAAACCTACCCTGGAGCAACGCTCCGCCCAATCATGTCCGGCTGATGATTCTTTCCAGCTTAAGCGTAAACCTGCCAGCCGGCGTGAGCGCCAATGTGAGCGGGACCAACCTGCTAAGCGCTTCTGATTTCATTAACCTCTGGAACACGCCCGATGCAACTTTCCCGAGTACCGTTTCCGCTTTTAATGGATGGAAGGGGACAGGTGAGAGCCTGAAGCTTCAGCGGATTGACCTGACGGGGCTATTCGCGCACCTGATCCTGTATAACTATAATTTCAAATACTCGATTAGCGGTTCGGCCGGAATTCCAGGCTGGTATGCCATTGACCGGCTGCAGACCAACGTTGTTCCCGCTGCGCTCACGTTTCCCAATTTCACCAACGGCGTGGACGCGTATTATATAAAAGGCACCACCTTAGGGCTGTTCAGCTCCAGTGCCGGCGGGACCAGCACGGCCGGGTCCCTCCAGGTTGAGCAAGTGCTAAACCGCGACACAAGCTTTGACTATGTGCAGGATGTCTGGCGATCCAGCATCAATCTGGGGGAAGGCATTGACCCGCGGGCATCATTGATGGGCAACGCGCTTTGGTCAACCGCGGCTCTGTTCCTGGGCAGTCCTTATACTACCCTTTCGCTTGCTACAACGAATGGCTCTGGAGGAATGCAAGTCGGTGGTGTGACACCGCCGACAATCGTTAATGACATGACCACATTCATGCAGAATTATGTCACGTGGGCGAACGCGAGTTTTCCCCCAGGCGCTCTTTCGAACGCTACCTACTATGCCGACCTCCACATGATTTATGACCTGAATCGGCTGTGTGGCTCGTCTCCTCCGAACGGCGGAAATGCGCCGACCATAAGCTTTTTTGCCGGCTCGTGCACTAATCCGCCACCACAGTAGGCGTCAGCGTTTCCCAGGTAACAAGCGATCGAAAAAGTCGGCAGCGGTAGATCCCTGGCAGGACTTCCACGGAGCGCGGCATTTATGCCGACTTCATGCCCCGAACGCACGGAAACGCCTGGGATATCAGAGCCGTTCATCGCGCTACGGACGGTGAAGCGGCATAAATGCCGCGCTCCTGAACGGTGGCAGTATCAAGCTGCACCTCTTCCACGCGCTTAATTACTTTCCCAATTTGATCACACCAGAGGGTGTGTGCCGGTGGCGAGCTTCCTGTTCCGTACTCCGTACTTCCCACTCCGCAAGTGAGCGGTCCCCTGTCCGTAGCCTCCTGTGTTGCAAATGGCGGTTTTTTTATGGCACAAGATATGTAGAATGTGTCACACCGCGGAGCGGGAAAAAAGCTTGCTTTGGGTGGGAATCACGCTGGGGGTGATCCTGGGCGCTTACATGAGTGTGCTGATGCCGGTGCGGGGGCCAGCGGTACAGTCAAAGGGGCTGCTTTCGATTAATTCTCTTTCGCCTGCGGGCGCCACAGTGGGAGATGCGGGATTCACTCTGATCGTGAACGGGGCGAACTTTGGAGCGGGCACGACTGTTTTTTTCAATTTCAATCCCCGGCGAACGACTGTGCTAAACTCATCACAGTTGTTGGTCAGTATTCTGGACAGCGACCTGGCGCAGGCGGGAAGCTTTTCGGTGATGGTATCGAATGCCACCCCCAGGAAAACGGTTTCGGCTCAGTTCGTGGTGAGCCCGGTTTCTACCGATACCGCGTTGACGTCCTCGCTGGATCCGTCGTCGGCTGGAGATGCTGTGACATTTGTGGCATCGGTCATGGCTCCTGCAGGGACGCCGACCGGGGCTGTGGTTTTCATGGATGGACTGAATCCGGTCTGGACCAATTTATTGAGTGGCGGCCTTGCCACGTTTACGACGAGCCTGCTTTCGACAGGAACGCATTGGATGTGCGCAATTTATTGTGGCGATGGGAACTGCCTGGCCAGCACGAACTCGCCGGCGGTACCGCAAGTCGTGGGACAGCCCAGTCCGGAAATTGCGACTACGACGATCCTGGGCTCCTCGACCAATCCAGGCGTGTTTGGGCAATCGGTGGTATTCATCGCAAAGGTCACGTCGAGCGTCGCGGGGGCAGGGCCCCCCGGCGGCACGGTTACGTTCGAAGGCGAAGGGGTGTCCCTGGGCACGCGGATCCTGGATTGCACGGGGCAGACCGCATTTTTGACTGAGTCACTTCCGACGGGAACGAATTTGATAACTGCCGTGTACCATGGCGACGGGTTTTTCCTTTCGAGCAGTTCGATGGTGTTGACCCAGATGATCACCAAGGCGAGCAGTGCGACGTTTCTGGACAGCTCGGCCGATCCATGCGTCTGCGGGCAATGGGTAACAATTACTGCGACGGTGGTTCCAGTGGCTCCGGGCAGCGGCACGCCGATGGGGCTTGTGGTGTTCAACGACAGCACAAACCTGCTGGGAACCGGGACACTTAGTTCTGGGCAGGCAACTCTCACGCTGTGCTCACTGAAAGTGGGCGCTCATTCGGTGTCCGCAGCATACAGCGGGGACAGCAATTTTGGCACGAACACTGCGCCGGCACTGGGCCAGACGGTCAATCAGTCCGGCAGCACAATTTCTTTGGTGTCGTCAGCTAATCCATCAGTCCGAGGCCAGGCGGTGACGTTCACGGCGCAGGTGAGCGCGGTGGCTCCGGGGTCGGGGACGCCGACGGGCACAGTCACATTTATGGATGGGAATAAGAGTCTGGTGACAGTGGTGTTGGTGGGCGGCCAGGCTACATACACGACGACTACGCTCAATCCTTCGCCTCATTCAATTACGGCGGTATATAATGGGGATTCGAGTTTCTATGGGAGCACGTCGGGCATCGTGAATGAGGTCGTGAATTGATGTCAGGGGTCGTGTGTCAAGTGTCAAGTGTCACGTGTCATGTGTCAGTTAGTAGTCAGTTGTGCGAGTGGAGCTATCGCCGCAAGAGTTCAGCCACATCAAGCTGCAGGTCCGGAAAAGCTTGAGGCGCAGCTTGATCGCCTGCGCGGAGGACGCTTTTCGAGGAGTAACCCGTGAAAATCGGTTCGCGATAGACTTCTATGGACTGGTCGTTCAGGTCCACGATCCAGACCTCTGAAATTCCAGCCCGTCCATACAACGGGAGTTTTTGGTCCCGGTCATAATACAAACTGGCGTCAGACACTTCGACCAGGAGAAAGACATCTTCCGGTTGCGGGTGGCGCCGCGTGTAATCATCCGCGGCGGGCTTGAGCAGCACGATATCTGGCTCTGGTTCGGAATGATCATTCAGGTGCAGAGGGTTTTGCGTGGAAACAGTCCACCGGCTTTTAGCTCTGAGATGGAAAAGGCGGTTCAGCCGTGTGACAAGTCCGCTGTGGTAGGGGCCAATTGGAGACATATCAATGATGCGGCCATCGAGGAGTTCCACGCGGGCATCTGGGCGGAGGACTCCTGTTTCAGCCATACGATAGTAATCTGCTACGGTGAAGCGATGTTCAGTCTGAACCGGCATAAGGCGAAACTACGCTTTTTTGCAATTGGGCGCAAGGTGGTCCGTGGTCAGCCGTATGAAGTGCATGGCGGCGGGGCTGTGGAATAGCCAATAGCGGCAATAGCCAAAGGAGCCGCGTGCAGGCGTAGAGTTATCGCTTCAAGAGTTCAGTCACGTCAAGCCGCAGGTCCGGAAAAGCTTGAGGGGCAGCTTGATCGCCGGCGCGGAGGACGACTTTTGAGGCGTAACCGGTGAAAGTCGGTTCGCGATAGACTTCAATGGTCTGGTCGTTGAGATTGACAATCCAAACCTCCGGCACACCCGCGCGTCCGTAGGCGGGGAGTTTCTGATCACGATCGTAATAGATGGTGGCGTCGGATACTTCGATCAGCAGAAAAACATCATCGGGTTGCGGATGACGATTGGTATAATCGTCCAGTGCGGGGCGGAGTAGCATGATGTCCGGCTCTGGTTCGGAGTGATCGTGGAGGCGCAATGGGTTTTGAGGGAAGACCATCCAACGGCCTTTGGATTTGAGGCTGAAGAAGCGAGTTAGGCGCGCTACTAATCCGCTGTGATAGGGTCCAATCGGTGACATATCAATGATGCGGCCATCGAGGAGTTCAACTCGGGCGTCCGGGCGGAGGACTCCCGTCTCTGCCATACGATAGTAATCGGCTACACTAAAACGATGTTCAGTCTGAACCGGCATACGGGAAAAACTACGCTTTTTTACAATTGGGCGCAAGGTGGTCAGTAGTTAGTCAGTAGTCAGTAGTTCGTAGTCAGAAATCAGTGGTTGGGCGCTGAGGGTTCAAGGATCAAAGTTCAAATGTTCAACATTCAACGTCCAACGTCCAACGTTCAACATCCAACTTTCAAGTTCCACGGCGCGGCGTGATAGCGAATAGCGGAGAGCCAATAGCCGATGGGCGGCAGATGCAAGATGGGAGATAGCAGATGGAAAATGGAAATGGCAAAAGAGGAGAAGGCGGCGAGGGGGAGTGGGGAGGTGGGACTTCGGAAAAATACCAAATGCTCAATGCTCAATACTTCGACAAAGTTCACGACAAAGTTCACGACAAAGTTTCCCCTGAACCCTGAACCCTCTCCGGGTCCGTGATCCGTCGTCAGTCGTCTTGTAGGCCTGTAGTCCTGTAGTCCCGTCGTCTGGCATACCGCCTGCTTGGAGGGGAGTCGTTATTTTATGGACAGGCGACGATGGATACGAGTGACGGGTGGTGTGTTGGCGCTTTTGGTGGCGACCTCAGAAATGGTTGCCGCGCCGAAATCCAGCACGAGCCACGTGGCGCAAGGCAAAACCTTCCCCTGGATCAGCTCTTTTTCACCGCAAAGCGTGAACGTGGGCCAGGCGGGCTTCACGTTGACGGTGGCCGGTGGCAATTTTGCGGCAGGCAGTGTCTGCATTTTTAACTCAAACCCTCGCCCTACTGCGGTGGTAAACAGTTCCCAACTTTTAGTCAGCATTTTGGACAGTGACCTGCAACAGGCAGGCACTTTTTCGATCATCGTCTCCAATTCCAACAAAAAGACGGCCTCTGCGCCATTTGTGGTGAGCGCGGCAGCGACGGACACAACGCTGGCATCGTCGGTGAATCCGTCTGCGCCAGGGCAGGCGGTAGAGTTTGTGGCCACGGTTGCGACGATGCCTCCGACGACAGGAACGCCGACAGGCAACGTGATTTTTTTTGATGGACTGAAAGTGCTCGGGACAAATGTTCTGAATGGCGGCCAGGCTAGTTTTACGACGGCCGGTCTTGCATCCGGCACGCATTGGATTTTCGCGATTTACGAAGGGGATGGGAATTGCGGGGCGAGCACGAACTCGGATCCGTTCCCTCAGGTTGTAGGTCAGCCGAGCGGGGCAATTGGCAGTGTCACGAGTCTGAGCGCGTCACTGAATTCATCGGTGTTTGGCCAGTTGGTGGTCCTCACAGCCAGTGTTGGGTCGAGTGTGGCCGGAGCGGGGCCACCCAGCGGGACGGTTACATTCCGGGAAGGAGGGATTTCGCTGGCCACGCGGATGCTGAGTTCGGGGGAGGCAACCCTGGCGATTAGTTCACTGGCGGTGGGGACACATTCCATCACGGCAGTTTATAATGGCGATGGCTACTTCGCTTCGAGCGCCTCGTCCTCATTATCGGAAGCGATAACCCAGAGCGGCACCACAACGACGCTGAGCAGTTCGGCTGACCCGTCAGTATGCGGGCAATGGGTGACGTTCACGGCGACGATAACGGCTGTGGCGCCCGGGGGTGGGACACCTTCCGGGCCGGTGACATTCTATGATGGCTCGAGTGTTGTGGGCTCTGGAACATTGAGTTCCGGGCAGGCGACTTTCACGACCAGTTCACTCTCCGTCGCAGCCCACTCGATATCCGCGGTTTATGGCGGGGATGGGAACTTCAACGCGAGCCAGGTGGGGCCGTTCGGGCAAACGGTGAACAAGGCGAGCAGCACGACGAGCCTGGTGTCCTCGCCCAATCCTTCGGTTTTTGGTCAGGCAGTAACACTTGTAGCCAGCGTGAGCGCTGTGGCGCCTGGTTCGGGCACGCCCACGGGAACGATCACTTTCAAGGACGGAAGTGTTTCACTGCTCACGGTAGTTTTGCAATCAGGGCAGGCGAGTTTGACCACTGCTTCGTTGTCGCGGGGCAGCCATTCGCTCACGGCGGTGTATAGCGGAGACGGGCATTTTTACGGGGGCACGTCGGCGGTGGCGGGGCAGACGGTCAATTAGTCAGTAGTCCGTAGTCCGTAGTCCGTGGTCAGTGGTCGGGAACTGAGGGTTCAGGGTTCAGGGTTCAAACTTTAACATCCAACGTTCAGCGTTCAACGTTCAACGTCCCAGGTGCGCCGCAGCCGATAGCCGGAATAGCAAATGGCAGATGGCAAATAGAAAAGAGCGACTTTGCGGAGTAGGATGTGAGATTTCAGATTTCAAAGTTTCGACATTCGGACCCATGCCGAAGTGTGCGAACTGCATACTGCACAGGCGGATGCGGCATTCGGAACCCCGAGGCAGGACGAGGAGGAGGGGAGCGGAACTCCCTGAACCCTGAACCCTGAACCCTCCGAGTCAGTGGTCAGTGGTCTTGTGGTCTCTTTCAGGACAGTCCGTACAAATACACATTTTTGATTCCGTAACGGCTGGAATTGAGAAAGGAGGGAAAAAGTAATATATGATTGACGTTTTCCGCAGTACGGGTGCTTCGGAAGGGATTTTTGGGCCAAACCGATCGAAAAAAACCTGAGAAGGGCACGAAAATTGCCTTGGCAATTCGGATTATTGATGACCGTGAAGAGTTGGACCCTACAGGCATTGTGCCCAGGGTGTCCCCGGGTGCGAAATTCCTGGGGTCCCCGGGGCATTATTTCTGGGCTGCCCCGATTGTGCGGGGTTGGGCCAGGATTAGACTCAATGTCAAAAAGCCATTCGCAAAGCGCACTTCCGGATAACAGCGGGGGTGCGGGCGTTTTGGCTTATTTGCCTATGAGACAGTTAGTCAGTAATCAGTGGTCAGTAGTCAGTGGTCAGTGGTCAGTGGTCAGGTTATGTGCTTTGGCGATCCTGCTGTTTTGTAGTGGGAATGCGTGGGCTCTCAATAAGGTTACGGTAACGGCAGCCACGGGAGGAGCGACCATTTCGGCGGACGCGACCGGGGGAAGTTACACCAATTTGACGGGTCCGATAGCGGCGGAAAGCGCTGCGGGGAATATCGGAGCCGGCACAATCATTTTCGTCCCGCCCAGCGGATTTGTTTTCAATCCTGGCGTTACGGTGACGGTGCAAATAACGGCTGGCAGTGGCACCGCGGCAAATAACATCAACCACATAGCCTTGAATGGCACCTTCAACGCATTTGTGGCCGCAGACGGTTCGAGCATTACTACTACGATCACAAACGCCAGCTCGTCGGCCAACACGATCCAATGGCAGAACATCCAGGTGCGGCCGACCGCCGGCGCACCGCTGGCGACCGGCAACATCACCACCAACGGAGTCGGCACCAGCGGACTGAATAATCTGACTTACAATAACGGCACGGGAAACTGGGGAACCCTGACTGAGGTTGTGGGGGCGACGTCGAAAATGATTGTTACCCTCGGAAATCAAACGTTCACTTCCGGAACGGGCAATTCGGGGTCGGTGACCAACCAGACGGCCGGAACTTCCTTTAACATCCCTAAACTGACTGCCACAGACCAATTCACAAATACGGCGACAGGTTACAGCGGTAGCAAGACCATCACCTGGAGCGGGCCCGGAGGTAATCCGACTTATACCACGACGGTCAGTTTCACGTCGGGCCAGTCCACCACAACGCTGGCGACGACGCTGACGAAGGCGGAAACGGTGAACATCACGGCGACGGATGGAACGCTGACCGCCGTGCCCAGTTCGCCGCTCACGGTCAATCCGGGGACATTTGCCAATTTACAAGCATTGGTGCCTGGCGAATCCTCTGCGCCGGGAACAGCTACGGGGCAGACTGGCAGTCCGAGCACGCAAACAGCAGGTGTGTCGTTCACGGTGACTGTGAACGCTGTAGACGCGAACTTCAACGTCATCAACACGAACGACACGATTCACATTACATCGAGTGATTCTGCCGCCGTGTTGCCTGCCAATGCGGCGCTGGTTGCAGGCACCAAGACATTCACTGTAACACTCAAGACGACTTCGAGCCAGACGGTGTCCGCGTCCGACGTAACGCACCCGGGCATTCCGACGGATGCAAGTGACGCAATACCGCTCAATGCAGCCTCCGCCGCCCTAGTCCGTGTTGAAACGGCGGCGAACGGAAGCGGGACGATTGTGCCCGCGCAGAACGTGGTGGTTGGGAATTCGCTCACGGTGTATTCGATCTCACGCGACGCATTCTCAAACTTCGTGGCGAACGTTGCGGCGGACTCCTGGTTTTTGACGAACGTGACCTTGGGAGTGGTGGGCGGCGACCTGGTGGCGGCAGGGGACAGCAAGAGTGCGACGTTTACCGCGCATGCGGCCGGCAGTGCGAATGTTCATGCGCCATCGGGGAGCCTGACCGCAACCGACTCCGGGACGTTGACGGTCACCAACGCCAACACGACGACAACGCTGGTATCCTCGACAAATCCGGCGGCCTTCGGGCAAAACGTGACTTTTACTGCGACTGTTGCGGCGGTTTCGCCGGCGGTTGGCACACCGTCGGGAACGGTTACGTTCAAGGATGGCGCGACGACGCTCGGGACCGGCAATTTGAGCTCCGGACAGGCGACATTCGGCACTAGTTCGTTGAGCGTGGCGGGGCACTCGATCACGGCGGTGTATGGCGGCGACACCAGCTTCAACACGAGCACGTCGGCCACGCTGACCCAGACGATCAATAAGGCCAACACGCTTACAGCCGTAGGATCTTCGGCGAATCCGTCGGTATCGGGCCAATCGGTGACTTTCACCGCGACAGTGAGTGCGACTGGCGGCGGGTCGGGAACGCCGACCGGAACGGTGACGTTCAAGGATGGAACTACGGCGCTGGCCACGAACAGCCTGAGCGCGGGCCAGGCGACCTACGCGACGGCTGCGCTCTCAACGGCAGCACATTCGATCACGGCAGTTTACAACGGGGACGGCAACTTCAATACGAGCACGAACAGCCCGGCACTGACGCAGAACGTGAACCAGGCTGGGAGCACGACGGCGTTGAGCAGTTCGACCAATCCGACGGTGTTCGGGCAGGCGGTTGTGTTCACGGCCACGGTAACTGCCAACTCTCCGGGCAGTGGGACGCCTACCGGGACGGTGACGTTTAAGGATGGAGCTAGTTCGCTTTCGACGAATGCTTTAAGCGGCGGGACGGTTTCCTATACCAATTCAACGCTGACGGCCGCCTCGCACTCGATTACCGCGGTCTATAACGGCGACAGCAATTTCAGCACTAGTACTTCGGGCACGGTGACGCAGACGGTAGGCCAGGCCAGCACGACGGCGGCGCTCACGAGTTCCACGAACCCGACGGTATTTGGGCAGTCGGTCACGTTCACAGCAACGGTCACGGCGGTATCGCCAGGGGCCGGCACGCCAACGGGCACGGTGACGTTCAGCGATGGTGGAACTCCGCTGGCGACGAACGCGCTGAGCAATGGCCAAGTCACTTACGCGACGTCGGCCCTGTCAGTGGCCTCGCACTCGATTACGGCCGTTTATAACGGAGACAACAACTTTATCACGAGCACGTCCGGCACGGTGACACAGACGGTCAACCAGGCCAGCACGACAATCGCCGTGGCCTCTTCGGCCAATCCTTCGGTGTTTGGGCAGTCTGTGACATTCACGGCCACGGTGAGTGCGGTAGCGCCTGGATCCGGAACGAGGACCGGGACGGTGCAGTTCTACATTGATGGATCGCCGTTCGGCGGGCCGGTCAGCTTGAGCGGAGGCACAGCCAACAGCAGCGCGACATCGTCGCTCTCAGTGGCCGGCCATACGGTAACCGCCGCGTATAGCGGAGATAGCAATTTCAGTGGCAGCGATAACACAGGTTCGCCTTTGAATCAGACGGTAAATGCAGCGAGCACCACTACGGTGCTGGCCTCATCCACAAACCCGACTGTGTTCGGGCAATCGGTAACCTTTACGGCAACCATCACGGTGGTTTCGCCTGGGAGCGGCACGCCTTCGGGCACGGTAACTTTCAAAGATGGGGGCAGCACTATAGGGTTCGGCAGCCTGAGTTCGGGCCAGGCAACCCTGAGCACCAGTGCCTTGAGTGTATCGGCGCATTCAATCACAGCCGTGTATAACGGAGACGGCAATTTCGGCACGAGCACCTCCGGCACGGTCACGCAGACGGTCAACAAAGCCAACAGCAGCACAGCAGTGGCCTCCTCGGCCAATCCGTCGGTCTCCGGGCAGTCCGTGACCTTTACCGCGACGGTGACAGCTTCAGCGCCGGGCGCTGGGACGCCGACGGGCACGGT
>PSRM01000342.1 GCA_003176045.1 Verrucomicrobiota bacterium | reverse complement strand
CAGCCTTGTCCCCGCCACAAGTGTCCGATTTCCACTTCCTCGAGCGCGCCACCCCCGACCGAATCGCCAGCACCCTCCTTGAACTTGTCCAGAACCGCATCCCCGCCGGATTCGGCCTCGACCCCATCCGCGAGATCCAGGTCCTCACCCCTATGAATCGTGGCTCGCTAGGCGTGCGCGAATTGAACACACGACTCCAGAACCAACTAAACCCCGCCAAACCCAACGAACCCACGGTCGAAAAATTCGGCTGGCAATTCCGCCCTCGCGACAAAGTCATCCAAACCGAGAACGACTACGACAAAGAAGTGTTCAACGGCGACATCGGCCAAATCCTAAAAATTGATCCGCTCGAAAAGGAACTCACCGTAAAGTTCGATCAGCGTGAAGTCCGCTATGAATTTGGCGAACTGGACGAACTCGCGCTCGCCTACGCCATCACGATACACAAATCCCAGGGCTCCGAATTCCCTGCTGTAGTCATTCCGCTGGCCACCCAGCATTTCATGCTCTTGCAGCGAAACCTGGTCTATACTGCCGTAACCCGCGGCAAGAAAATAGTCGTGCTCGTGGGCCAGCAAAAAGCTCTGGCCAAGGCGATCCAAAACAATCGCACGAGCCAGAGGTATTCGGGATTATTGGCGAGACTGAAAGCGAAGTCTTAGTGGGTCCGGCCGCTGGCTCGCTATCGCTCGCCGACGCTTAGGCCCATGCGCAGGGACCAGCGCCGGCGAGCGATAGCGAGCCAGCGGCCCTGCCTAGTCTTTAGTTCTGGGCGCACGGTACCCGAATAGCGCCAGCCCCGTTCGAAGCCTGCTCCGAGTGAACCAAGTCCTTTTTATTTCTATTCATCTTGTCCATATTCCTATATACACAGGTTGAACACAACTGGACGAGTGAGCAAATATCTCAGTGACATGAATTATCCTGACACATTCGAGATAGCAAGGTTTCCGATGCCTCATGGTGGTGCCCGGAGCTTTGTCCCCGCATGCGCATTTTTGGTCGCTCTTGTGTTGACCGCCGGTTGCGCCTCGAAGACTTCCAGCCTGCCGCCTTCCCGGCCCCGGCAAGGCATGGCGGAGTATCGCCAGCTCACCACCGAGGCCGAGCACGCCATGCACTCGGCCCTGGCTGCGTTGGCCACGGTGAGCACGCAGTCAGACCAGTGCCCGCCGGCGGTGCTGACCGCGTTTTCAAACGAGGTGTGCCGGGTGCAGGTGGATTCTCTGCGGATCCGCGCTCGATCACAGGCCATGCTGGCTCGAGGCGATGCCTATTTCGAAAGCTGGGAGGAGAATCTGGCCCGCATTGATGATCCCGCGGTGCGGAGTCTCGCTAAACAGCAGCACCAGGCCCTTCAGGAAGGCTTCCTCAAGGTCAAAACGTGGTCCAAGGAAGCACACCAATCGTTTCAGCCGTTCCTTGCTGATATGCGCAAGGTCCGCAATGCGCTGGAAAAAAACCCGGCCAGCCTCAGCGCCGACAGCACGCGGAAATATATCGCTGCAGCCAGAACCAGTGGCGAGGAGGTGGAAAGCTCACTTGCCAAAATTCGGGGCGAGGTGGACGCGATGATTGCAATGCTGACCCCGCCCGGCAACACTCCCCAATCCCCAGAGACAAAATGAAACCGAATACTTGCACCCGCGTTATCTTGACCGGACTTCTGCTTTCCTTCGTGGCGCTGTCGAGTTTCGAGCCTGCGCTGTGGGCTCAGGCTCCGTGGGGAAATCTCAGCACACCGCAGGCCCAGCGTAATGTCATGCGTGATGTCCAGGGCCAGGTCAACTTGCTTCGAAATGCCACCCGGACGGCCTGCAATTTTGCCAGCGGCGGGTTCGAGAGTGTTTATCAGCAGTTTGAAACGCTGCGCGGTCTTTATTCGGCGTTCACGCAGACACTCAACTCGCAGCAGGCTTCGCGTGGGGCGAACCAAATTGCCGAATTAGCAGGCGGATTAAACATCCTCGCGGAGGCATTTACTAACTACCAGGACGACGTGGCCAACGGGCGTGATCTCCGTGCCGCTCTGAGCGACATGTGCCACGTCCTCAACGAGGCCGCCGCGGTCTGGCTCCAGGAGTTTAATAAGGATTGTTTGCAGCTCCGCGTGGGCTGGTAAATCTGAAGATGGAGAGCAAGTCCTGGGGCATCAGTCCACTGCCCATTATCGTAAATTCCGGCATTCAAAAAGCTGCAAGCGCCGATAGACCCGCCCGCCAAGCTTGACGTCTCTCATCCCCAGATCGGTCACAGATTCAAATTCTCGCAGGAGCTGAGGGGGTGTTGGGATTGTTTCTGGAGGCGAGGCATACGAGATAGGTTCGCCGTTTAGCCACTTACGCGGCCAGCCGCTTTCGAGAGGGAATGGTCCCAACTCAGTCACGTAAATCGCGTTCTCGCCGGTGCGCACGCCGTGGTAACGATACTCAGGCCAGAAGTACAATTGATTATTCGGCTGGGTGGGAGTCGCGCAATAGACCAGCGGGAGAGCAGAATTGCGGATTGCGGATTGCGGATTGCGGATTGCGACAGCCTTCTTCGCTTCGGGCAAATAGAATGTGAACTCCCCCGCCATACCATAGTGATCCGCAATAATGAAAACGGGTTTGCCTTCAGGGAGCAGATTTTGCCGCGCCTCCTCGACCAAGGCTGATGACTCTTTCCACGCCAGCGCCCGGCGTAAAGGATCCATCTCCCCTGGCAGCGGATGACCGGCAAGCTTTGCAATCAGTTTAGGTTCGTGCATTAGCGCAGAAACCCCGATGCCAAGAATCAGACCGAGGACGAGCAAGCGATTAACCACCAAGTCCTGAACCCTGAACCCTGAACCCTGATTACCCCAGTAAGTCACCATCAGACAGAACATTGGCACAACAGCGGGCGCGATCCAGTTCGGCTGGACACGCGAGTGCAGTGTGTAGAGCAGGTGCCCGAGAAAGACTGGGGCGCTCATGCAGAAGAAAAAGAGGCAGAGGGCAAAAGTAGGCCAAGCGTCCCGCCTGCTCCGATTGTCCGCGGCGGTCATTCCGGGGGCAGGCGCGACGCGTGCGCTACGTTTCCAAAACGCAATCATGGCCCAGACCGCACCCACGAAAAAGACTGGGTTAAGCACAGCGGCTTCGATTCCGAGAAACTCGAGGGTCTTGGGGTTCCATTTCTCGGAGATAGCGGCGTTGTCCGAAACGTGGTGTACCGTGATCCATCCATTCTGCGAGTTCCAGATCACGACCGGTAAAGTGCTTACTGCAATGACAAGCAGAGCTAGCCAAGGACCTGGCTTGCGCAAATGCACCCGCGCCGGCTTCCAAAACAAAAAGAACAACGCAAAACACGGGATGAGGTAAAGGGCAGTGTATTTGCTCAGAAAAGCCAATCCCGCAGCCACACCCGAGAGCAACCAGTGCTTCGCGGCTCCATCGGCCTGCAAGGCCCGCCAACCGGAAACCATGGCCAACGTCCAGCAGAGCACCAGCGGCGGGTCAATGGTCATGAGTATAGTCCCAATGTTCAGCAGTGGCACGGCAGCGACGATCAGCAGCAGGATAAACCCCTGACACGCGCCGACTTCCCGCGCCAGGAATCGAATCATGACAAAACTCAAGATCGCGGCGAATACCGGCGAGAAAAATCGGACGCCAAACTGCGTATCGCCCCAAAGATGAGTACCGGCGAACTGGATGAGGGCTATGCCCGGCGGCTTGCTGTAATAAGATAATGCCAGGTGTTTCGACCAGAGCCATTGGTAGGCCTCGTCGTGAGTCAGTTCGATGGTGCTTGAGGCGATGTAGGCGAGTCGAAAGAGCAGGAGCGCGCCGATGAGAAGGTAGCCGAGGCGTAACCAATGAGTGTCGAGGGCGGATGGCTCGCTTCGTGAAACGTGAAACGTGAAACGTGAAGCGGATTCAGATCCGTTCCCTCGATCTTCGACCTTCATCCCGGTCGTGGGCGTTCCTTCACGGTCGTGGACCGGTTCACTAGCCCCTCGCCCCTCGCCCCTCGCCCCTCCCAGGACCGAGGGTACCTGCTCCCACCAAATCGGAAACCACTTTCGTCCGGCCCAGGCCCAAAGCACAGCCGCAAGCCAAACCGCTGCCACGGCTGTGCCCGCTCCGAGAATCGCACCGGCCACCACATCGCTCGGATAGTGCACCCCGTTATAAACGCGTGACAAAGAAATTGTGGCGGCCAGCGGGACCATGACGCGCCACGTGCGCCTGTAGAAAACGAAAGCCACCATGGTGGCGGCAAACCAATTGGCGGCATGGTTGGAGGGCATGCTCCCGCTGGTCGTGCTGGGCATCAGGCAACGGGTATCGGCCAGAGCAAGACCAGGCCGTGGCCGAGCCACCGCCTTCTTGATCGTGTTGCAGACAAGGCCGTCCGTCAGCGCAATTGCGAGGACGAGGCAGACGACGAACAAACGCGCGCGCCGCCCGCCTTTCCAAAGTAGTGCCAGTCCAAAGACAAGGATGAAGGGCAGAAACAGCCGATTTCCTGCAAGCTTGGGCATCAGCCAATCAAATACCGGATTAGCCAGAGTCCGATTGAGCAGGCGGAACAATGTGCAATCCACGTTTTGGAGCAAGTCGATCACGTTAGCCAGCGCAGTTTAGCTGTTAACTGCGGTGTTTTAAGATAGAAAAATGCAGGCCTCCTTGACACATGCAGCGCCAATAGGGAAGCTGTGGTAATGAAGATCGAGCAGATCCGCGCCCGCATTGAGGAAACAGAAGCAAAGGGATTTCGCCCGTTCCGCCTCGTGATGGCCTCTGGTAACAAGTATCCTGTACCTCATCCGGATTTTCTTTTCATGACATCGCGAGTGGTGATTGTGGCTGATTCTCGCGGCTATGCCCACCATTTAGACCCGTTTCACATCGTCGGGTTGGAGGAGATGCGTAATCCGCCCGGCAAACGCCCACGAAAACGCACCAAGGGCCGCTAGGGCCTACGGGAAGGACAGGGTGAACACCAGGCCATACCATCAACTTTGCGCTGACCTGCGGGCCAGGCCTTCAATATGGCTGGTTACCGGGGTGGCGGGTTTCATTGGATCTAATCTGCTGGAAACTTTGCTCGGCCTGGATCAGCGGGTGCGAGGATTGGATAATTATTTCACAGGGCACAAAAAGAATCTAGAGCAGGTCCAGGGATTGGTAGGAGAAAAGCAGTGGTCACGATTCCAAATGATCGAAGGAGACATCCGTGATCCAGCAGCTTGTCGCAGGGCGTGCGAAGGCGTTGACTTTGTGCTGCACCAGGCTGCATTGGGCTCTGTGCCGCGTTCTCTCGCCGAGCCGGTGGCCTCTCACGAGAGCAATGTAACCGGTTTTCTGAACATGCTCATTGCTGCGCGAGATGCGGGCACCAAGCAATTCGTTTTCGCCTCCAGCAGCGCCGTTTATGGGGATGCTCCCGAACTGCCAAAGGTCGAAGACCGAACCGGCAAACCGCTCTCTCCTTACGCAGCGTCGAAGATGATGAACGAACTTTACGCTTCGGCTTTCGCGCGAAGCTATGGTTTTCATTCAATCGGCCTGCGCTATTTCAACGTGTTCGGGCCGCGTCAGGATCCGGAAGGGGCCTACGCGGCAGTGATTCCAAAATGGATAGCCGCCATGCTGAGGCGCGAACCAGTCTATATCAATGGCGACGGTGAGACGAGCCGGGACTTTTGCTACATTAACAATGTGGTTCAAGCCAACTTGCTGGCTGCGACAGCCGAGAAAGCCGAGGCGCTTGACCAGGCCTATAACATCGCTTTGGGAGAGCGGACTACCCTCAATGAATTATTCCTCATGCTCCAGACATCGATACGAATGCGAAAGCCCGAACTTCGGGAAACGAAACCAGTCTATCGCGAATTTCGTCCCGGAGACGTGCGCCATTCCCTGGCAGACATCGGGAAAGCGCAAGGGCTGCTGGGCTACGCCCCGGAGTACAAAGTACAGCAGGGAATCGAGCTGGCGATGGATTGGTATATGAAAGAGAGCGTGAAACGTGAAACGGAATCGTGAAACGTGAAACGTGAAAGAAACCGATTCACCGTGGTAGGCCACTAGACGAGGGGGCACCCTCGAACGATTCTCCACAGACTCCTCCGCCGGTCCGGATCATTCTCCCGATTGTCTTGTTAAAAAGCGTGTTCTTAGGCCGGGTAGCCTTGGTGTACGGCCACTGGACATCCGTTCACGTTTCACGTTTCACGTTTCACGCTTCACCTCCCCTTCTTCGTCCCTACAAAGGCAAACCTTGCGTGCGTAATCCCGTTGACCATTTTGTTGACGTAGTACTTGAAACCACGCGCGAGATTCACACGCTTGACCTCCATTGGGAGCGCGGCCTGGCGGAAGAATTCCTGGTAATCGGCCAGCGAATAAAAATGCTCGTTCACGCCAGTGGCTAATAGCTTCGATAACATTTTGGCACGAGATCTGATCCTGACCAGCGGCCAGACCGGCTCGCGAATGGCCACGAATTGTCCGCCCGGCCTGAGCACGCGTTTGGCCTCGCGCAAGACCTGTACGATATTTTCCGCGTGATGCAATACCGCGGAGGACACCACAAAATGAAAGTGGTTCTCTGGAAAGTCGAGTCTATGGAAATCACCCGGAATTCGCGTGATCTTGGCGGCATTGGCGTTCAGCGTTTTGAATACCTTGGGCGCCTCCTCTTTGAGGATCTTTGGCGAAACGTCAATTGCAACAATTTCAACCACCGCCGGCAGCTTTGATAATTCGGCGCTCAACCATGCGCGCCCGGCGCCAATCTCAAGGATGCGGCCCCTAAAGCCCAGGCCACATCTTTGGGTCAGAAAAGGAACGATCCTCGGGAAATCTTCCTTGAGGGACCGAAGCCACTCTTTTTCATTTGCATACTCGGTGGCCAGCCGAGCGGATGATTCCAGCAGCGCCATAGTCTGCTGGTGCGCATAACGCGGCAGGTAGTCTTTCTTCTCGATGTATCTGGATTCAGACATGGCCGACATCAGTCAGAATACGGAAGGCCCGTGGCACTTTACAGTGGAAAGACGCGGCTTCGCACGGGGGTGGAGGCACCGTCCAAAAACTCCTAATTCCGAAATCCGAAATTGTTCAGAGCCTCTTTACGTCGGTTCCTGGAGCAGGGCTAATGACAAAGTCTGTAGGGCAGGCTTTCCAGCCTGCCGGTTGCGGCGCTTTCCAGCGCCGCGACCCTGGAAGGCCGGTGGTTCAGCGGGCTGAAAAGCCCCCTGAACCGGCAGGCTGGAAAGCCCGCCCTACGATGGCGGACTTTGTCACTGGCTGGTTCCTGGAAAGATCGATCAAAATGCTAGCTTGACGAGGTTCCACCTTCCCTTCATCCTCTGTGAGCCTAGTGCATCGTGAAATATGACGACCTCCGTTAAACGCAGTTTGCCCCTGGTGGCGCTTGTTCTCTTTTGCTTTCGATCCGGCTTCGCCTCCCCTCCATCGGGCTCATTTACGCTTTCGTTCAGCAGCCCAACTTCGGTTCTCTATGATCTGACCGGCATCTACGACATTGATCAGCAAATCCAGGGAGCGGACGACTCTACCGTGGACCTTAGTTTGGTCGGATTGCAGATTGAGCAGGATGGCCAGGGCCGGTTGCGCGCGCCGAATGGGGCCGGGCTGATTCTGGTGACCATCGGCCCACAGGATGCCGTGGCGGCCGATTACACAGCCAGCGGGAGGGTCAGCGGGGGCGGCAGTAGCCCGACCCGCGTCCACCTTCAGGTGAAACTGAGAGGCAATGATATCGTCGCCGGCTTGCCCACGGGCTTCAACATCTCAATTACGTACGATCTTGAAGTGACAGACGGCGTGCTGACCGGCACAGCGCGCGGCAACGCTAATTTCTCCAAGCTTTCAGGCGGCACGATCAACTCCCCGGTCTCCATTCCACTGCCGGACGGAATGGATGGCACCTGGGCGCTCACGCTGGATGTGGTTCCGCTCAATAAACTCGGAGGCAGCGGAACCGTCGTTCTTTCCAATGGCCGAGTCCTGCAAGGACGTATTAACGGGGATTATTCTCTCAACCAAGCCCGGTCAAAGATCCGCCTGAAAGGTTCGCTGGATCAGCGAATCACCCCTCCCTCCGTGGCGGTTCCATTAAGCGGAAATCACCTGGATGTGATCATCCCGGACGATCCGGACCTCTCGGTAGAGATCAACGGCAAACTCCTGGGCCAGTCGGTTATGGAGTAGGCACTCGCGTGGTGTGGGTCCTTGCAATTAACCACGAACACAAATGAACACGAATCAATTCGTGTCTATTCGTGTCCATTCGTGGTTTCCGTCCCCGGATTGCCTTGGGCGCTCTTATCATTGTTTCCGCGCCTTTGCTCAGCGAAAAAACTCCGAAGCAATTCCCTGCATTCAGGCTCTCGAACTCCGCTCGTGATCTCACAGCGATGATTCAGCGTCGGGAATTGTAGCAGGTTTAACACACTACCCGCCGCGCCCGCCTTCGGATCACTCGCGCCATAGACCACCCGCGCCAGCCTCACATGGACGATGGCTCCCGCGCACATGGGGCATGGCTCCTTGGTCACATACAGCGTGCAATCCGTCAGGCGCCAGTCCCCCACTGCATCCTCAGCCTGGGTGAGGGCCAACATTTCTGCGTGCGCAGTGGCGTCCTTCAGCAACTCCACCTGGTTAAACGCGCGCGCGATGATCTGGCCTTCCCTCACCACCACCGCTCCCACGGGCACCTCGTCCCTGGAGCGGGCTCGATGCGCCTGGCGCAGCGCTTCGCCCATGAAGTAGTGGTCGCTTTGTAGATCTATGAGTGGCTCGGGCATGATTCCTCCAGATGCCATTCGTAGGTGCCGTCAGATTCACAGCGGCAATGCGCAGCGAAAAAGCCACCGCGATGCTGCCAAAACCATGGCCAAATGCTTTCGCGATCTGTTTGCGGCAGTTTCAGAGTGTCCAGCGCTGCGCGGGGAAAGAACTCAAAGCGCCCTTCCCGATGAACGGCAGGCAGAACACTCAGCCGGGGCTTAATTTCGAAGAGAAACATCAGCCAATGGCACTGACCTTGGTAACCGAACTCACTGACAAGACCCGTCAGGTGCATGTCCGAAGGAGAAAGGTCCAAGCATAGCTCCTCCCTGGCCTCCCGGCAGGCACACGCATATGGCGACTCGCCAATCTCGGTTTTGAGCTTCCCGCCGCACGGACTCCAAAAACCCAGATTCGGTTCCTGCGCTCGTTCCAGGAGCAGGACGTCGTCACGAGCATTGAATCCGTACAAAAGCGTGGCGACTCGATAAGGCAAGGTCACGGATTCCCCCTCACCGCGTACAAATTTTCCGCCGTGCGGATGAACAAGTTCCCCTGGGCCACGGCGATACTCGAGCGCACAGGGGATTCACCCATCGGAAAACTCGCTAGAATCCTGAAGTCCTCGCCGGCAGAGAGCACGACCACGGTGCCACTCTCGCTCACGCAATAAATCTTGCCATCTGCGCCCGTGGGGGAAGCCCGGAAGATGTCCCGTACGCCCAATGACTCCCGCCATTTCGTGCGGCCAGTACCTGGCTCAAGGCAGGTCATCATTTGATGGTCTCCGTCCAGAACGAAGAGCCTGTTCTGATAAACGAGCGGCGTGACGCAATCGGCCGTGTACTCTTCGAGTTTCCAAACGATATTCGATTCTGTGACAAGTCCCCTTCCTCCATCTTTTATGGCGAGTACAGGATCACGCTTGGGAGCGCAGGCAATCACCAGCCCATCAGCCACAACAGGCGTCGGCACGATGCGCCACGAACTCTCGTGCCCGACATTCAAACCTCCGCAGCGCCAAAGCTCTGCGCCCGTATCTGTCCGGTGCGCGGTAACGTAATCGCCCCCGACCACGATCACTTCGGTGCCATCTTTGCCCTCCAGCGGGATGGGTGTGGTGTAAGCTTCTTGTGACTCCCGGATGGCATCGGTCGCGCGAATGTGCCGCCACAAGTCCTTGCCCGTCTCCGGATCGACGCATAACAGAAACGATTCACGCTGCGCTGCTTCCCCTTGTGGAGCAAAGTAGCCGGCTTGGCCTCCACCACGCTGCAGGACTTGGACGTACAGCTTTCCTTTGTACAGCATCGGACTGGATCCATAAATCCATTGGATGCTGAAGGGATGATATTCCTTTGCCAAATCGCGAGCCCAAATCTTTTTGCCGGAAAAATCATAGGCTGCCAGATCACCTGTTGCGAACAGGATGAAGACGTGCTTGCCATCGGTCACCGGGGACGGCGAAGCGAAATTGTTGCGGCCTTTCTCGCGATCTCCCGCGCCCACGGTTTGCTGCCAGCGCACGTGGCCATTCCTTCGATCCAGGCAAATCAATAGCAGGTTCTTTTGCGCATCCGGGCTGGAGACAAATACTGAGTCCTCCCACACCACAGGTGTCGCCGCGCTGTAACCCGGCAGCGGCGCAACCCAGGCCACATTGTTCGTCTTGCTCCACTGGATGGGCAGGCCCTGCTCGGTAGTGGAGCCGTTAAAAAATGGCCCCCGCCACTGAGGCCAGTTTTCGGCGGCGGAGCAGAAAGGGATTGCGAGCGCAATGGCTAGAAAGATCAGGCGCAATTTCATAAGCGATCTTGCGCCCAACATAACAGACGCAGGAAAATGAAAGACAGGAAAATAAGAGCAGCAGGCAGGAAAATTTCGAGGCAGGAAAATTTTTGATTCCATTTTCCTGCCGCATAATTTTCCTGCCTGCAACTCTGATTCCGTATTCTTGTCTTAAATTTTCCTGTCTTAAGATTCTGCGGTCACCTGCGATTGAAATGGTTGAGAATTCCATTGCCTCTGAGTCGAAAAACGTTAGCATAACTATCTCTGCCTCAACCACGCAGGCATTTACCAAACCATCAGTAATGAAAAGTTATAACATTGCAGTCATGGGCGGCGACGGAACGGGCCCAGAGGTTGTCCGCGAAGCGGTGAAGGTGCTGGATGCCGCCGCCAAGAAATTCAATCTCAAGCTGAACTACACTCCTTACGATTTGGGCGGCGAGCGCTACTTGCGCACCGGCGAAATCGTGCCCGACAGCGTGCTCGCCGAACTAAAGAAATTCCCTGCCATACTGCTCGGGGCTATCGGGCATCCTGACGTCCGGCCGGGCATTCTCGAAAAGGGAATCCTGTTGCGCACGCGGTTCGAACTGGAGCAGTACATCAACCTGCGTCCCGTAAAGCTTTACGATGAACGCTTCTGCCCGCTGAAGGACAAAAAGCCCGAGCACATTGATTTTGTGGTCGTGCGCGAAAATAACGAGGGGCTTTACACCGGCGCGGGCGGGTTCGTGTTCAAAGGAACGCCCAACGAAGTGGCCTTGCAGGAAAGCGTGAACACCCGCCGCGGCGTCGAGCGTTGCCTGCGCTTTGCGTTTGAGTTCACACGCAAACGGAAAAAAGAGAACAAGCTCACACTCTGCGGCAAGACTAACGTCCTGACTTACGCCTTCGATCTCTGGGAACGCGCCTTCCACGAAATCGGCGACAAGGATTACAAGGACATAAGACGCGATTATGCGCACGTGGACGCAACGACCATGTGGTTCGTCAAGAATCCGGAATGGTTCGACGTGATCGTGACCGACAATATGTTCGGCGACATCGTCACCGACCTTGGCGCCATGATCCAGGGAGGCATGGGCATCGCCGCCGGCGGCAACATCAATCCCCAGGGCACCAGCATGTTCGAGCCCATCGGCGGCAGCGCGCCCAAATATACAGGCCAAAACGTCATCAACCCTCTGGCCGCAATCTGCGCCGGCCAGATGATGCTCGATTTCCTGGGCGAAACCGCCGCGGCCAAGGCAATGGAGACGGCTGTCATCAAGATCGTGCGTGAAAAGATCAAGAGCCTTGCAGCGGGGAAGATGGGATACAGCACGACTGAGGTAGGCGATTTGGTAGCGGCGGCGGTGTAGTTGCCAGATCTAGCAAAGCGGCGTCTGCGAATTGCCGCGCCCCGAACTCGCGAAGCGTCTTGGAGTGCGCCAGTCCTCTCTGCACCTTACACGGATTTTTTTGATTTTCATATTTTACTTTTCGCACACAGCTCCCAGCCCCAGCACAGGTCAGACAACCTGCGTAAACCGATACCGACGCTCTCCACCCCTGGTTCACCATCCCGTTTCCTGCCAGCATAACCTCCCAGGTGGGCAACCAGGCGGTTGGCTTGTTGCAGTGTTAGTTTGCTGATCTGCATGGAATGGGGAGTTTTTTTTTATCGCCGCCATCAGCACCTCCAATTCCTGTGCCGTGTACAACACGGTCGCAGCCAACTGCGGTAAGGCTCGGCCCAGCTTCACGCAAGCCAGAACCCGCCACGCAACCATGAGATCAAAAGCCAAAACACGCTGCAGATGCTCAGCGGTTTTGAACTCGCGCTGCTCAGCCCCACACCCAGTCTTGAGCGCGCGGTGCCACTCTTCAATGCCCCAGCGCCGGCAATACCACTGCACCTTTTCCCATGCCGCTTCCGGCCCGTCAATGGGCAGATCGGTCAAGAGCATCCAGTCAATCGTCTCAACTCCAGCAGGCGCGTTGGGCTCATGCACCCAAATGGCCCATAGCCAGAGGCTGGGCCAGCTCTTTTTGCAACCGACCGCTGGAGCTTCAATCTTCACAGGGGCCCAGCGCACTTCCACCTCCGTCAGGCGCTCGGGTTGGCCGCTCCGGCGCGGCACCCGCAACTGGCGCCTCTGTCCCAATGGCTGCTGGGCCATAAAACTCCACAGCTTTTCATCTTGCTCCAACTTCCGGTCATGTTCGGCCCGGACCAAAATGTGCAGGTTGGCTGGCCCAATGTGCACCGCGTCGTGCAACTCATAAAGATCGCCTTCGCGATCGGTGATGACCACCAACTGGGTTTGTGGCATGCGCCGAGCCGCTTGCCCCGCAACGTGAAACGCATCCAACCAGCGAACGCTTTCCTTTTCCTCAAGCGATTGTGCGTTGCGCTGGGCCGTGTCGCTCGCTTCGGGTGGCCGTGCCCAGCAGTGCGCATGTAATACCCCCAAGGGCACCCCATCTGGCCGAAAGGCTAATAAACTGTGAAGCCATAACCCTCGGCCTGGGTTGTCCCCCAATGAACCCAAGCCGGTGGTCTGGACTAGCCCGGTGTGATTAAGGGTCGTTGTGTCCTGCGGCAGCAACACCACCGATTCAGCGGCCATCCGCTCTTGGGTCCGCTCCTGATGTGAACTCAACAGGCTGCTCAGGCCGATATCCGCACTGGGATGCTCAATCAGCCCGTAAGCTCCTTTGGCGGCGCTCCAGCCATTAAAGCTGCCGTAAAAACTGGCCTGAGGCTGATCCCAGCGCGCTTGCAAAATCGCTTGCGCCCGTCGCCCACGCCGGCGATCTCCCAACTCCAGATGGCGCAACTCCCACTGACACCAATCGGCCTGCGCCAAACTCTGCATGATGGGACAGGGTGTCAGTGGCGCAGGAGTCTCGATTTGGAGCTTTTGGCGCGCTTGGCTCTCCAACGCATACACCCAAACATCTTTGACCGATTTAATCGGCTCTTTGGGTCCCAGCCTCCCGCGCCCGCTGCTGCTACCCACCCGCTGCCAATTCGAAGCGGCCAACGATCGCCCATGAAAGCGCGAGCGATCCACAAAAGTCTCAACCAAGCGCGGCCTCACTCCATACCGAGCCTGCCAATCATCGGCCACCCGCTTACCCACCAAACTCAAAGCCTTCGAAAGCAGATTATAGCAATGAACCTCACGCCGAATCAGCAATCGCGATAACCCAATAACTTCCCGTAAGTTGCCCACCCGAGCCACGCTGGACCAACCAATCCACTTGTCCCGACAGCCCAGGGCAAAGGCAGCAGGACCAAAACCCAAGGCCCCAAGCCACCCATGCTCGCTGCCAATGAGATAGCGCAACTGCGCTCCTACCAGTGGCGCATCGCCGCAGGGATGCTGTTGGATTATCAGATCGTTCCACACCAGATGCAGAGCATCGTCTTGCCCGCTCAGTAGGTACAGACGCAAGCCTCGGACCTTATCCACCGATTTGGGAACTCCCTCTACTGGGGGCAACTCTTGGCCGGAGCGCCGCAGCCGATGCCCGCCGCCTGGCCGAAGCTTGTTCGGCGGCAACTGCAGCAGACCGCGCTTGCTTAGTTTATTGAGCGCGACCTTGGCACTGGAAAGGGCTGGCCGGCCATCGGGCGAAAACCAAGCCAAGGCGCAACACATCTCCCGCGCCAGTTGGTTGCGCGAAATGGGCGGCTGTTGCTTGGCTAGGGTGGATAAATGCATCAAAAGTTCCGGGCTAAACTCCCGGCCACACAGGATAACTGAATCTTGCATGGCCAGCCATGTATCCAAAGACCCGCACCATGTCTAGCAAGAAAAAATCCGTGTAAGGTGCAGAGTCCTCTGGCGCTTTCCCTTGCCTGTCATCTTTAGCCGGACGTTTCCTACTCTCCCGCAATCGTTCCGGAGCGCCGCGTGAGGGCACGCGGCCTACAATCCGGATCGTGCTGCTCCTGTAGGCCGGGTGCCCTCACCCGGCGTACCAGGGTGCGAAAAATCCGACCCAGCTTTCGCCAACTGGGAAGTCTTTGACAACTGATTGTCAGTCTGACAGTCTTCCATGTAATTAATGAGCAATCCTCCCGAGTTAGCCGGCGCGCTGGACGCTCTGTTGGCTGAAGTGGAAGCGCTCGCGAAAGTGGCGAGAGGCGATGAGGTCGGAGGAAATCAGACGCTCGAAATCCTGGCCCGCTGCGGCCCGCAAACCGTTCCCCAGATTGCGCGGATGCGGAACACTTCCAGGCAGAATAGCCAAGTTGTAGTAAATCGCCTTGAGCGCGAAGGCTACGTGGAAACGACGCGCAATCCCGCCCACAAGCGTTCGGATTTGGTTTCGCTAACAGCGAAAGGGAAAGAGGTGCTGGAGCATATTCTGGAGCGTAAGCAGCAGGTGAATGAGAGTTTATATTCCCGACTCGGCGGACCTGACGTTGCGGCAGCGACGACGGTCATGAGACAAATCCGGGATAGTTTCGAGGCGGAGTTGTCACCCAAAGCGGCTCGAGGAAAAACTAAACACCAGATCCCAAAGATCAAATTTCAAACATCAAACATCAAGCTTCAAAGACCAAACACCAAAGAAACACCAAGCTCCAAATCGCAAACTACGAGCAAATCTGAGGCAACAGCAGGGGCCACAGAAGAGGAAGAATTTCCGATTGCTCTTCTGTGATATGCAACTTCGTTCGGTGCGGAGCCTGAAAGATTCCCGCTTCGACGAAGTTTGCGATTAAGTTTGCGACTAAGTTTCCCTCGACCCTCGTCCCTTTTCCTCCTTGACCCTCGTTCCTCGCCCCTCGACCCTCCCCTCATGGATCCATTTCTCGAAGCGGCAATCGAAGAAGCCAGGAAGGGACTTGCGGAGGGCGGCATCCCGATCGGGTCGGTCCTGGTATGCGAGGGCAGGATCATCGGGCGCGGACACAACCAGCGGGTGCAACAGGGGAGTGTGATTCACCATGCGGAAATGAATTGTTTGGAGAACGCTGGCCGTCAGAAGGCATCTGTCTATCGGCGTTGCACGCTCTATTCGACTCTCTCACCATGCCCCATGTGCAGCGGAGCGGCGCTGCTCTACAAAATTCCCAAAATTGTCATCGGGGAAAACGCAACGTTCCAGGGACCTGAAGATTACGTACGATCGCAGGGTGTGCAAATCGAAGTGCTGCAGGACCCGGCCTGCATCCAGATGATGAAGGAATTCATCGCGGCCCGGCCTGAGCTTTGGAATGAGGATATTGGGGTGTGAAGCGTGATGCGTGAGACGTGAACCGCGAATGGACGCGAATAGACGCGAATCATCTCGGAGACCACTGGTTGCGCGTATTCCTAAGAATGTATTCGTCCACATCTTTCTCATTTATTTCAACTAGCGCATCGGGCTTGATCTTTAAGATTTCACACAAGTCATCCACCGCTGCCTCCTTTGTTTCGAAACCTTGTTCCGCAAAAGGCGAAACCTTGCCATCGAGAACCGTATAAAGGAACTGGTGCCAGACTCCTACGCCGAACTCCTCTGAGAAGGCAATGACGCCCGCTGCCAGTTTTTTGCTGCACCGCTTCGCTATGCCAACTTGTACCTTCAAGTATCTCAGAGGCTCCTTACGTCGGCCGCTGTGAGGTTAGGCCGCTGCGCGGCCGGATTTACGGCGGATGAGAGGGGGGCACTCGCCGGTCACGACCGGTCTGGTGATTTTGACGTGGAGAATGTCGTCGCTGCTCGGCACATCGTACATGACGTCGAGCATGAGCTTTTCCAGGAGGCTGCGGAGGGCGCGGGCGCCGGTGCCCTTTTTTATGGCTTGGGCGGCTAGCTCCTCGAGGGCGTCCTCCGTGAACTCCAATTCGACACCTTCCATGGCCATGAGCTTGGCGTATTGGCGGGTCAGTGCGTTTTTAGTGTCGGTCAGTATAGAAACCAGTTGCGACTCGGTCAGTTCGGCCAAAACGGTAACCATCGGAAGCCGGCCGATAAATTCGGGGATAAAACCGAAAGCCAGAAGGTCTTCGGGCTCGATGTGCTCAAGAATGTCCTGCCGGTTTAGCGCGGCGGTCTTAAGCCCCTCTTCAGCCCCGCGAAAACCCAGGACGTGTTTGCCCAGCCGCCGCTGAATGAAACGTTCCAGGCCGACGAACGCTCCACCGCAGATAAACAAAATATCCGTGGTATCCACTCGGATATATTCCTGCTGCGGATGCTTGCGTCCGCCTTGCGGAGGCACATTGCAAACGGTGCCCTCGAGAATCTTCAGCAGCGCCTGCTGCACGCCTTCGCCAGAGACATCGCGTGTGATCGAGACGTTTTCGGTTTTGCGCGCAATTTTATCAATCTCGTCAATATAGATGATGCCGCGTTGCGCGCGTTTGACGTCATAATCCGCATTTTGAAGCAGGCGCAGGATAATATTCTCGACGTCCTCACCCACATAACCGGCTTCCGTCAGCGTTGTTGCATCTGCGATTGCAAAGGGAACGTCCAGGATATGTGCCAGAGTTCGAGCCAGCAGAGTTTTGCCCGAGCCTGTAGGCCCGATCATCAGGATGTTGCTCTTCTCCAGCTCGACCTCGGCATGTTGGCTGGATGCGGGCGCATCCTCCGACTCGGCATGGTTTCTCGGCGGTTCCTGGATGATGCGCTTGTAGTGGTTGTGGACCGCAACCGCCAGCGTCTTTTTGGCATGTTCCTGGCCGATGCAACTGAGGTCCAGCCGGCGTTTGATCTCGGCTGGCTTGGGGATGGGCGCCCGAGGCGGTTTATGCTTTCTTAACTGCGACGCAAATTCCTTGTCCAGCACCTGTTTGCACAAAACGACGCAGTTGTCGCAGATATACACGCCCGGGCCGGCAATAAGTTTTTTGACTTCAGCGTGGGACTTGCCGCAAAAACTGCACAGAGTAAGGGTGGTGGGGCGGGCCAAGGCGGGAGGAGTTAAATAGGTTAAATAGGCTAAATGGGTTAATTAAGGGAAAACAGATCAAGCCCGCAGTGGGGCTTCACAATTCTCATTTCACGGTTCACGGATCGTTTCACGTTTCACGCATCACGTTTTACTCTTTCTTGTCAGCCAGACTTGTGGCGCGCTCGGCGAGGCCGGGGATTTCTTTACGTGACTGAACGACTTCGTCCACGAGGCCATAGGCTTTGGCTTCGTCGGGTGACATGAAATTGTCGCGGTCGCAATCCTTTTCGACCTGGTCAATGGACCGGCCCGTGTGTTTTGAAATGATCGAGTTAAGACGCTGTTTCAATTTCAGCATGTAGCGGACGCGGATTTCTACGTCGCTGGCCGCGCCCTCCGCGCCGCCGAGCACCTGGTGGATCATAATGTTGGAGTTCGGGAGCGCGTAACGTTTGCCCTTGGCTCCGCCGCAGAGCAGCACGGCGCCCATGCTGGCCGCCTGGCCGATGCAATAGGTGTTCACGTCGCAAGTGAGGAATTGCATGGTGTCATAAACCGCCAGTCCTGCGGTCACGCTTCCGCCGGGAGAATTGATATAAAGATGAATGTCCTTTTTGGGATCGGTCATCTGCAAGAAGAGCAACTGAGCGATGATGAGATTGGCCACCATGTCATCCACGGGCGTGCCCAGAAAGACGATGCGATCAACCAGCAGCCGGGAATAGATGTCATAACCGCGTTCGCCGCGCCCGGTTTGCTCAACCACCATTGGAACGAGAAAATTTTGCATAACTCTTTATTCTCTAATTGCCAAACGTAGCGGAATCGGGAGAAGAGGTCAAAGCAAAAGAAGTTAAATGGGTTAAATAAGTCGCTTACAAAACCTCTCTATCCGCTCCAACCCCTTCTCAATGCTAGCCATGCTGGTGGCGTAGCTCAGGCGGATGTAGTCGTCGGCGCCGAAGGCGATGCCCGGGACCGCGGCGACTTGTTCAGCTTCGAGAAGGCGCGCGCAGAACTCCGTAGATTTCAGACCGGTGCGAGAGATGTTCGGGAATAGATAAAACGCCCCTTTGGCGTTCACGCACGAAATACCAGATATAGTATTTAGCTTCTGCCAGGCAAACGTGCGGCGTTTGTTGAACTCAGCCAACCATTTCGGCAGATGGTCCTGAGGGCCGGTCAAGGCCGCCACGGCTCCTTTTTGCGCAAACGAAGTCGGGTTGCTGGTGCTATGGCTCTGGACAGCGTCAATGGCCTTAGCGATGGGTTCGGGCGCGGCGCACCAACCCAGGCGCCAACCGGTCATGCTCCAGGCTTTGGCGAACCCGTGCACAACGATCGTGTGCTCGTAATGAGCCGGCGAGAAACTGGCTACACTGCGCACCGTGACGCCATCGTAAAGTAAATGCTCGTAAATTTCGTCGCTCATGATGAGAACATTTTTCTCCACACAAATGTCGCCAATCGCCTTGATTTCATCCGGTGAATAGACCGAGCCGGTCGGATTGCTTGGGGAATTCAACACCAACAGCCGCGTTTTGGACGTGATCGCGCGGCGCAAAGCTTCAGGCGTAATTTTAAATTCAGTCCTGTCGGACGTCTCCACTATGACCGGCGTTGCGCTCGCCATTTTCACCATCTCCGGGTAGCTGAGCCAGTAAGGGGCGGGGATGATCACCTCGTCGCCCTTTTCGCACGTTGCGAAAATGACATTGAAGCAGGAGTGCTTTCCGCCGCACGAGACAATGATTTGTGAAGGCTTATAGGAGAGGCCGTTCTCGCGTTTATGCTTATCGGCGATGGCCTGGCGCAGTTCGGGAATGCCCGCTGCCGGAGTGTATTTGGTAAATCCGTCAGCCAGCGCCTTCGCGGCCGCATCCTTGATGTGCTGCGGAGTGTCGAAATCGGGCTCGCCGGCTCCGAAACCGACGACGTCCTTGCCCTCGGCCTTCATCTGTTTGGCCTTGGAATCAATGGCCAGCGTCAGCGATGGCGACAGTGCGGCCGCCTGGTGCGAAATCTTATAATTCATAGCGCCGCAGACAGATACCATTGCGCCGCGGAAGCGCAAGCGGATAAAGAAGATTAGGATTTACGCCACGCGAATTTTCGGGCTCAATGAGCCTCAGATACTCTCGTCATGCACACGAAGACCTCCTCCGAATCGCTCACTACACGCCGCGAGTTCCTGAAAGCCTCCGCTCTGGCTGGCACCGTGCTGGCTGCCCCGGCAATTGTCCCCAGCACCCTTTTCGGCAAAGAGAACTCCGAACCTCTGAAGGTCGGGTTAATCGGCTGCGGGGGACGAGGCAGCGGCGCCGCGTCGCAGGCGCTGAGCGCTGACCCAAACGTTACGCTCACCGCGATGGGCGACGCGTTCGAGGACCAGTTACAGAAAAGCCTTCAAAGTTTGAAAACCGGATACCCGGACAAAGTTAAAGTTACTCCTGAAACCTCTTTCGTGGGATTGGACGCTTATCAAAAGGTTATTGCCAGCGGTGTGGACGTGGTACTGCTGGCCACGCCTCCGGGTTTCCGTCCGGTACACCTCAAAGCGGCGGTCGAGGCGGGCAAACATGTATTCTGCGAAAAGCCCATGGCCACGGATGTTCCCGGCGTACGCTCGGTGATGGAAACGGCCAAACTCGCAAAGGCCAAAGGCACTTCCCTGGTGGCAGGATTCTGCTGGCGATACGATGCGCCACGGCGTGAGTTCTATAAGCGCATCCATGACGGCGCGATTGGAGACATCCGCTGCATTTACGCCACTTACTACGCCGGACACGTCAAACCAATGCCTCCGGCTTCCGAGCGGCCCTCCGGCTGCGGAGATCTGGAGTGGCAATTGCGAAATTGGTATAACTTTGCCTGGCTCTCGGGCGATGGCTACGTGGAGCAGGCCTGTCACAGTGTGGATAAAATTGCCTGGGCACTTAAAGACCAGTCCCCGCTTACGGCTGTGGCCGTGGGCGGACGCGCCACGCCGAACAACGAAGGCAATATCTTCGATCACATGTTCGTCGTGTACGAGTTCGAGAATAATGTGCGGGCGTTCATGGGCCAGCGGCAAATCGGCAATGCTTACTCGGACAACTCGGATTATCTCAGTGGTTCGGACGGATTCGGCAAATCCATATGGAAGGCGCCTTATACCTTCCTTGAAGGAAAAACCAAGTGGCATTTTTCAGGGCCGGGGGGCGACATGTATCAAACCGAGCACAACGAACTGTTCGCCAGCATTCGCAGCGGCAAGCCAATCAACGACGGCGAATGGATGGCGCACAGTACGCTTATGGGTCTCATGGGCCGCATGGCGGCCTACACCGGTCAACAAGTCACCTGGGAGCAGGCCATGAACTCACAGGAAAAAATCGTGCCCGACCAACTGGACTGGAAGATGAAGATCGAAATCCAACCCATGGCCATGCCCGGAGTATCGAGGGTTGCCTAAATGCGAAAAAATTTATGATTTATGATTTACTTCGCCCATGCGACCGGGCCTACCGACCTGAACGCGCTTGAAACTATCCAGCGAAATCCTCTTAGCCCGAGGGGAACCGATCTTTTGATCGAATCATAAATCATAAATCATAAATCAGTAGCTTCCCACAGGGGATAAGCAAAAAGGCACTGGTTTGATTTCTTC
>PSRM01000140.1 GCA_003176045.1 Verrucomicrobiota bacterium | reverse complement strand
ACACCCCAGCCGTCGCAAATGCCTATCCCAGAATGTGTTAGGCACTAAGTAAGCGCCATTCCCCCTACGGGGTTCAACACTTCCGCCGCCTCCGCCGAACGACTCGGACTACTGACTCCCAAGATTGAGCCTCCTCGCGTCTGCTGCTACAATGACGGACGTGGCGCGACGCTCCAGATTGTGAAGGTCATGTCAAAAAACTTGGTGCTGCTGATGGCGGCCGTGCTCTTTACGGGGCATTGCGCCTCCGCGGAGACGGTTATCATCACAAACCTTCCCGCTTACGGCGCCTCGAATCAACTTGCGGGCGTGGTGGTGGACGCTGCGCCAGCCGCTTACAAAATCGCGGTTTTCATTTACGTCCAGGGTTACGGCTGGGTGACGAAGCCGACATGTGCACAACCTTTGACCAGCATTGCGCCTGATGGCAGTTGGTCGGCGAACATCGTGACTGGCGGCTCAGACCAATTGGCCACGCGGATTGCGGCGCTGCTCGTGAGCACGAATTACAACCAACCGTGTGTGAATGGCCAGGCGACTCTTTCCACCAATATTTACTCCCAGGCGATTGCCAGCGCGATAGTGACTCGGCAAAATCCCGGTGTGCGTTGGCTCAGCTTTTCGGGTTACGACTGGTGGGTCAAATCCAGTTCGGGCCAGGTTGGTCCCGGGCCAAATTATTTTTCGGACAGCACGAGCAATCTTTGGGTGGACGCGCAGGACCAAGTGCACGTTCGGATCACGAACCGATCGAATGTGTGGCAATGCGCCGAACTGGTCTCGGCCAGGACATTTGGGTCTGGCAGTTACCGATTCGAACTCAACTCGCGCGTGGACAATCTCGACCCCAACGTGGTCCTGGGCCTGTTCACCTGGAGCGATGATTCCGCATACGCGGACCGCGAGATCGATATCGAATGTGGGCGCTGGGGTAATGCTTCGGATGTGAACAACGCGCAGTTTGTCGTGCAGCCATATAACCTGAGCGGCCACCTGGTCCGCTTTGCGGTGCCTGCCGGGCTGACCAATTCCACGCTGCTATTCACATGGCAAACCAACCAGGTGAATTTCGAGGGCCTCAGAGGAAGCTACGTAACTAATCCACCTCCACAGTATGTTATCAGCAATTGGAATTACAGTCTGACTGTCCCGCAGAGCGGCGACGAAAATGTGCGCATTAATCTTTGGCTGATGAGCGGCTTGGCTCCTTCAAATCAGCAAGAGGTCGAGGTCGTAATGAAGCGCTTCCAGTTTGTGCCGCTGGCCTCGGCGCAGGCCGCCACATTGCACAATGCGACGCGGTTACCGGGCGGTCAGTTTCGTTTTACGATCAGCACTCAGTACGATCGCCGATACGCGGTGCAGACCTCGACGAGTCTGCTGACTTGGCAGACGGTTTCCACGATTCTGGCAACGAATACGCTTATAGATTTCACGGATATGCCTGGGCCGGACCGGCGCTTTTACAGGGCTGTGACGCTGCCCTGAGAAGGTCAATGAAAAGAAGGGTTGAAGCCTGCCTCGTTCTGCGACAGATTAGCACCATGAAAAACCGTATTGCAGTCAACCCGGCAATCCATTTCGGCAAGCCGTGCGTTGCTGGCACACGGATACAGGTGCAAGACGTGCTGGAACTGGTTCAACAGGGGCTGTCTTTTGCCGATATCAGACGCGACTATTATCCTGACTTAACCGATGACGACATTCGTGCCTGCGTTCAGTACGCTCGCGAGGTCATCGCTGCTGAAGATATACACGTCAGCGCATCGTGAGACTCCTGCTCGATCAGGACGTTTATGCTGTCACCGAGCGGCCTTAAAAGCCTGGGCCACGACGTTCTGACGGCTCGGTCCCTCGGTCTTTCCCGCGCTGACGATTCGGAACTGTTACTCGCCGCCTCCCGGGAAGGAAGAATTTTCGTTACGCGGGACCGCGATTTTGGCGGCTTGATCTTTGTTGAGCAAAAGGGCAGTGGGGTCATTTATCTAAGGGTTGAGCCCGCTACGATCAACGCCGTTCACGCCGAACTGGAGGCCGTGTTAACTCGCTACACGGAAGAACAACTACGAAAAGCATTTGTTGTTGTTGAACCTCACCGCCATCGTTTTCGCCATTTGCCGCAGTAAGAACGTGCAAGCCGATCGAAAGCTCCAGCCGACGCAGGTAGCAGCGCGACCCCAGCGCCCCTGGTATTCCGGCGTCACTGCCTACCAATGGCTGATTCTGGCAATTGCCTCGGCAGGGTGGATCTTCGATGCCTTCGAGGGCCAGATCTACGCGGTAACACGCGACCAACTCTTGAAAGACCTTATCACAGCGCCGAGCGGCAGCGGCTCGGGTCTGTTCGCCGGGTTACTTCATTCACTCGACGCCTCGCTCAAAGCGGGCGGCACTGAGGCGGCCATGAAACGATGCGGCGACTTCTTCCTTGCAGTGTTCCTGGCGGGCGGCACGCTGGGCGGACTTCTTTTTGGCTCACTGGGTGATCGCTGGGGTCGACGGCCGATGATGGCAATCACGATCCTGATGTATTCCGTTTTTTCAGGGGCGACGTTTTTTGCGCATGCGCTTTGGCAGGTTGGTGTGGCGCGGTTTTTGGTGGCGATGGGTGTAGGCGGCGAATGGGCGGTGGCGGCAAGCCTGGTCGCGGAGGTCTTTCCGCAGGAAGCGCGGGCGCAGGCCTCGGGAATTTTTCATGCAACCAGTGTTCTGGGCAATTTGGCTGCGGCGTTTGTAGGACTCGCAGTAGGAGCGCAATGGCGTTATGCCTACCTCATTTCTGTCGTGCCGGCACTTTTGGTCTTTTGGGTCATGGCCAAGGTCGAGGAGCCGGAAAGTTGGCGGGTGGCCGGCGCTCGGGCAGCATCAGCCACCGGCCCGAAGATGGGACGCTTCCGGGATTTGCTGGGTGAAGCGCGTTGGCGGCGGCATGCCCTACTTGGCATGCTGCTGGCCGCAGTGGGATTGGGCACGTTCTGGGCCGTGACCATCGCCGGACAGGATTTGGCCGGCGAGGTGTTGCGCCGGAATGGTGTGACCGCCGCGGACGCCATGCGCCACGGAAAGTTCTTTGCCTACACTTTGGACATCATTGGGGTTGGCGCCGGCCTCGTCAGCTTCGGGCCGCTTTGCGTGCGGCTCGGCCGTCGGCGCGCGTTCGGCTGGATGCACGTGGGCGCGTTTCTAATCGTTCCTTTAACGTGCTATCTGCCGAACGCTTACTGGCAAGTTTTAACGATGCTGCCGCTGTTCGGTTTTTTGACCGGCGGCATCCACGCCGGTTACGCGGTCTATTTTCCAGAGCTCTTTCCTACGCATTTGCGCGCGACCGGGGCGGGCTTTTGCTTCAACGGCGGGCGCATCGTTGCGGCGTCCGCGCTCATCCTCTCAGGCTGGCTCAAATCTTTGCCCGGCATGGATTTGCGATTGGCGATTACGCTTATGGGCTTTTTATTCCCCCTGGGGCTGCTGGTGTTGGTTTTCCTGCCTGAAACAAAAGACCAGCCGTTGATGGAGTAGGGACCAGGGTTCAGGGTTCAGGGTAAAAGTTCAAGGTTCGAGGTTCAAGGTTCAAGGTTAGGAGTGCCAGTCGCCGGGCAGTTGGAGGTTCAAGATAAACCACTGAGACACAGAGGATGAACGGGGTTGCTCTGTGTCTCTGTGCCTCTATGGTTCCAGACAGGGCCACTCAGCCGTGCCTTATTTGTTTGTGTTCCAGGTGAAATAGCTTAAGTAGATGGAACTTATGGCTGTTCCTACACTGTTACCCACGATTGCGCAAAACGAAACATTTGGCGGCGTCACTTATCACATCGAAGGCGAGTTGGTGCCGGCGCTGCACCTCGAGTTAAGCTCAACCGGCGTCTATTTCGAGCATCACATCCTGCTCTGGAAAGACCCTGCGGTGCAGATTGCTCTGCGCCCGATGAAAGGGGCGCTCAAACGGATGCTGGCCGGGATGCCGTTCCTTCTTACCGGGGCGCATGGCCCGGGCCGCATCGCCTTCAGCCGCGACGGAGCCGGACATGTCTTTGGCCTGCACCTCAAGCCGGGCATGGGCGTGGACGTGCGTGAGCATCAATGGCTGGCCGCGACCGACAATGTGGAATACACCTTCACGCGCGTGCGCGGCGCGGCCAACATCCTGTTGGGCGGCACTGGATTTTTCATTGATACTTTTTCCTGTCCGGCCCAGGAAGGAATCCTCTGGCTGCACGGCTTCGGCAACGTGTTCGAAGTCACCCTCGCGCCCGGCGAAGAGATTGACATCGAACCGGGCGGCTGGATCTACAAGGACCGCTCCGTCCAGATGCAGACAATGTTCCAGAAGCTTTCGACCGGCTTATTCGCCAGCGCCGGCCAGCTTTGCTGGAACCGTTTCAGGGGGCCAGGGAGAATTGCCTTGCAATCCATGTACTTTCACATGGAAGGTGGGGAATAGAAGAGAGCAATCAATATCGAAGTATTCGATTCTACGCGCTTAACAGGCATTTAAAGCTGTCTCTGATTTTTACAGCCGTTTCCGCAACTCGGCCTTGAACAACTCATGTTCGGAGCTGCGCAATCCTTCTTGAAGCTTTTCCATGACTTTTGCTCCGTCCTCGGCGAGCAAGGCGGCACGGTCGAGCCAAAGGCCGGGAAAGATGCGGCTGCGCAGAATGCCGTCAGGGCCGGGCTGGAGCGGGCGGTATTCGTCCTCTTCGAGCACCCACCAATTGAGCGCGACCTCCTCAGTGAGCCAAAGGACGTACTCGCACGCACCTGAGCGGCGATAGCTGGCCAACTTCTCCCGCGCATCAATCGAGGCGCTGCTGGCCGCTACCTCCGCCACTAACTCTGGCGCGCCTTGCAAGTAGCCTTTGGCGTCAACCTGGGAGTGTCCGCCAGCCTCAGTCACAATCCGCAGCAATCCATCAGGTTGCGGCACATCATCAGGGCCGAGACGCGTGGTCGTGTTGCCGGCAGCTTTCACTCCCGGTGTCGCAATGGAATAGTTGCAGAGCCAGCCTTGCAGAAGGTTGTCGGGCTGGCCATGTTGATCGTAGCGTACGGGTGATCCCATATAGACGATTCCGTTGATGAGTTCGGCCTTTTTGATCTCCGGCATGCCCTCATAGAGGCGCAAAAACTCGGATGCGCTTAAATGAAGCCCGTTCTCCAGCAATTCTGGAAACCGTTTCCGACCGGCCCTCGGTGGTGCTACAGGGGCGCTGGCTGTCATGGCTTAAACCTAATCCGTTCCGCTCCGGGTGTCCAAGTCAAAAGCACCAAGTTCCGTAATCGCTCGGCCAGGTGGATATGCAGTCAACTCGGAGTGCGGACGGCCTCGTCCGCGGTGCGAATCCGAGAAGAGACAAACACGCGGACGAGGCCCTCCGCGCTCCAATCCGGTTGCGCTGCTTCATTGTTGCCCAAATTTGCCCAATACCCACTGCAACGCCGCCGTTTCGCCCAGGGACCGGCGGCGATTCAGGTAGCTGAGGACATCCTCGTCCGAAAGCGTCGGCATCAGCGGACTGGCCTGTTGATTCAATTGCTTAATGGCCGCTCTGTCCTGCTTGATTTGGTCGAGACGCTCCTGCACGGTCTGGCCATTTTCACCCAGGGGCATTTTTGGGTCGTATCCACTCAGGGCCATTGATTCGATCGCAATACCTACCAGGTGGCTGATCAATGTAGGGCTGTTGGCCGCATCCCCATACCGCTGACCCAGATCCAGGACCATCTGGAAGGCGGCCTGGGCTGAAGACTGGTCCCCGGATTGATTGTAGCTTTTGCCCACTTCGACCATTTGCTGGGCCAGTTGCTTGAGTTGGCCAAGCTGCGGGAGCGTCAGCCCGCCGTCAGCGCTTAACTGGGCTTCGACCGCTGAATAGCCTGCGGACAGATAAGCCTCCTGGTTATCTTGCTCGCGCTCCAGGGTGTAATCGTCAAATCTTTTTGT
>PSRM01000266.1 GCA_003176045.1 Verrucomicrobiota bacterium | reverse complement strand
ACACCCCAGCCGTCGCAAATGCCTATCCCAGAATGTGTTAGGCACTAAGTAAGCGCCATTCCCCCTACGGGGTTTTACTCTTCCGGCGCCTTCGGCCAGGACGAAACTGCACGCATTAATAGCAGGAATCCATTGCAACCGCACGAACGCGATTTTCCCATTTAACCATTTAACTCATTTAACCTATTTAACCATTTAGTTGCCGCTTCGCCGCGCTGTGAATATCTGTGAATAACTCACCGTTGCTCTCTTCTTCTATCCTGCGGTATTCTGTGTCGCGGTTCATAGCATTATGAAATCGTCCGCGCTTTTCTTATTTCATCTATCCAGCCATTGATCTTCTCAACGATGCAAGTTTCTAACTCACATTCCCATACAAGCCTCAGGGGCCCATTGTTTTCTCCCTCCGAAATCCAATCATTTCTCGATTCATTTCCGCATAAAACCCAGCGGCGCGGCAGACATTATTTCCGCGACAACGCCGTGATCGAGGTTGCCTGTCTTGAGTCAGGCAGGTCATACAGCGCAGTCGTTCGAGGCGACGAGGACTACGAGGTTCAACTGGATTACGATCCCGAGACTCGCGCCTGGCTAGGCGACTGCACCTGCCCTGTGGTAGAAGAATGTAAGCACGTCTATGCCGCGATGCTGGCGCTCCAGGCAAACGCCGCAAGACTCATGACTCCGCAGACGGTTCCTGCCTCAAAAGCCTCGCGCTCCAACCAGCCAACCTCCAAAATCATTCCACTCGTGCTTCGCACTGAGCCGCAGCCGCCCGCTTCTCCGCTGTGCGCCGCCCTGTCCCAGTCTCTCGGCCGAAAACTCGAACGCGCAGAGGCCGACTACGTCCGTGCCATCCAACACCTCTATGCCGAGGTCCGAGCCGGGTACATTTTTACCATCCAAAATCTGCGGCTGCTGGCACCGAACGTTCAAGGCGCCAGTTGGGAGGAGTTGACCCTGTGGCCGGAGTTTCCACGCGACGACCTGCAATTCTGGCTGTATTGCGCGTGGGAACTGCGCAAAAGGGAAGTCGCTCTACCCCAGCTTATGGTTGGCGTGACCGACCTCAGCCAGATTGAACCTGCGATGCGCGCCTGGCAACGCCGCAATGTTATTGAGTCGTGGCGTCAGAGGCTTGCCCACGTGCCCGTCCCAACATCGTGCGAATTGGAGACGGTTGACTTTCGATTGATGGTTCTGCCACTCGAGGCGCGAGTGCAATCGCGCAGAGCGCCCGCTGATAAGTTCAAGGACCTCAAGCAGGCTCACCTCCGGCGGTTCCGTGATGCTTATGAAACGGGTTCGCTGGCGGTTGCGCCAGAAGCGATGACGATTTGGTTGGCGCTTCAAGAATCTTATGACGGCTATTCCCATTCCTCCTGTCATTTCGATTATAATGAGGATGACAAAACTGCGCTCCTTGGCCGAATTTTGCGCGCCCCTGGCATGGCCGAGCGAGTTGTCACATCGGATGAGCTGCCGCTGGCGCGGTCAACCAAAGAACTCCGTTATCAACTGCGCCCCGCTGCCGACGAGTCAGACGATTACGTGATCAGCCTCGTCGCGCCGGACGGATCGCCCGCCCCCCAGGTTGTGGCGGTCCTGCCCGGTTATCCGGCACTCTACCTGACCGAGCGCGCGGTGTTTCCCGGGCCGGCGCCACATCCGTTCGGAGTATTTGAGCCGTTGCGCATCCCGGCTCCCGCCATTGAATCCGCTCAGGGCGCCGAATTCCTCCGCAACCTCAAGTTCGAACTGCCGCATCGCATAGCCGAGCGCACACGCCACATCCAGGTCCGCGTGAAGCTGGCGTGTGAGGTCAAACCCACTTGGCTGGGAAGTGACACAGATGCGGTTTATATTTGCGTTACAGCCGCAGGCGAAGGACAGCAGGATGAACATTGTGGCTCCGCAGGATGGCAGGCTGTTAATCGGGTTCCCCGGTTTAAATCAGGCGAGACATCTGCCTCCTCCGCGCGCAATGGCCTCATCACCCTGGTCGATCGCTCCGCTCAGCACCATTTCCCTGCCCGTCTCGAAGCTCTGGGCGCCAAATGGGAGCACGAGCGTCACCGCTGGCGCGTCCGGCTGAGCAAATCCTTTCCCGAAACATTTGCCACCTGGCTCGAGTCATTGCCATCTGAAATTGCCGTCGAACTCGACCCCGAATTATCCACCCTGCGAGATGGCGTGGTTTCCGGTCAGGTAAACCTCAATCTCGAAGAAGCTGGAGTGGATTGGTTCGACCTGAAAGTTGTCCTCAACGTCTCCGACCTCTCGCTCACGCAACAAGAGCTTAACCTTTTGCTCAATGCACGCGGACGTTTCGTAAGGCTGGGCAAAAAGGGGTGGCGCCGACTGCAGTTCAACCTCACTCAGGAAGAGGATGAACGGCTCGCCCGCCTCGGGCTTAACCCCCGCGATTTCAGCGCCGAACCTCAACGTCTCCATGCGCTTCAGTTGGCCGATGATGCCGCGCGCAAATTTCTCCCGGAACAAACCGTCGAACGCATCCAGCGTCGCGCCGCCGAAATTCAAACCCGCGTGACTCCTGCCGTGCCGGAGGCAATTACCGCCGAGTTGCGCCCGTACCAGCTCAGCGGCTTTCACTTCCTCGCCTATCTTACCGCCAATAACTTCGGCGGTGTCCTCGCCGACGACATGGGCCTGGGCAAAACATTGCAGACCCTCGCCTGGCTGGCCTGGCTGCGTCTAAATCACGCCTCTCGCCAGGCTGCACAAACCAACGATTCACCGATTGATGCAGCGATCAACGCATCGTCTGCCCACCTTCCCGGATCCGGGACTCAGGATTCCACGCCAGGCATCCCGAGTCCACAACCCGGCACCGTCCATCATCCATCATCCACCATCCACCATCCACCATCCACCATCCATCCGCCCCCTTCTTTGGTCGTTTGCCCAAAATCTGTGATGGACAACTGGCGCTCCGAGGCCGAACGCTTCTGCTCGCCGCTGCGCGTTCGCCTCTGGCAGGGAGAAGGTGCCGACGCCCTGGAATCAGCTCGCGCTCAGGCTGACCTTATCGTTCTGAACTATGCCCAACTGCGAAATCTCAGCCCACAGATCTCCCAATATCATTGGCAGGTGGTTGTCCTCGATGAGGCTCAGTACATCAAAAACCCCGATTCTCAAACCGCGCAAATCGCGCGCACTCTCAAGGCAGACCATCGTCTGGCCCTCACCGGCACACCCATCGAAAATCGGCTCCTCGATCTCTGGAGTATCTTCGCATTCGTCATGCCAGGCGTTCTCGGTAACCGCGCCCACTTTGCGCGCCTCCACAATCAACAGGATGACCCATTCGCGCGTCGCCGGCTCGCATCTCGCGTTCGGCCATTCCTCTTACGCCGCACCAAATCTCAGGTCGCACAAGACCTGCCCGACCGGACCGAGGAAGACCTCGCCTGCGAAATGGAGGGCGAACAACAATCACTTTACCGCGCCGAACTCAAGCGCGCTCAGCAGCTTCTGCTGAACGTCAATACCCAAAAGGAACTCAACCAGCAGCGCTTTAATTTCCTGACCTCCTTACTACGCCTGCGCCAGATTTGCTGTCATCCCGCCTTGGTTAGCGACCAACTGCGCAAAGCCGACAGCGCCAAACTCCACGCGTTTCTCGACCTGATCGAACCACTCATGGATGAGGGCCATAAAGTTCTGGTCTTTTCGCAATTTGTCACCATGCTTGACATTCTTCGCGAAACCGTCAACGAGAGGCAATGGCCGCATTTCTACCTCGCCGGCGACACCGAAAACCGCGGCGCTCTCGTGAATCAATTCCAAACTGCCAAGGGCGCTGCCACCTTTCTGATCTCTCTCAAGGCAGGCGGTTTCGGTTTGAACCTCACCGCGGCCAATTACGTCGTCCTCTTCGATCCCTGGTGGAATCCGGCCGTCGAAATGCAGGCCATTGACCGCACTCATCGCATCGGCCAGACCAGCAAAGTCATCGCCTACCGGCTCCTGATCAAAAACAGTATCGAACAGAAAATCCGCCAGCTCCAGCAAGCCAAAGCCGCCCTGGCCCAGGACATCCTTGGCGAGGAAGCGTTTTCTCAGTCTCTCTCGCTCGACGACTTTCGTTTCCTGCTCGAAAACCAATAGCCACAAGGCCGTGTCCGGAATGGGCCGAGCAAAGCGCCGCCCTGGGTCTGGTGCCCCCCAAAAGCCATCTGAGCGCTGAAAACGCGACTCATAAATTCGACTTTCATTTGTTCATGCTTCTGAAATCCTCAAAGCGATGAACACCTGCCCCCATTGCCAAAGCATGAAACACCAACAATCAAGCTGGTTTTCGTTGCTGCTGACCATCCTCGTTTTGGGCACTCCGGCCGCAGCCCGGAGCGGTCCGGCTACGCTGGACGCCAAATCCGATACCGCCGTCTCCAAATACGAATACCCCACAAACCTGACCGCGGAAATCTATGCGCTAGGCTCCAAAAATCTGCTTTTCAGGTTTACGCGATCAGCCACCCATTCCGGGGCAACGCTCAGCGTCCAGCGCGATTTTGTTTATCCCGACGGCAAACTTGCCGACAGTGAACACGTCACCTACCAGGGAGATCAGTTGCTGAGGTATGACCTGAAGGAGTTGCAACTTGGCGCGGTGGGTAGCGCCAGAATTCGGCGGTCCCCGACTGATCCTGCCAAAGGATCCATCGAATTCGAGTATCGCGCGGGGCCCGACAGCCGGCTCAAGACGAGCACCGAAGCTTTGGCGCCGGATACTTTGGTTGGTGACATGATCGCGCCCTTTCTGATCTCGCATTGGCAAGCGCTCCAGCGCGGTGAAAAGGTGAAATGCCGGTATATCGTCGTGCCTCGATTGGAAACCGTCGGGTTCACATTTGTCAAAGACGCAAAGCGTCCGCCAAACCGTGCGAACGGTACTGTCATAAAAATGGAGCCCACCAGTCGTATCATCGCCGCGCTGGTTGACCCCTTGTTTTTCACCATCGAAACCGCGTCACCCCATAACCTCCTCGACTGTACCGGTCGGACCACGCCCAAGCTTCAGGTAAAAGGTAAATGGAAGGACCTCGACGCCTTTACGGTTTTCGAGAGCCACACGGCGCGGTGAGTTCTCACAAACGAAGGCCAAGTCGCACAGAGGAAACTATCAGACAAAAGCAAAGGCCTATCAGCATTCAGCGGGGCGGATATCCTCTTGACTCTGGCGGCAAGCCTCGTTATCATCGCATCCAGTTCACTGGCACATGCTAAAGATGATTGCGACCAAAGGAGCAGAACAGTTTCTGCGGAGTTCCGTGTGCGGGCGAGGAGAGAACAGTCTCCAGCGAACAAAGTGGTTAGGGTGACGTGAAGATAAACCCGCTTCCATCAGCCCGATTGTGCTTGCTGGCAGTTACACTGGTGGCTGTCGCCCCTTGCCTGGGCGCTACTCACTACGTGGACCTCAACAGCCCTGGACCTGCGTCCCCATACTCAAGCTGGTCCACCGCCGCAACTAACATCCAAGATGCAGTGGACGCGGCAACTGCGGGCGACCTCATCCTGGTTACCAATGGCCTATATCAGACCGGAGCGCGGGCCATGTATGGAATGAGCAACCGGGTAGCAGTAACCAGTGCGGTGACGGTGCAGAGTGTAAATGGACCTGGCGTCACCACGATTGCCGGTTACCCGATAGCCGGATCAGCGGCCGTGCGGTGTGTATATCTCACCAACGGGGCAACACTGACGGGATTCACCCTAACCAATGGAGCGACGCAGACCTCGGGTGATTATTACCAACAAGAGTCGGGCGGTGGTGCCTGGTGTGAGTCAGGAGGCGTCCTTTCTAACTGTGTGCTGGCTGGAAATTCCGCATACGATTACGGAGCCGGGGTGTACTCTGGCACGCTCTTCAACTGCACGCTCACAAACAACTCGGCCTTTAATGGGGGCGGTGCCGCTTACGCAACGCTCACCGAATGTGCCATCATGGGCAACTCCGCCGGTTATAACGGCGGCGGCACATACTACGGTACTTATACCAACTGCACCACGACCGGCAACATGGCCGTTAATAACGGTGGAGGGATATTCCAGGGCACTGCCGTCAACTGCGCTGTGACGGCCAATTCTGCCGCTAATTACAGTGGTGGGGCGGACAGTTGCACGCTCTATAACTGCACTATCGCGGGCAACTTTGCTGGTAACGCCGGCGGTGGTGCATCTACCTGTATACTGAGAAATTGTATTCTGTATTACAACATCGCCCCTTCACCTGCGGCCAATTATTACGGTTCCTCCACGTTGAACTACTGCTGCACCACGCCGCTGCCTTCGAGTGGCACAGGCAATTTGTCGGCGGACCCTCAACTGGCAAGCGGCTTTCACTTGAGTGCCGCCTCCTCATGTCGTGGTGCCGGTAGCGCTGCTTACGCCAGCGGGGTGGACATTGATGGCGAGTCCTGGGCCAGCCCGCCCTCCATCGGCTGCGACGAGTATCGGAGCGGCTTTCTGACGGGGCCCCTCAGCGCGGCGATCAGCGCAGACTATACCAACGTAGCGATCGGGTTCGGAGTGAGTTTCGAAGCCCAAATCAGTGGCCTTGCGAGCGCGTCACGTTGGGACTTTGGAGACGGGGTAGTGGTGAGCAACCAGCCTTATGCCAATCACGCATGGGCTCTAGCCGGGGACTACGTCGTTGAGTTGCGGGCCTATAACGAGAGCTCCCCTGGGGGTGTGGCCGCATACATCCCAATGCATGTGGTGGCTCAGCCGGTGCATTACGTAAGTGTGGACAGCCTCAACCCGTTGCTCCCTTACAGCGACTGGTCCACCGCGGCTACCAATATTCAGGATGCAGTGGACGCGGCGGTCGAGGGAGGGGCGCTGGTGCTCGTGAGTAATGGGATCTATCAAACCCGGGCGCGGCTGGTGTATGGCATGAGCAACCGGGTAGCGGTTGCCAGGAAAATTATCGTACAAAGCCTCAATGGACCCAGTGTGACGACGATTGCCGGTCACCAGATGAGCGGCGGGCCGAATGGCGCTGCTGCAGTGCGATGCGCCTATCTGACCAATGGTGCTGTGCTAACGGGCTTCACGCTAACAAATGGAGCCACCCAGAGTTCCGGGGATACTTACAAGCAACAATCGGGTGGCGGTGTGTGGTGTGAATCGGCCAGCGCTGTGGTATCCAACTGTATGTTGGTGGGCAACTCTGCTAGTAGCTACGGAGCCGGTGCGTACAACGGCACACTCAACAACTGCACACTCGCAGTCAATTCGGCGACTACCGCTGGCGGCGGTGCTGCATATGCCACGCTCAATAATTGCACACTGGCAGCGAATTCGGCGAGATCCTCTGGGGGCGGGGCTGTAGCCTACGCTACCCTCAATAGCAGCGCGATAATGAATAACTGGACCGGCGGCCAGGGTGGCGGAGCAAACACTTGCACGCTCTCTAATTGTACGCTGGCCGGCAACTCAGCCAACACGGGCGGCGGTGCCTTCAACAGCACACTCGACAATTGCGCGATAGCGAACAATTGGACCACTAACAACGGCGGTGGGGCCTACAACTCCACCCTCAATAACTGCTCCCTGACGGGAAATTCCGCCACCAACTCAGGCGGCGGGGCCTACTGGCGCACGCTGAACAACTGTACTCTCACCGGCAACTTTGCTAACTCCGGCGGTGGTGCATTTGGTAATACTCTCAACAACTGCATCGCCTATTACAATAATGCCAGGCTGCTTGGCGCTAATTATGATAGCTCTTCCACGTTGAACTACTGCTGCACGACTCCTTTGCCGTCGGGCGGGACGGGTAATTTGGCATCGGAGCCGCAACTGGCGAGCCCTTCGCACTTAAGCCCGTTCTCTCCCTGCCGCGGAGCTGGGAGCAATGCTTACTCCAGTGGCGTGGATATTGACGGCGACCCTTGGGCTAATCCGCCTTCTATCGGCTGCGAAGAGTATGGGAGCGGTTCGATGACGCGCGCGCTGACTGTAGCTATCAGCGCAGGCTACACCAACGTAGCGCCGAGGTACGGCGTGAATTTTGTGGCAATCATAAGTGGGCGGCTAAGTGCCTCGCGTTGGGACTTTGCCGACGGAGTAGTGGTCAGAAACCGACCCTACGCCAGTCACGCCTGGGCCGCGCCGGGGGATTACGTTGTGGAATTGCGCGCGTATAACGAAAGTTCTCCCACGGGCGTCGCGGCCGCTATCACGGTTCATGTGGGGGCCGAAGTGCATTACGTGGCAGTGAACAGCCCTAACCCGGTGTTCCCTTACTCCGACTGGTCCACCGCCGCCACCAATATCCAGAACGCGGTTGATGCCGCTGCCATTCCGGGATCCCTTGTGCTGGTGAGCAATGGAGTCTATCAGACAGGGGGGCGTGCGATTTATTTCATGAGCAACCGTTTGGCGATAACGAAGCCAATAATCGTGCAGAGCATCAACGGACCTGGGCTTACCACGATCTACGGCTCCGGTGGATTGAGCTCCACGGCGGTGCGGTGTGTATATTTGACTAACGGTGCGGTCCTGGGAGGCTTCACGCTGGCTAATGGAGGCACCCACATTTCGAGCTCTGACGCCCAAGGCTCCGGCGGCGGAGTCTGGTGCGAGTCGCCAAGCGCGCTGGTATCCAACTGTGTGCTGACGGGTAATTCGGCATACTATGCTGGGGCCGGAGCTTTTTCCGGCACACTAAACAACTGCACTCTGACAGCAGGCAACGGGGATCTGTCCGGCGGGGGCGAAGCGTACAGCACGCTTAACAACTGCACGGTTACCGGCAATTCTGCGCAGTTCGGTGGCGGAACTTATTACGGCACGCTCAACAATTGCATTGTCTATTACAACACCTCCGTCGAGAACGGAATTCAAAACTACGGTCCCACAATGAACTACTGCTGCACGACGCCATTGCCGCCTGGTGTGGGCAACATAGCTAACCCTCCCGCTTTCATCAATCAGGCTGCAGGTAATTGGCATCTGCAATCCAACTCCCCGTGCATCAATTCCGGCAACAACGCCTACGCCCCTGGCGCGACCGACCTGGATGGCCTTCCGCGTGTTTCAGGTAGTACTGTGGACATCGGCGCCTACGAGTTCCAAAACCCGGCCAGCATCATTTCCTACGCCTGGCTGCAGAAGTACGGTTTGTCCACTGACGGTTCGGCCGACTTCGTGGATACGGACGGCGACGGTATGAACAACTGGCAGGAATGGCGTACCGGCACCTCGCCCGTGGATCCCGGGTCCGTCATGCGAATGTCGGGCATAGCGGTCACCACCAACGGACCCAACGTGAGCTGGCAAAGCGTCAGTGGCATCACCTACTTCCTGCAACGCTCGACTAATTTGACTGTTCAGCCCGCATTCTCGTTCCTTCAAACAAACATCCCGGGCCAGGCTGGCACGATGTCGTACACCGATACCAACGCCCCACGTCCCGGCCCTTGGTTCTATCGAGTCGGAGTTCAGTAGACCCTTTGCTACTTTGCTTCTTTGCGTTAGAATCCGCCGACGTCAAGATTCCTAGAGATTCCAAATTTGAAACCGGATTCTCGATCTAAACTCCTGAATCTCAGTGGATTAGAAGCGCCAAATGCACTTCGACTTGAAAATTACTCTATAAGTGGAGGGCTGTGCTATGCCACACCCGAATGTATGCAAGAACAGACCGAAACCGATCTCACCTCGCCACAAGACTTTGTCTTTTCCTTTGTCTCTCATTTCGTGCTCCCCTTCGTCCGCCACGGCCATAAGTGCAAATCCGCCGCAAAAGCACTGCATGCCTTACGCAAATCGATTGCAAACGGGTCAGGAAGTTGTCGGCGGTTTGCAGCCATTTGCAGCCATTTGCACCCGTTTGCATCAAAAAATTCACTCTGATTTGTTTGTGAGACATCAAACCCGCCACCATCGCGCCCGCCAGGCGCGCACGGCCGTCACACCCAAGATGACCAACCTGATTTCCGCGTTCTTTCATCCTCCCCGATCGCCCGCATTCGGACAGCTATGGACACCTATTGAAACCTATTGAAACCTACTGACACTAACAAAAAACTTCTCACTTGAAACCCTTGGACCCAGGCAGACCTTAGCACTTGAATTTTGCGTTTCGTCCTCTAGTTTGCACTTATGACAGCCGCCGAAGTCATTGAAAAGATGGACGGCCTGCCTCCGGAGGAACAGGCCAAAGTCATTCAGCATGCCTTGGAGTTGGCTCGCCACCGGCAACTCAGTGCGGATGAGCTGGGTGATCTGGCCGAACGCTTGGCCACTTCAGAGGATCCGGCAGAAATCATTCGATTGAGGTCCGCGATGACCCGCGGATTCTACGGTGAGTGATTCATGCCGAAGATTCGCCGCCGAAATCTGCCTCCTGCGCTGTACGCCCACCTTCTGGATCGCGTTCAACAGCGCAATATTTCCTCCCAGCAACTCAGGCTTCTGCTGCGGTGGATGGATTGCGAGCCCGAGGTTCCGGCCGGAAGATGGTTCAAGCGCTTTCCAGAATTGATCGTTTGCGGAGAAGGTGAATTGATCAAAACATTCCTTCTGGCCAACCAAGCTCCAACTGGGGATGAAGTCAGTTAGTTCAGATGAGCAACCTCCTGATCAACCCTCGCGAAACCGATGCTGGAGAATACATTCGTGTAAGTCCCGAAACTGCTGGCTGGCCAAAGTTGCATTTCTGCGCTCGGCGTATGTGTCGAGGCGATATCTGGGAAGCAGCCACCGGAGATTTCGAATATGGCCTGGTCGTGCTTGGTGGCATCTGTTCGGTGCAATCCTCGCGCGGCAATTGGGAATGCATCGGACGGCGGCCAAACGTTTTCTCAGGCATGCCTCACGCGCTCTACCTGCCGAGCCAGACAACGTTCTCGGTTCGTGCCCGGAGCGCCGAGCTGGATTTGGCTTGTGGCTGGTGCGAATCTTCCGGCATCCATCCCCCGCAAATGGTCTCTCCTAAATCCGTAGCAATCGAGATTCGGGGCGGCGGAAACGCGACTCGTCAGATCAATTCCATTTTTCCGGCGGGCTTCGACTCTCATCGGCTGGTCGCCGTCGAGGTCTATACGCCGGGAGGAAACTGGAGTTCCTATCCGCCGCACAAGCACGACGAGCATCGGCTCGACCAAAACGGCAATCTCGTCGAAGCGGATCTCGAAGAAATCTACTTCTATAAATTCAACAAACCCGAAGGTTTTGCCATCCAGCGCGTCTATACGGCGGATCGGAGGCTGGACGAAACTATCGTCGCCCGCAACAATGACGTCGTGCTCGTCCCGGAAGGTTACCATCCCGTTGTCGCTGCTCATGGTTACAACGCCTACTACCTCAATTTCCTCGCCGGCAGCGCCCAATCCCTCGCCAACTCAGATGATCCCGCCCATGCCTGGATCAAGGACACGTGGAAGGACAAGGACCCACGCGTGCCGCTCGTGACAATGGATATGGAAAAAGTTAAATGAGTTTGATGGTAAAAAAAGTTAAACGGGTCCTGCATCAAGCCGTATCATTTATTCGTGTTGATTCGCGTTCATTCGTGGTTGCTAAGTCGTGAAAGCGCCTCTCACCTTCGATCTAGTCACAATGGGCCGCTCCTCCATTGATCTCTACGCAAACGAGGTCGGCGCTCCATTCGTCGATATCAAGTCCTTCGCGGCCTACGTCGGCGGCTCTCCGACAAACATCGCGGTCGGTGCGCAACGGCTCGGCCTTAAAACCGCTGTGCTCACCGCTGTCGGCGACGATCCCGTGGCTGATTTCATTCTGCAATTTCTCAACCATGAACATGTGGAAACGAAATTCATACCGCGCAAGCTTGGCACACGAACCAGTGCCGTAGTCCTTGGCATCGAGCCGCCGGACAAGTTTCCCCTCGTCTATTACCGCGACAATTGCGCAGACATCGAGCTTTCCATCGATGACGTGCTGAAAGCGCCTATGGATAACTGCCGCATCTTCGAGCTCTCCGGCACCGGGCTGAGCCGCGAACCAAGCCGCAGCGCCACACTCTTTGCCGCCGAGCTAGCCAAAGCCGCTGGTGCGACAGTGATTCTGGACTTGGATTTCCGCCCGAACCAATGGCACGACGCCCGCGCTTACGGAGTAGTCATCCGGTCGGCATTGTCGCTGGTGGACATAGCGCTCGGCACCGAAGACGAGTGCAAAGCCGTCACGCTGAGCGACGCCGCGCAAGTAAGCGTGGCGCACTCGCAAATCTCCGGCGCTCAGGTATCCGGTAACCTGGAAAACGCCATTGCAGCTATCCAGGCGCGTGGCCCCAAAACTGTTGTTGTTAAGAGAGGCGAGAAGGGCGCGGCACTATTTGAGGCGGGCAAGCGGCAAAGCGACGTTCCGGGTTTTCCAGTAGAAGTGTGTAACGTTTTAGGCGCAGGAGACGCATTCGCGGCCGGTTTCATTTATGGCCTGTCCAAGGGTTGGGACTTTTACAAAGCCGCTCGCATGGGCAACGCCTGCGGCGCAATCGTCGTGACCAGGCACGGTTGCGCCAATTTCATGGCGTATGAACAGGAAGCTTTGAACTTTGTGTCGGAACGGGGTGGATGGTGAAGCGAACTGGAAAACTGGAATACTGGAATGATGGAATGTTGGAATCCTCGAACGCTGAATTGATCATGAGAACACCCCACCTCGCCTGGCACGCAAAAGCTTTGGAGCGAGCAATGCACTGGCGCACTGTTAGACCATTTCATCATTCCATCATTCCATTATTCCATTATTCCACTCGGTTTCATCATTCCATTATTCCAATATTCCATTGTTGCATTATTCCGTGAAAACCACCCGCCTCACCGCCGCCCAGGCCATCATCCGTTTCCTTGGCCAGCAACAAATCGATCGCGACGGACGGCGCCAGCCGTTTTTTGCTGGTTGCCTGGGCATCTTCGGCCACGGTTGCATCGCCGGAATTGGACAGGCCCTGTTGCAGTATCCTCATTTTCGTTACATCCAAACCAAAAACGAACAGGCATCCGTCCACATCGCCGCCGCCTTTGCGAAAGCGAGCAACCGGCTTCGGACATTTGCATGTGTCAGTTCGATAGGGCCAGGCGCCACCAACATGGTCACGGGCGCTGCGCTGGCCACCATCAATCGCCTGCCGGTGCTTTTATTGCCCGGAGACATCTTTGCCCGGCGGAACGTTGGACCGGTGCTCCAGCAGCTCGAGCAGCCTTATTCCCAGGACATCTCTGTCAATGACGCATTTAAGCCGGTTTCTCGCTATTGGGACCGTATTAACAGGGCTGATCAACTCATGACCGCGCTGCCCGAAGCCATGCGCGTTCTTACTTCTCCGGCCGAGACCGGTGCCGTCACTCTGGCGTTGCCCCAGGACGTCCAGGCCGAAGCTTTCGATTTCCCCGCCGAACTTTTCAACGAACGTGTTTGGTATGTCCCTCGACCAGAGCCGGAAAAAGCATTGGTGTCCCGTGCCGCTCGATGGATTCGCGCAAGCAAGCGGCCTCTGATTATCGCGGGCGGCGGCGTTCTCTACAGCGAAGCGCACCAAGCCCTGGCGAATTTGGCCAAGACCACAGGCATTCCCGTCTGCGAAACGCAAGCTGGCAAGGGGGCCCTGCGCTATGATCATCCTCAAAACCTGGGTGCGGTTGGCGTAACGGGTACATTCGCTGCGAATCGTATTGCGTGGGAAGCAGATCTCATCATTGGCATCGGCACCCGCTATAGCGATTTCACCACGGCATCCAAAACCGCGTTCCAGAATCCCAAGGTGCGATTTATCAACCTGAACATCGCTGAGTTTGACGCGTTCAAGCACAATGCTCTGCCTCTGGTAGGGGACGCCAATGCCGCTATCCAGATCCTCACCAGGTCGTTACGCGGTTGGCAGGTCACCTCTGTCTACCGGCGCAAAATTGAGGCCCTGAATCGCAAATGGGACAAGGAGGTGGAAAGACTCTATCACACGCCCACGGGACTACCTGTGAGCCAGGCCGAAGTCATAGGTGTGGTAAACGACTTCGCCCGGCCTCAGGACGTGGTGATGAGCGCCGCCGGGAGCCTGCCAGGAGACCTTCACCGTCTCTGGCGCACTCGCGATCCCAAAGGCTATCATTTGGAATACGGATACTCCTGCATGGGCTACGAAGTCGCGGGCGGCCTGGGCATCAAGATGGCCGCTCCCGACCGTGAGGTCTATGTCATGGTTGGAGATGGCTCCTGGTTGATGATGTCCAGTGAGTTGGTCACTGCGGTACAGGAAGGCATCAAGATCACCGTCGTTTTGTTGGATAACCACGGATTCCAAAGCATCGGCGGCTTGTCGCAGGCCATCGGCAACAAAGATTTCGGCGTTCGGTACAAGCAACGCCACCCGCGCACTGGCCATCTGGACGGGCCCAACTTGCGCATTGACTTCGCCGCAAACGCGCGCAGCCTTGGCGCTCACGTCATTCCAGCGCGGGACATTCCACAGCTCAAAGCCGCCCTCGCCGAAGCCCGCAATCAAACCCGGGCCACCGTCATCGTCATCGAGACCGACCCCGAAAAACGTGCCCCCGGCTACGAATCCTGGTGGGACGTGCCCGTGGCTGAGGTATCCGAATCCGCAGCCGTGCGAACAGCGCGCAAAGATTTTGAGGTGGCCAAACAGAAGGAACGATTCTTTCTCTAAGCAGAAAGCAGAAGAGTTTTAACCACGGATGAGCGCTCATAAACACGGATGCTCGAATGTCGAGTGCCGAGTGTCGAGTGACACACCGCCCTACCACTCTACACTCTACACTCCACACTTCCTCCGATTCGCGTTCATTCGCGTTCATTCGCGGTTTTCCCTCCCATGACCGGTCCCGGTCCTATTCGCATCGCCAACGCCCCTTGCTCCTGGGGCGTGCTGGAATTTGATCCGCCCGGCAAAGCCCTCGGCTACGCACAAGTGCTCGACGAAATTCGCGATGCCGGTTACGAGGGCACCGAATTGGGAGATTGGGCTTTCATGCCAACCGATCCGTCGGTGCTACGTGATGAACTGACAAAACGCGGGCTCGAGATGGTCGGCGCGTTCGTTCCCGTTGCCTTCGCGAACGAACGTGCCCATGAACAGGGCGCAGCTATCGCGATGCGCACCGCCAACCTCCTTGCCGGCGTCCACGGCAACTCACCCTTTCTCGTCCTCGCAGACGACAATGGCCAAGACCCAAACCGCACAAAGAAAGCTGGGCGGATTGACGCAGCAGACGCACTGAACGAAAACCAATGGCGCACATTCGCCCGAGGTGTCGAGCGAGTGGCGCGCGCGGTCCGCGACCAAACCGGCTTGCGCTGCGTTTTCCACCACCATTGCGCGGGCTTCATCGAGACTCCTGCGGAGATCACGCGCCTGCTCGACCTTACCAATCCAGAGCTCGTCGGCCTCTGCTTCGATACCGGCCATTACACCTTTGGCGGTGGCGATGCCCTCGCTGGATTACAGCGCCACCGCGACCGCATCTGGCACGTCCATTTCAAGGATTGCAGCCCAGCCCTCCACCAACGCTCCCGCGTCGAGGCCTGGAACTACTTCGAATCTCTCAAACACGGTATTTTTTGCGAACTCGGCAAAGGACAGGTGGATTTTGCGGCCATCCTGGCCGAGCTGCGCCGGACCGGCTACACCGGCTGGATCGTCGTCGAACAAGACGTTCTCTGCGGTATGGGCGCGCCAAAGGATTTCGCAAAAAGGAATCGAGCCTATCTGCAAAAGCTTGGGGTCTGATTCCGGTTGCCTCATCCTCTTAATCATAATCTTTCTCTTACTCTTAATCTGAAGTGACAAACCACCTCCTGAACCTCGCCGTAATCGGTTGTGGCCGCATAGGCCACATTCACGCAGAGAATCTCGCAGCCCGCATTCCCCAAGCGCGAGTCGCCGCTCTTGCGGATGTCGTCGAGGACCGTACCGTTCAACTCGCGGCCCGATTTCGGATCCCAAAAATCTCAAGGGATTACCGCGAGATCCTCGCCGACCCTGCTATCGATGCCGTCGCGATATGTTCCTCCACGGACATGCACTCACAGATTATTCAGGACGCTGCGGCGGCAGGAAAACATATCTTCTGCGAGAAACCCATTGACTACGATATTGGCCGGATTCACGCCTCGCTCGCCGCCGTGAAGAGGGCAGGGGTGAAACTTCAGATCGGATTCAACCGTCGGTTCGATCCAAGCTTTGCACGAGTTCGTGAACTTGTCGCGTCCGGGGCCGTCGGCAGACCACACATCATTCGCATCACCAGCCGTGATCCGAGCCCGCCGCCGCTGGATTACATCCGAGTCTCAGGGGGTATCTTCCTGGACATGACGATTCATGATTTCGATATGGTGCGTTTCCTGAGCGGCAGCGAGGCTGAGGAGATTTACGCCGTGGGCGATGCGCTGGTTGATCCGGCGATCAGCGAGGCCGGAGACGTGGACACAGCGGTTGTCACGATACGCCTGCAGAACGGAGTGCTGGCCACAATTGATAACAGCCGCAAGGCCGTCTATGGCTATGACCAGCGCATCGAGGTGTTCGGATCCAAAGGTTCAGCCTCGGCCGGGAATCGCACGCCCGATGCCCACTTGCTTCTGGACGCTGCCGGTACGCGAGGCCCAAGCCCTCTTAACTTCTTCTTGGAGCGTTACGCCGAAGCTTACGTGATCGAAATGCGCGCCTTCGTGGAAGCTGTGTTAAAGAATCAGGCGCCGCCAGTGTCGGGTAAGGACGGTTTGCAGCCCGTCCTCATGGGCCTCGCGGCCACGCGTTCGCTGAAGGAAAACCGGCCAGTGAAGCTCTCCGAACTATCGTAGCAGCCGAGGTAACGAGGCTCTGATCAATTTCGGATTTCGGATTTCGGATTTCGGATTTCAGATTTTTGATTAGAGCCTCGTCACCTCGGCTGCTACCATTTCTTGGCGGTTCTTGCAGCATCCCTGAGGTTGTTCGTAGCGCGCGCTCGAACCGTGCCGAACCGCTAGAAAAGTGATATTATGCTAATTGTTCATGTTCATGTCCGAGTAAAAGCGGAGTCTGTGGAGGCATTTAAAGCGGCCACGCTGGCCAATGCCACCGAGAGCAGGAAGGAACCCGGCGTCTGGAGATTTGACGCTTTGCAACAACAGGACGATCCAACTCGGTTCGTTCTGGTTGAGGGTTATCGCTCCCCAGAAGCGCCGGCGGCGCACAAAGAAACCCGCCATTACCAGACCTGGCGCGATACCGTCGCTCCCATGATGGCCGAAGCACGGAGCAGCGTGAAATACGTTGCAGTTTCCTCTTAGGGCCGCTTATAGAGCAGAGGACGGACCGCCCATCTGGACCGGTCATTTCACGTTTCACGTTTCACGTTTCATTCAGATGCCTTTCGAGTTTGCTACAGCTACCCGCATCGTTCTCGGCCGTGGGACCATTAGCCAGGCGGGGCCTTGTGCGAAGGAACTCGGCAAGCGCGCTCTCGTAGTGACCGGTCGTAACCCCGGCCGTGCGGCGCCTTTGCTCGATAGCCTGCGCGGACACGATGTGAGCACAGTCATCTTTTCTGTTTCAGGCGAGCCGGAGATTGGCACCATTGACGAAGGGGTGGCGCTCGGCAAACGCGAGAAATGCGATATTGTGATAGGCTTCGGCGGCGGCAGCGTGTTGGATACAGGCAAAGCCATTGCCGCAATGCTCGCGAATGAAGGGGAGTTGCTCAATTACCTCGAAGTTATAGGGCGCGGCAAGGCTCTGACCCGCTCTTCGACGCCTTTCATTGCCATTCCCACCACGGCTGGCACGGGCTCGGAAGTCACGCGCAATGCCGTGCTCGGATCGCTCGAACACCGCGTCAAAGTAAGTCTGCGCAGTCACTTAATGCTGCCGCGCCTGGCGCTCGTTGACCCTGAAGTGACCTACGATTTGCCCGCTGCTATTACGGCCAGCACCGGAATGGATGCGCTGACACAGTTGATCGAGCCGTACGTTTGTTCACGCGCAAATCCTGTTGTGGATAGTTTGTGCGTTGAGGGGATCCGCCGCGCTGCACGCTCGTTGCGCACGGCAGTCACGAAGGGTCACGACCCCTCAGCACGAGAAGATATGTCCATCGCCAGCCTGTTCGGTGGTCTGGCGCTGGCCAATGCCGGGCTGGGCGCTGTTCACGGGTTAGCCGGGCCGATCGGCGGCATGTTCCCGGCTCCGCACGGCGCGGTGTGCGCTGCGCTCCTGCCCAAGGTCATGAACGCTAATTTGCGCGCCCTCCGGCAACGCGCTTCCGGAGACCAGGCGATCAGCCGTTATGAAGAAATCGCGCGCCTTTTGACTGGAGATGCGCAAGCGACAGCCGACGCGGGTGTCGAATGGGTTCGCAATTTGGTCGACGATTTCCAAATTCCGACGCTCAGCATGTACGGCGTGAAACAGGGTCACGCCCGGGAGCTGATCTCCAAAGCCCGGGTGTCGAGCAGCATGAAGGCGAATCCGATTGCCTTAACGGATGAGGAACTGCGCGAAGTCGTGGAAAGAGCGCTGTAGATTGCGCTCTCGCGCCACGTAGAAGGCGCCTTGTCCCGGAGGGACATGTGGGAATAGCCCAACGCTTCAGCGCGCTTCAGCGTTGGGTGAAACAACCACCATTCTGCAAGTCCCGAAGGGACGACTGACAGAAAATGGTCCGAGTTCAGTCGTCCCTTCGGGACTTGTCCGGTTCTCTGACGCCCAACCCAACGCTGAAGCGCGCTGAAGCGTTGGGCTATACTCGGCCATCCCTCCGGGATGAGAACAGATCGCTGCTGCCGCTCACTTCCCGCTGCGCGAATCCGAGCCGTGCCCGGAATTCGGGGAGGAAGAATCTCTGCCTGACGAGCTGTGTCCAGAGCCGGAAGAGGAATCCTTGCTCGAGGGGCCATTCACCGGCGGAAGCGAATGGGCTTCGGACGCCTGGTGATAGCTCTTGGGATAATAGCTGTGTGAGTTATTTTCCTGGCCTGACCCCGAGTAGTTCTGACCAGAGGAGCGTAGTGGGTAGGTGGGCGTTTGGACTTCGGGATGGTAACCGGGCATAGAGCGCGTGGCAGGCTTTGGTTCGTCATACCACGAGCGTGAAGCCGAATTTGGAGTAGAAGGAGCCGTTGCCTCACGAGCAGGAGCCGAGTGGCTCGTGCTTCTGGAAGATGAGGCTTCCGTGTTATGCGAACCATTCGCCTGCTCCACCGTGTGGGCCTTTGGCACCAGTGGCGCCTCAACAGCGGTGGATTGGCGCGAGTGTGGCGCAGTATTGTCCGTCCTGGGTGGGGTTGTCTTTTCCGGTGCTGAATGCGGCGCCGAACGTGAAGGCTCGGTTTGATAAGAGCGCGGCGTCGAGCCCGCCGTCGCTGTTCCGTGAGTGCCCAAAGTGCGTTCATTTCTCACTGGAGCGGTAGCCAGCTCGGTATGGTGAATCACGGGGCGCTGGGCATCCACCTTTTGCGCAACCATCTTCACCGGCGTGGTGGGGGCTTTTAACGGTTGCCTGTACACCGCAAGTTCTTTTCCGGAACTATGAACGCGAGCCGAGGCGTTGGCGCCAGCCGGCAAATCACGCACCACCACCTTTTGGATCGGCGTGTGGGTCGCCGCTTGCACACGTTCCACCTTGATTCCGTTGTTGATGATAGTCTTGTTGTTCACAACGGTGTAGTTGTTGATGATTGTGGTGTTGTTATAGATGCGCGTCACCTGAGTGGCCGGCAAAGCGCGGTAATGCAGGTCGTGAGCGCAAAAATCACCCAGGCCGATGAACACAAAGTGGTCGGCGTGAAGGCCGAAATCAAAGCCCACTCCTACGTGCACGCCGTTGAATCGCCAGCCCACCCCAACTTCAAAGACAGCGTGCGGCGGCAGCGGCGCCCAGCCGCAATAATCGCCGTGACTTCGCCAACAGACCCAGGAAGGACCCCAGACTCGGTCCGGGCACCACACCCAGCCGCAGCCCGCAAGGAACCAGCGCCCGTAATGGAACGGCGCCCAACCCCAGGAATAATCCGAGGCCCAATACCATCCGCAATCGCTGTAAATCCAATGGCCGCTGTCGCAATATGGACGCCAGCCATGATTGATCACCACCACCGTCGGCTGCCAGCACCAGCCATACCCCGGCAAGTCAACCCACGCGCCATAGGGTGACAGATCGTTGTAAAAGTAATTCACGTCAGGGGGTGGCGTGCTTACGTATTCGGTGTTTGGCGGCACTAGTGGCGCCTCGGCAGGCGCTGGCGGCGGTGGTTCAACAGGCGGTGCTGCCGCAGGTGGCGGCTCGCTCGGCCCCGTGGCTATTGGCGGAAGCGCCTGACCTCGAAGGGCCCCGTCGCGATTAATCATCGCAGAAAGCACTTGCTGCGATAAGCCGACATCTTTCAGATACACGATCTGATCGGCAGTCAAATTGAACGGCGTCCCAACGTTCTGCACATACGAGAGCATGACCTCGTCGCTGGTCCCGGACTCGGCCAGCTTGACGATTTCAGAAGCGCCAGGGGAGAGGCCCACGGGCGCTTGAGCGCGCGCGCAGAGTAGGGGGAGAGCCATTACGGCTGCCATCACCAACCATTTTGTTCTTTTCATAAAATTTAAATTACTTTGTTTAAAGCTACCCATTAGACAAAGCCGCGTGTCCTTTATTCAGATTCCGCAACATGCTAATAATCAGCGCTTTAGGCCCTGGGAGTATCACTTTCCCACGGCAAACACCAAACACCAAGCTCCAAACACCAGAGAAACACGAACATTCAAAACACCGGTTACAAAATCAGCCTCTGATTATAACAAACTTGAGCCTCGCCGAAAGGATGGAGTTCATTTCTCCCACTTGGTGTTTGGTGTTTGGAGCTTGGTGTTTGGTGTTTGGAGCTTGGTGTTTGGTGTTTGGAGCTTGGTGTTTG
>PSRM01000275.1 GCA_003176045.1 Verrucomicrobiota bacterium | reverse complement strand
GGCGCAGAAAGCGAGTAGGTGCAGGGATTCGCGGCGAAGTTGGCGACCAGGTTGCCGCTGCCGTTGGCGGTGAAGGTATAGGTCTGGGAGGAGCTGAACAGCGCGCCATTCAGGGTCCAGTTCACGAAGCTGTAGCCCGCGGACGGCGAAGCGGATATGGTGACGCTCGTGCCGCAATTGACGGTGCCGCCGCCGCTGCTTGTGCCGCCACCCGAACTGCTAGTGGTGACGGTGGCAGTGCATGACGAGGACGCTGCTTCGGTGACCGTGTAGGTCTGGCCGGAGACCGACAAAGTGGCGGACAAACTGGAGGACGAAGTGTTTGCAGCGACAGTATAGCTTAGCGCCGCAGAGCCAGTGCCGCTGGTCGGCAGGCCCGAAATCCAGGAAGGAATGCCCGTAATGGTCCAGGCACAGCCTGCGGTGGTGTTAACGCTAAAGGTGCCATTGCCGCCCCCCGAGCCGAAAGAAGCGCTCGGAGAAGAGAGCGAGTAAGTGCATACTGAGCCCGCGAGGGTGGTCGCGCTCGTTGCGCTGGAGTATGTCGTGCCGTTCCTATTATAGGCGAAAACTCGAAAATAGCAGAGGGTTCCGGCGCTGAGCCCTGTGCTGGCGTAACTGGCCAGGCTGGGGTTGGCGACCTTTGCCAGCGTGGTCCACGGGCCCGCAGAGGAACTGGCCATCTGAACGCCATACCCCTGAGCGTTGGCACCCGCGGTGTCCTGCCAGGCGAGGTCAATTTCGCTGGAAGACATCGGCGTGGCCGAAAGATTTATGGGCGCCGTCGGGGCTGAACTACTGTGGCCACCCCCGCCCGCCTTGGCAGCTTCCATCGGCATCCAGCTAAGCAGCATTAAGGCGAAGCACAGAAGCCGCTCAAAAGTGCCAAACCACGGAAACAACGAGATCGTCGAACCCTTTTGATTTGTCGGATCCGTGTTTGAATTGGCGATCCGTGTTGAACCTAATTGCGCTGTCTTCATATGGTACTGCTTCGTCAAGGAACAATTAAAAAGCCGGGGAGGCGTTCCCCGGCTGAGTCTTTGTCTTATTAGTATTTGTTATGTAGTTTAGGGTTGCAGTTAGAAACTTAAAGTCTAATGGTTTTGGCAGGACTGCCCACACAGCAGGGTCACCGACGATCGCATCCTGTTGCTCGGCCCGTGCGCTCATCGCGATGACGGGCAGGCCTGGACGGAACGCCTGGAATCGCTGAAGAACATCAGAGCCATTTCTGGCTCGAGAACTCAGATCAAGGAGCAAAGCATCGAACTCGCGCTCTCGGCATTGCGCGAGCGCTTCGGTTTGATCGGCGGTCGAAACAATTTGAAAATCGGAGCATAACGCTTGGCCTATCGCTTCACGTACGCTTGCGTCTTGCTCGCACAACAGAACTCGTTTTAACACTTAAAAACTTTCTCCGGCCGTCGTGTTTGGCCGGTTTACTTCCGCGCGTCACTCGCATCCCAAATTCGTCACTCCTCAAGGACAGCTAATGTCGTGCCACACGATTAGACCTTTGATAATCAGTCACTTACGTTAGAAACCTGTTTTGGGTTTTTCCACTTGCCATGTATCGAGGCAATTCGTTTTACACCTCCGATGACTTATTCATAGGCACCACTGCCCAAGCCCCGCGGAGCCGAAGGCCGGTTAGGCATCAAGGGGAAACCGCCCAATTATTCTTTTTATAGCCGAACCATAAGAGCCGACCTCCAACAGGCGTATGAGTTGGGACGAGGCGCTATCGCCAGGGGCATGGGCGTCCTGGGCATGGCGAGAGTTCATCAGCAAGCCCTGGCATCATTGCTCGCCTCCGAAATTTTCTTCACCGCCAGTGCAAGATTCTTTTCCGGATTACGTATTCAGTACTGGATATGAAACGACACTCAGCACTTCACCAGCACTTTCCAGCAATGCACATCCCTCTTTCACGCCGGCGAATGCTGGCACAGGTAAGCGCAGCTTTAGCGGCCACACCACTTTTCGCAGCTCTTGCCTCGGGAACCCGAGTTCTTGCACAAATCAGCGCTGCCGTCCTCAAGCCGGGCGACATCGTCTATACCGACTCCGGCGACGCCGTGCATGGTGGTTACGTTATCAAGGTTGATCCTGGGACCGGCCAAAAGACCATTATTTCCAGCGGCAATCTCTTGCGGAACCCTCTTGGCGTGGCCATTCTGCCGAACGGCCAGCTTGTCGTTTCCGATTCGGGCCGACTGATCCTCATTGATCCGGCCAGCGGAAACCAGGCCCTCCTCGCAGACGCTTCGAACCCAGCCCTGGGGTATCCTTACGGCATAGCCGTAAACCGCTTTGGCTGGATTCTGGTTGCAAGCTCGCGCGGCGTCGTTCAGGTGGACCCGACCACAGGTCAAACCCAGCCCGTTTCTACCGGTGGCCTCTTCAGAAGCCCCCGCGCCGTCGCGGTCGCCATGGACGGCCACATTTACGTGCTCGATGTCAGTTCCGCGGTGAAACAGATTGTTCGGGTCAATCCCGTAAGCGGTACCCAACACCTCGTGAGGCAAGGCGGCCACTTCAAGAATCCGCAAGGAATCGCCATCCTGGGCAACTACCTCTTCGTGACCGATGTCGTCACTGCCGACGGTAACTTCGGTGATGGCTGCATCATTCGCCTGGATGCGCACACAGGTATGCCGTCTGTCCTTACGCACGGCCAGAACCTCGTCGGCCCGCTTGGAATTGCCGTAGACGCAATGGGCCGGCTCATCGTAGCAGACCCTTACACCATCAATCCCAAAAGCCCCGATATACGAGATGGTGGCTATGATGGAGGCATAATCAGGATTAACCTCAACAACGATCGGCAATCGCTCCTCACTCGCGGCCAGGACAGTTATGTCAACCCCCGCGGCGTGGCTGTAGTTCCGCATCTGGGTCCTAAATAATCGTAGAAGCCGAGGTAAAGGAGTCGCCGACGGCCTCGTCCGCGTTCACGACTATGCTCCCAGGTGCGTGGGCCAGGCAGTTGTGGCGGCAGTGCCCACATGCGCCCGACTTGTAGGCCGGGTGCCCTCACCCGGCGCGTTCGGACGCAAATGTTCGGACCAACAGTACTTCCAACATGCGCTCGGGTCAGTCGCAAAGGCCTCCGCGCACTTGACCGCGCACGCGCTGGTTTCTAGATTCGTGCGGTCTAGAGATCATGCGTTTTATCGCCAGCGTCATCGAGAAGTTACAGCGCCACCCTAAGCGGATTGTCTTTCCGGAGGGGACCGAACCGCGCATTTTGCAGGCGGCCCGGCAGTTCTATTCCCTGCGCCTGGGGGCGCCAATCCTATTGGGGGACCGCACACGGGTGAAAGAAACCGCCGCAGCCTTGAACATCTCCCTGGAAGGCGTGCGGATCATTAACCCGGCCGAAAGCGAGGATCTGGACAATTTCGCGCACCGGTTCGAGGTCTTGCGCCGGTCCAAAGGCCTGAAAACCCCCGAGGCGCGCGAGGCTATGCTTCAGCCGAATTATTTCGGTGCCATGATGGTGGCCATGCACCAGGCTGACGGATTTGTCTCGGGCGCCACGGTAGTGGGCAATGGTGTCTTGCGCCCGTTATTTCAGATCATCAAGGTTGCGCCCCAAACGACCACGGCATCAAGCTGCCTGATTATGGAAGTCGAGGATTCGCGTTTCGGCCAGGACGGCGTACTGTTCATGGCGGACTGCGGCGTCATTTTTGAGCCGGATGTCGAGCAGTTGGCCGACATCGCGGTCTCGACAGCCCAACTTGCCCACCATTTGCTGGGTCAGCGTCCGCGCGTGGCGCTTCTGTCCTTTTCCACCAAAGGCAGTTCGAGCCACCCATCGGTCGGCAAGATCCAGGCCGCCGCCGCACTGGCGCAGCAGAAGGCTCTTGAAAAGAACCTCGAAGCCGACTTTGACGGCGAGCTGCAAGTGGACGCCGCCATCGTGCCCGAAATCGCTGCTCGCAAGGTCCCGGAAGGCAAAATCCGCGGAACTGCGAGCGTCCTGATTTTTCCAGATCTCAATTCCGGCAATATTGCCAGTAAACTCGTGCGGCACATGGCCCGCGCCAACGCCTACGGCCAGGTCCTGCTCGGCTTGGATCGGCCCGCGGCAGATGTTTCGCGCGGCTCCAACGCCCACGACATCCTGGGCGTCGCGGCCATTGTGGGTGTGAAAGCGATAGACTACGAGCTGTTGTATCCTGGAGCAGGTCGGAAACTGCCGGGAGAAGAAGTGATGATTTGAAACCTCAAACTACAAACTTCAAAATTCAAAGAAATCCCAAACTTCAAACTCCAAATCCCTCACCGAACGGTTACGGGCGCATCTTGATACTACCGCCCTGGTTGGTCGCGGCCGCTGGGGGGACGGAGCGCGGCATTTATGCCGCTTCACGCCCCAAACGCACGCAAGCGCCTGGATTATCCGGCCCGTTCATCGCGCTACGGACGGTGAAGCGGCATAAATGCCGCGCTCCTGCACGTGGCCGTCTCAGTATGCGTCGAACGGCCACTCTGAAGCTTGAATTTTGAAGTTTCCTTGAAGTTTGGAGTTTGAATTTTGAAGTTGGAGGTTTTTTATGCCGCTGCCCTTCCCAACCAACCCCTCCCTCCTCACCCTCCCCGTCTATCAACCGGGCCGGCCCATCCAGGAAGTCGCCCGCGAATTGGGGCTGAGCCCAGACGGCATCCTGAAAATGGCCTCCAACGAGAACACGCTGGGCCCATCTCCACTCGCGGTAAAGGCCATGCGCAAAGCTTTGGGCGCGACGCATCTCTATCCGGATGGCAACGCCTTCTATTTGAAAGCGAAACTGGCCGCCAAACTGGGACTGACTCCGGGCCACCTGATATTCGGCAATGGATCGAATGAAATTCTGGAGCTTATCGGCCACACACTCCTTTGGGAAAAGGACGCCGAGGTAGTCGCCTCGCAATATTGCTTCGCTGTCTATCCAATTGTGGCAGCGCTGTTCGGCGTCCGCCTGGTCCTTGTGCCGGCAAAAAATTACGCCCACGACCTGGACGCAATGCTCGCGGCCATCACCCCAGAAACGCGGGTGGTGTTTGTTGCCAATCCGAACAACCCCACCGGCACCGCCGCGAGCGCTGAAGCCATTTCGCGGTTTGTGGCTGCCGTGCCCGAAAGGGTATTGATCGCCCTGGACGAAGCCTATATCGAGTTCCTCGACGACGCTCAGGATTTGCTGCCCGAACTACTCGAGGGCAGGCGCCCGAACCTCATCCTCATGAGGACCTTCTCCAAAATCTACGGCCTCGCCGGGCTGCGAGTGGGGTACGGCATGGGCCATCCTGATTTCATCGCTGAACTCGAGAAAACTCGGCAACCATTCAATGTCAATGCCCTCGCCCAGGCCGCCGCCCTCGCCGCTCTGGATGACCATCGCCACGTCGAACGCACCCGCCGCCTTACCGTCTCTGGCCGCGCTTTCTTCAAACGCGCCTTCCGCCGGCTCGGCCTTGAGTCCATCGAATCCCACGCCAACTTCGTCCTCGTCCGCGTTGGCGATGGCCAACGCGTGTTTCAGGAGCTACAAAAGCTGGGCATCATCATCCGCCCCATGGCCAGCTACCAGTTGCCTGAGTTTGTTCGCATCTCCATCGGAAGAGCGGCGGAAAACAAACGGTGCCTGGATGCGCTGCAGAAGATTCTCGGGCGGTAGTCCTGAGCAGAGGCAGAACAGATTCCATGTCTCCTCGCGACATTAGGGAACTCGGACACGGTAGAATCGCTGTGTAGCGTTGGACGCTTGCAAGTCAATAAACAGGAATTGCCAAGCCGCAACTTCTGTCGCTCCTCCGAGCGGAAGCCAATTAGTGGATATCGTTGCTGCGGCGCGATTTTAGTGATTCGCAACCGATCCACCTAACTCGTTAGCGTATCGGTAACGAGAAAAGCAAAAAAGTTTGGCTTTGTCGAGCTAAAATGCTGAGGAGAGAAGGCTGCGACAGGTGTGACAGCCCTCTGGTTTGACAGTGGAGAGCCTGCCATTTAAGCTGCTGTCATGAGCGTCGCGGTGGAGCAGGAAAAGAAGGTCTGGACCGAGCAGGAACTGGCTGCCCTGCCCGACAACGGCTACAACTACGAATTGGTCAATGGCGAACTGGTCATGAGTCCTAAAAACAACTTCCAGCATGAGAACATTTGCCTTCGCTTAATCTTCGCATTGGAGCAATTCAATCGCACGCATAAACTGGGAGCGGTGCTCGGCTCGAACCTGGGGTGCTGGATGAACAATCGTAACTGCCGCGCCCCGGATATTTCCTTCATTCCAAAGGAACGGCTGAAGCGCCTGGGCTTCCGCCCTTCTGTGCGCAAGTTCTTGCCTGGCGCGCCGGACCTCGCGGTCGAAATCCTTTCTACTTCCAATACCAGGGCAGAGATTGACCAGCGCCTGAAAGATTTCTTCTCGAGCGGCACACGATTGGCCTGGATTGTGGATCCGGAAAACGACTGTGTCGAAATCTGCCATTCACCTACTGACCGGCAGCTAATCGCCAGCGGCGGTTTCCTCGATGGCGAAGACCTGCTTCCCGGATTCCGCTTTCCTATCGCCGATCTTTTTAAAGATTGGGATTGGGAATAACACTCCGGGTAGTGAACAATGGAAAGTTCTGGGACAGTTCGGGATTGGATGTGGATTGGAAAAGGCTCAGAAGCCATCTTGTCCGAGCCCATGAGGCTTGAATGACCTCTAAAAACTCGCGTCGTGCTTTTCTAAAGAGAACTGCGGCCTTTACCGCCGCCGGTGCATTGTTGCCCGGCACTCTTTGCGCTAAGGAACGAGCGCGAGGTGTCGCCCTCATCTTCAATCCTGAGGATGCAGCGCAAGTCCCCGCTAAAGGGGCTGCGGCAGAATTTCTAGACGCATTTTGGAATCGGAATCTGGGGGCAGGAGTTTATTCGAACTTACATGAAGCGCCAGCCGGATTGGAGTGCGTCCTCGCAGCCACCGCTGGTACGAGCAGCGGCAAGCAAGCCCTCGCTGCGGCTGGCCTTTCGTTGCCGAACGCGCCAGAAGCCGTCGGCCTGGCGCGCGGTAGCATTGGTGGACGTCGTTTTCTTCTGGCGGCTGGTTCGGATGTGCCCGGACTGGTTTATGCGCTGTTGGAACTGGCGGACCGTGTGAAATTCGCCGTTGATCCCCTCGACGAGCTGAACCGCACCCCACGAACGGTGGAAAAACCTGCCAATCGCATTCGGAGCATTGCCCGGGCTTTTGTCAGCGAAATCGAAGACAAACCGTGGTTTAACGATCGCGAAATGTGGCGGCGCTACCTGACCCACCTGGCGACGCAAAGGTTTAACCGGTTCAATCTCAGCCTCGGGATCGGCTACGACTTCCTGCGAGACGTCACCGATTCTTATTTTCTCTTTGCCTACCCGTTTCTGCTGTCGGTTCCGGGATACGACGTGCGCGTTCCGGAATTGCCGGATGCCGAACGCGATCGCAACCTGAAAATGCTCAGGTTTATCAGCGAAGAAACCGTTGCTCGCGGGCTGCAGTTTCAGCTAGGCATCTGGATGCACGGCTATGACTGGTCCAGCAGTCCGCATGCAAACTACAGGATTACGGGATTGTCTTCGGAAAACCACGCCCCGTATTGCCGGGACGCGGTGCGGGCGTTGTTGAAAGCTTGCCCCGCCATCAGCGCCATTACCTTCCGCATCCACGGCGAAAGCGGTGTTCCGGAGGGCAGTTATGATTTTTGGAGAACGGTTTTCGACGGCGTGGCCACCTGCGGCCGAAAGGTCGAGCTCGACCTGCACTCCAAGGGAATTGATCAGACCATGATAGACTCGGCGCTGGCCACGCGCATGCCGGTGAACGTTGCGCCCAAGTACTGGGCTGAGCACCTCGGCATGCCGTATCAGCAGGCCGAGATCCGGGAACTGGAACGGCCGCGGCCCGGGAGGGAAGGTTTGGGTTTGATGAAACTGAGCACGGGCTCGCGCAGCTTTACACGTTACGGTTACGCCGATTTGCTCAAGGAAAATCGGCATCACAGTGTGATGTTCCGCATCTGGCCGGGCACACAGCGGCTGCTCTTGTGGGGCGACCCGCTGATGAACGCGGCCCACGCCAGGGCCTTCGGCTTTTGCGGCTGCGTTGGGGTTGAAATGATGGAGCCGCTCACCTTCAAGGGCCGTAGGGGTTCGGGCATCGCGGGCGACCGCTGCGCCTACGCCGATGCGTCTTTCAAACCCCGCTGGGACTGGGAAAAATACCTCTACACACTCAGACTTTGGGGACGGTTGTTGTACAATCCGGAGTGCGACCCGGAGGTTTGGCAGCGGACGTTGCGGAAAGCTTTTGACAAAGGAGCTAAGCCAGTTGAGCAGGCGTTGGCAAACGCCAGCCGCATTCTGCCAATCGTCACAACTGCCCATGGCGCCTCCGCCGGCAACAACTCCTACTGGCCGGAAATGTATTTCAACCAATCTCTGTGCGACCTCAAGCAGCCGAATCCTTACGGCGACAGCCCTGCTCCGAGACTATTTGGAAATGTGAGTCCGCTGGATCCACAATTATTCCTGGGCATTAATGATTTTGCCGGCGAGTTGCTGAAGGGCGAACCGAGCGGGAAATACACGCCAGTCGAAGTCGCGCAATGGATAGAAGATTACGCCGAAGCTGCAGCCAAAAATCTCGCCATGGCTCAAAAACACGTCAGAAACAAAGGTACCGCCGAATATCGGCGAATGGCCGCCGATGTGAAAATTCAAATCGGGCTTGGGCGCTTTTTCGGCGCAAAGTTTCGGGCGGGGGTCCTCTATGGCCTCTATGACCAAAGCGGCGAGGGTGCGGCGCTCGTGGAATCCATAAAGATGTACCGCCGGGCGCGTGACGCCTGGGCAGAACTGGCCGATGTCGCCCGCGGTGTTTACCAGTCCGATGTGACGGTAGGCGAGGCGTCGCATCTGCGCGGTCATTGGCTCGACCGCCTGCCCGCTATCAATAAGGACATCGCGGAGCTGGAGAAAAAGCTGGAATTGACCGGGAGCGCAGCGGCTTCCCACCCACGCATCAAAGAATGCATCCGCGAAGTCCTCGGCCGCCCACATCGCCTGGTGATTGATGCCCATCACGTGAAGCCGCCGCATTTTCGCGCTGGCGAACAGCTTGACCTCAGGCTGACACTGAAAAAATCCGCAGGCTCCGTCCGCCTCTACTATCGTCATGTGAATCAAGCGGAGCGATTCCAGTCGGCCCAAATGCAACTGGCAGGCAACGAATTCGCCGCAGCCATTCCCGCGGCTTACACCAATGCGCCGTATCCACTGCAGTACTATTTCGAGATCCAGCACGATCCCCGCAATGCCTCGCTCTACCCGGGATTTGGCCCTGAGCTGACCAACCAGCCGTACCTTGTTGTGCGCCAGGCGTGAACTGGGGCACCGACGCAACCGCGAATAAACGCGAATGTACGCGAATCGCGGAAATAATTCGCGTCTATTCGCGTTCATTCGCGGTTAATCTTCTTATTCTTTGCGTCTTTGCTTCTTTGCGACTTTGCGTTGAGCTGTTCCCCGGAGCTTTTTCCTGTAAGCGGTGTTTGGTAGAGTCAGGCGATGTCGTCCGCCGAGATGGATCCCGATGCCGCCCTGATGTTGCGAGTCAAGCAGGGCGACACGGCTGCTTTTGCCCAATTGGTGGAAAAATACAAACAACCAGTGATGAACCTGGTCTTCCGCATGATCCGGGACCTCACTGAGGCCGAGGACCTGGCCCAGGCTGTTTTCGTGCAGGTTTACAAATCAGCCGATCGTTACAAGGCCGCGTCCAAGTTCTCGACCTGGCTTTTTACCATTGCTCGAAACCTGTCCCTGAATGAAATCCGGCGGCGCTCGCGGCACCCGATCGAGTCCCTGGACGTTCCCCATCCCGAGCAGGAAGATCAGCCACTGCACCAGTTTGAAGATAAAAAGACGTTCTCACCCCCCGAACGCCTGTTGCAGGGTGAGTTGACCGTAAAGATTGAGGAAGCCCTGGCTGGCCTGCCTGAGAATCAGCGGACGGCCATTCTCCTGTGCCGTCAGGACGAACTCAGTTATGAGGAGATCGCCAAAGTGCTCGGCTGCTCCTTAGCGGCCACTAAATCCTTGATTCATCGCGGCAGGGAAACGCTGAAAGAGAAGCTAAAGCCGTATTTAAGGACGGGGGAATGGAAGGAGACGCGATGAAACACCAAATACCAAACACCAAACACCAAACACCAACTCCAAACTCCCAAACTCCAGGGAGGCTCGGGCAGCCGTTTCCATGGAAACGAGAAACGCCAAGTGCTGCATGGCCTCATGGGCGATTCTTCGACAATTTGGTGCTTGGAGCTTGGTGTTTCTCTGGAGCTTGGTGTTTGGTGTTTGGTGTTTTAAGCTCTTTCAGCCACGGCATTTATGTTGCAAAAAGTGGGCAACTTTGTTCGAAAAATGGTTTTTAACCTAAATAGCCGCTTATGATGGCGAACAATCCTCTTGATAACCGAATCCGCGAGGCAGCCTGGCGAGAGACCCCCAGCCAGGCCGAACTAGACCAGATCCGTCCATGGCTGGCAGCCCATCCCGAAGCGCAGGCCCAATGGCAGGCGGAAATTTCTCTTACCGAGGCATTGAAGGATCTCCCTGACGTGCCGGTGGCGAGCAATTTTACTGCCCGGGTGTTGCAGGCGGTAGATCGAGAAGCCGCTGAGCAGACTGGTCCGACGTTCGGGATTATGGACGCCATTGCCCGGCGTTTGCCGCGTTGGGCGCCCAAGGCAGCACTGGCGGGCTTGCTGATAGGGAGCGCGGTGCTGTCCTTTGGCCATTTCCAGCAGGCGCGCAGAACGGAGGATGCTCAAAGGCTGGCCGTGGCTTCGGAAGTCGCCTCGATGCCGAGTCCGACAATTCTAAAGGATTTTGATGCGATCCGGGCCCTGGATCGGACCCCTCCGGATTTGGCGATGCTGGATTTGTTTAAATGACTGCTTTGCTGCAGTTCTTCCCGGCGATGCGGATTAATCGAGCAAAAGACGATCAGAAACCACACCAGTTTAGGAGGGTGGACTTTCCGGCCTGCTGGTTTGCTTGGCTGCCGAATCTGTTCAGCGACCGCGAGGAAAAGTCGATGGAAAGCGGCGGAATGCGCCGCACTCCAAACGCTTCGCGAATTCGGCAGCGCGTCCTTCCTCGCGAAGCGTTTGGAGTGCGCGGCATTCCCGCGCTTTCGTTTTCGCAAACGCCAGGCAGGCGCGGTTTCCTGTACCCCTTTATATGTTTAGTCATGCTTTTGTTCTCACCCTTTTGTGCCCAGGCCGACACCAACAACTCCTCGTCCGCGCACAATCTAAAATCTAAAATCGAAAATCTAAATTCCTCCTCGGCTCCCACTCCTCTGCCCTATACCAACGCGTCGCCGGTTGCGCTTTTCCGCGAGTTGCTTTCGATGGATCCCAAAGAACGCGCCAAACGGCTGGCCGACCGCCCGGAAGGCAATCGCAAGCTCATCATTGCCAAACTGGCTCAATACAAAATGCTTAACCCGGACGAGCGTGAATTGCGGCTGCGGGCGACCGAGTTGTGGTGGTACCTGTTCCCGCTGATGCACCAGGCGGCAACAAATCGCGACGAGCAGATCAAAGCCGTTCCGGCAGATTTCCAGCAACCCGTCCGCGACCGGCTCAGGGCCTGGGACCAACTCTCGACTGCGCTCCAAAGTCAGTTCCTCGAAAACCTGGATGTCCTTCGGCATCTTTCCGATCAGCGGGCAAATATCACCAACAGCATCACGGCCGCGCGCCGGGTCCAATTGGAGAGCGGCGTGAGCCGGTTCCAGGCGCTGCCCGAAGCCGATCGCAAACAGCTTCTGGATCGGTTCACACAGTTTTTCGACCTGACGCCCGAGGAAAGGGACAAGTGGCTCAAGACTCTTTCACAGCCCGAGCGGCGGCAGATCGAAAAAACGCTTCGGGCCGTTCGTGATCTGGACGCTGCTCAGCGGGCCCAGCTCATGCATTCCTTCGAGGAGTTCGCCAGACTCAGCCCCGCGGAACGACAGCGATTTTTGAAAAATGTGGATCGGTGGCAACTTTTAACGCCGACAGAACGCGACAAATGGCGCGAGTTGGTCCAGCAGGCCCCGGTCTTGCCGGTGGACCGGGATGTTGTTGGGCCCGCGCCTGTGCCGGTTCCGGCCTCGCGCAGCGGCAGAGGCCCCGGGCCGACTACGTCTTTCGTTACGAACCGCAATTGAACCTGGGAGCGGTGGCGCTGCCACTCGTGATTCAATGTGGGCCACGGACATCCGAACAGCCCTGTAGGGCAGGCTTTCCAGCCTGCCGGTTCGCGGCGCTTTTCAGCGCCGCGGCCCCTGGGCTGCAGAAGTTCAGGGGGCTGGAAAGCCCCCTGAACCGGCAGGCTGGAAAGCCTGCCCTACGATCCTGCCGCTCATCCGCTTTCAGTCACACCTGGCGCTCCCAGGGTCCGAACTAAGCCTTTGCCAGTCCCTTCGGCGCCCCTTACCTTAACTGCCTTGGGTCTGCGTTCATGCATCCGATAGCGTTTCATCTCGGCTCGCTTACCATCCGCTGGTATGGAGTGATGACCGCTTTAGGGTTTGTCGCGGGCGTCTGGACAGCCAACCGCCGCGCAGCGCGGGCGGGCATAGCGCCGGAAAAAATCACCGACCTGGCTCTGTGGCTCATCATCGGCTCATTGGTCGGCGCGCGCGCGCTGTATGTGATCACCTTCTGGCGCGAGCAGTTTGCGGCGAATCCGTTTCCTGAGGTTTTCATGATCCAACACGGCGGACAGGTGTTTTACGGGGGCCTCATCGGGGCTTCGCTGGCGTTCATCCTCTATTCGCGCTTGAAGAAGCTGCCGCTTTGGAAAGGGGCCGATATCCTGGCGCCGAGCATCGCGCTTGGTTATTTCTTTGGCCGGATTGGTTGTTTGCTCAATGGATGCTGCTATGGGCGGATTTGCGAGTTGCCCTGGGCGATCCGTTTTCCAGAGGGCTCGGACGCGTACAAACAACAATTGGCCGAGCATTTGATAGGGCCAGACGCGGCAAAGGCACTCCCGGTTCATCCAACCGAAGTTTACGAATCCTTGTTGAGTCTCGGGCTGTACGGTTTTTTGGCATGGCTGTTTCGCCGCCGGAAATTCGATGGTCAGATCTTTGCCACCTATCTCGTTTGCTACGCTGTGCTGCGGTCCTTTGTTGAGATCTTCCGCGGCGATTATCCGCCGGATCAATATTTCGTCGGCGGGCGACTCACCCCGGCGCACCTGGTGAGTGTTGCCATTCTGCTGGTAGGGGTTGCGTTGTTCCTGCTATTGCCGCGCAAGCCCGGCGGGACCTCAGAGCGTGGGAGCGTCAGAGCGTCAGAGCGTGGGAGCGGGAAAGCGTGAGAGCGTTGGAGCGTGAGAGCGCCGGCTAATACAGAAGCGAGTAACGCTCCGACGCTCCTTCTGGCCGGTCCGACAGCGGTCGGCAAATCGGAGGTGGCTTTGCTGCTGGCCCAGCAACTCGGCGGCGAAATTGTGTCGGTGGATTCCATGCAGGTTTATCGCGGAATGGATATCGGCACAGCGAAGCCTTCTGCAAAGGAGCGCGCTTTGGTTCCGCATCACTTGATTGATGTGGTGGAACTCACTGAGCCGTTCGACGCTGCGCAATTTGCGTGTCTGGCCCATGTTGCCGTAAAGGACATTCAGGCCCGGGGGCGAGTGCCAATCCTGTGCGGCGGTACGGGGCTTTACTTCAAAGCTTTCCTGGAAGGACTTGGCGTGGCGCCGGCCTCGGATGCGACGGTTCGAGCCGAGTTAGAATCCACACCACTGCCCGAGTTGCTGCGCGAGTTGGCGGAACGCGACCCAGAGGCCTTCGAAAGAATTGATCGGCAGAACCGGCGGCGGGTTGTTCGGGCCGTTGAAGTTATCCGCCTTACGGGCAAGCCTTTTTCGACGCAACGCGCCAAGTGGGAACACGCAACACGCAGCACGCAACACGCATCAGCGCACTTCGCTATGAGCCGCCATTCATCCGATCTGCATAGCCGCATAGACCACCGCGTGGAGAAAATGTTCCGGGACGGACTTGTGGCCGAAACTGTGCGACTGCTGGAACGCGGACTGGACCGCAACCGGACGGCCATGCAAGCATTAGGATACCGGCAGGTGATGGAACATTTGCGCGGCGTTCGCTCGTTGGCAGAGACGATTGAATTGGTGAAGATCCGGACGCGCCAATTTGCCAAGCGCCAGATGACATGGTTTCGTGGGCAAATGGATTTGACGTGGGTGGAGGTTCAGCCGGGTGAAAGTGCAAACGCCACAACCTCCAAAATCCTCAAAATTTTAAGCACGGATGAACACGGATGCGACATCCAAGACAGGAAAATTTAAGACAGGAAAATACAAACGCGGCAGGAAGATTTTGAATTCCATTTTCCTGCCGCAAAATTTTCCTGCCATTCTTTTTCATTTTCTTGTCT
>PSRM01000105.1 GCA_003176045.1 Verrucomicrobiota bacterium | reverse complement strand
TTGCCTTCTTCCTCGCGCACGAGCATCACTTTCTCGCCTCTTAGGAAGGCATTAAACTGCTCAGGTTTTTTGTCTGCCATCTCCTTGGTGTATCCTATCTGATTGAACCTATCTGCGATTTCCTGATAAAGATCTTTTTTCATTGAGCGGCCTTTCCATTTTGCTGATGCTAAATTACACTAACTTGAACTGGAGGTCAAGTATGGTAATTTAAGCAAGTTTAGATCACAGACCGTGCGAAAAATGCCCGACGCAATCGGCTTCTGGTCGGAGGCCTGGGAAAGCTGAGCCAAATACAAGGCGAGGGGCGGTAGGAGAAGGGGGCGTCAAACCGAGATAGGGGTCAAACTGGAGTTTGTGATCCGTGCACTTCCGCGCCCCTTCCCCAAAGGCGCAGTGCGACCACCAAAATTTTGCCATTCATAAACGGCTGCGCTCCCTTGTGGGACGAGACGCTCCCCCGGGACGACAGATTACAAGACCACTGCCTACTGACCACTGACCACAAGACTACAGGACCACAAGACTACAGGACCACAGGACTACAGGACTACAGGACTTCGGGACCACGGACCACGGACCACTGACTACTGACTACAGGCCGCGGAATAGCAAATAGCAAATAGCAAATAGCAAAGAAGCCAAGGGTCGGCGCGTAACTTGTCAATGGCAATTGCATAGGATAGTCTAGGATTATGTATGCGACAGCGGTAGTGCAGGGGAAAGTGATTCGATTTAAACTTTCCCCCGCATTGGCTCGCGCCCACCGGGGAAATCGCGGCAAGGCGATGAGCGAAAAGGAAGCTATTGCCTTCGTGGAAACCAAGAGGCGCTCCCGGGCATTGCGTCGGCGTAGTTAAACTACCTGCTCCAGAAGAAAGAGCGCGAATGAGGAGCGCAGCCAAGCAGACTCTTTCATCAACCCGCCTGTCCGGCTACACCGGGCGCGGAGACAAATATTTGGGCGACATCGCGCAGGACCTTCGCCGGGTGCTGTGGAAAACGCAAAACACTTTCGCGCACGGAACTTGCCGACTGCGGGACATCGCCTGGAGCGAGGTGGCCGTGCTGCTGGTGGAATGGGCGGAGGACGTTCATAACGACCTCGGCCTGTGGCGCACGGTCGAGGCTTATCAACGGCAATGCTTCGGCACGGCCTTGCCATTCATCGCGGGTCCCGCCGATGCCGAGCCGCAGGGATTTGATGCGCGCCGGATTCAGTACCTCCTCTGGAACTTGTGGATTTGCTTCAACCGGGAGTTGGTGCTCTCGCCGACACATCAGGATTTGAAGCGGCTGGCGGAGGTTGCCAGCCGGTTTTTGGACGAGCGCTTCGCGCGAGTGCCGCGCGATTCGGGTTTGAAACGGTTTCTCGCCACTCCGAACGATTACGGCTGGGACGTCAAACGCAAGCTGTTTTGGGCCGGGATCAGCTCGTATCTGTTCCGATTTCTGTTCTTCAAGTATCTCGATGATGAGAAGAGAGACCCGGACATCGCTGCCAAAGACGATTTCGTCTGCGCTCATTGCACGGAGTGGGCGGGCCTGGGCGCGATTGATGTGCTGGCCGGCGCGCTGGATTTGCCCGAAAGAGACCGCGCCACGTTGCGAAGCTGGTACGAGCGGCATCGTTCATTTTTTCGGGTGCTGTCACGGCATGAAGAGGGTGGCGAAGTGAAAACCATCACCGCACGGAACCTGGTCAACGGGTGCCCTTACACAATCCGCATGAATGTGGGCCAGTGTCCATTCCTGCCCGGCATGGTTGTGTATGGCGCGCTGACGCCGTGGCGCGACGAATGGTATTGGTCGGGAGCGCAGGAAACATTCGAGAACCTCCCCGAACATGAGGAAGCGAACATCCGCAAGGAAATGCTCGAAACAGCCAGTGCCATGGCCTACCGGTACTGTCCCGACGAAGCGCAGCAGGGGCGCGAATTGATTCGAGAACTCCATGCGAAGTTTGTCGCGTATTACGGGAGCGATCTGGTCTCATTTCCAGACGGGCTCGCGCTGACAGCGGCCGAGCAGAAGCGCATGCAAGGCGAATGGGCGGAAAAGCCTGAACAAGCTGCGCGCATCATGGCTGAGCGCGGCTTCGATCAGGCAGGTCCCCGGATGAAGCTGTCACCCGAATTCTTGAATCACGACCAGGGCATCGGCGCATTCTCCAATCCCGAGGAAGGCGAAGAATTTATGCTGGGCTTCAACCGTCTGGTGTCCGCTTTTCGAAAGCGGGGCCGGGAATTGACCGAGAATGAACTCCATGCCGTGCGCGGCTTCATCGTAAACGCTGCTTCCAGCCCTGCCTTCGTGCGGCGATTGGCGTACGAACACGGCGCGGAGACCATCGCCGAAACCTTCCTCGTGCGCGATTGGCCGCCTGAAGCGACGCTGGAGGTTTTATTACGCCGGCACAAAGGCCGCTTCTTTAGGAAACGATACCCATCGCTGTCCTTGTTGCAGCCAATCCACCCATCGGCCGAAACGCAGAAAGGACAAGTGTATGCCCGGTGAATGGGTTTGGATGCGAACCGGAAGTCCGCCTAAATGCAAACTGTCGAAATGGCAGAAGGAAGCGCTAAAGCCAGGGCTGACATGTTCGTGAACGACTTCTACAAGCCTATTTTTATCAAGCCGCCGCCCACGGAAAAGGAAAAGGGTCAGAGCGGAGTTCGGGCATTCTTCGCTCTTGGCGCCTCTTCAGCGAGACCGCGCCACGACAACAAATGCTGCAATTCGCAGACTGCCGCGCGCTCCTGCGGGGAGAAGCGGTTGCACGGGGCCGAAGGGACCACAAGACTACGGGACTACTGACCACTGACCACTGACTACAGACTACAGGACTACGGGACCACAAGCCCACGGAATAGCGAATCGCAAATAGCAGAAAGGCAAAACGCGAGGGGCGCGATGGAGTTGGACGGATCCGGCGAGGGGGGCTGCATTCCCCGGAAACCCGCTTAGAGCAAGCCATGGCTGCGTAGCGCTGCTCTCCATCTGAGGCGTTGTTCGGAATTCATCTCCAGCACCCAGACGGTGGCGCGGCCTGTGGGAGTTAGGCCGACAATCTTTACACCATCGAGGACGAAGCCAGCGGCAGACCAAGCCGTGAACGGGCCCGAAGCTGGGCCAAGCCAAGAAACTCTGTCACTCTGATAAAGCCCAGGTACTCGGATCGCTCCTCGGGGGAGATCTGGCCCTCATTAGCCTTATCCGCTAACTCATCCAGGCGGTCCCGAGTGAAGGGATCTAATTCCAGGCGGGCAATTGCCTCCAGGCTAGCTTTGTCCAAACAAGCCGCCACGCTGTCAGCAAGGGCTTCGAGCAATGGGGCGTTGACATTGTCCTCACGGGCAAACTCTAGCCCAAAGTCTTGAATCGGGCAAGTTGCGCCGCCGTGCTGCTCCGCGATGATGTGGTCGGGTTCGTGCGGGAAGAGAACGCCGATGCTTGGGACCAGGCAATATTCGCAGCGGCCTGACGCCCGCTCGAAATTGGCGATCCGCAGCGGGCAGGAAGATTATGTGGCAGGAAAATGGAATTCAATAATTCTCCGGCTAACTCAGATTCAGCGGTCCGGCTTCGCAAAGAGAGGGCTTGCCGAAGGTTTCGATGCGGTGACCGACGGCGTGGGCGAGAGCCAGGTGCAGGCGGTTGTGAGGAGCTTTGTCCAGGTTGAGCGAGCGGCCCATTTTGAAACCGAACCCGCCGCCGATGAGCGTGAAAGGAATGTTATCCAAGGTGTGGGAGTTGCCTTTGCCCAGTTCGTTGGTCCATACGATCAGGGTGTGATCCAGCAGGCTGCCGGGCTCGCCGGGTTCGGGAGTGGCGGCCAATTTTTCGACGAGGTAGCGCAGTTCGCCCGCGAACCATTTGTTTATCTTCACCAGTTTTTCCTGGGCCTCGGCGTTGTTGTCCGGCTCGTGTGAAAGTTCGTGATGGGCGCCGGTGATATTGAGCCAGTTCATGCGGGCCTGGCCGACCGACTTGGTGTATTGCAACGTGGCGACACGCGCCATGTCGTTGACGAAGCTGTTGATGAGCAGGTCAATTTGCATCCGGCTCAGGCGCGGCACGTTGTCGTTCTGATCGGCGATGCCTTCCTGGAGCGTGGGCGGGCCGACGCGCAGCTTCTGCCGGCTGTATGCGGCGATTTCCCGCTCCATATTCCGCACCAGCGCCTCATGTTCCTCGATCAGGCGCCGATCCTCGGCGCTGACGAGCGGGCGAACTTTTTTCAAATCGTCGCGCACGTCCTCGAGGATGCTCTCCAGGTTCTGCTTGTCTTTCAATTGCCCGTACAGCTTTTGATACATCTGATACGGGTCGGAGATCGGCGCGACGGGTTTATTCGGGCCGGCATAAGACATGCGGGTCCACGGATCGGCGCGGTCGGTGACGCCCACGCCGAATTCGAGCGAGCCAAAGCGCGTGCGGGTGTCCTCGCGGCCCTGCAAGAAGTTGCTGATCTCCTGATCAATGGAAATACCGCTCGCCCAACCCGAAGGAGTGTCGGAACCGCCCTGGACGTTGCCGGGGAACAACTCGATGCCGGTGAGCAAACAGCTCATGCCGCGCATGTGACTGTCGCCGTCGCCGCGAACTTTGTTGCAAAGGCCTTTCAGGACGAGCATCCGGTTTTTGAAGGCATCGAGTGGGGACAGAATCTCCTTCAACTTGAAGTCGGTCCCGGTCTCCTCGGGCCAATAGGCCGGCGGGATGGTGCCGTTGGGGCTGAACATGATGATCAATCGCTGCCGCGGTCTTGCGGGCGCAGCCAGGCCAAGGCTGGGCAGGCCGGCGACGAAGGGCAGCGCGGCGGCGGACAGGCCGAGTCGCCTCATGAAATCTCTGCGGTGGAGGGCGTTCATGGTAGTCGGTCAGAAGGTGGGTTGTGCGACGCCGTGCATGGCGGCGGTGGCAGCGCACTCGACCAAAAGTGTTTGCATGTTGAACCCGGAAGCGACGAACAATTGGCGCAGGCGCTCCGGAACGTCCCTACCATAAGCCGCCATCGGCTGTTTGACAACATGATGAAAGAGTTGCTCGATAAAACCGTTTTGCGCCTGCTCGCTGTTCACCGCGAAGGCGGCGACGTCGCGCGGGCCGGCCAGGCGGATGGTGCGCCCGTCGGCGGTGGTATAATCGCTGACTGCATCAATGGGTTTGTCATGGTCGCTGGTCCGGAACCGGCCGACGGCATCGAAATGCTCGAGGCTGAAGCCGAGCGGATTGATGACCGAGTGGCAGGTTTGGCAGGCTTGCGGGCGGGTCATTTGAGCGACCTTTTCGCGCATCGTGAGGTCCGGCGCAAATTCTGCGTCCTTGAAAGTCTGGGCCATAGGCGGGGGCTTGAGCGCGCGGCCCATGATGTTGCGCGTGAGAAACACGCCGCGATGAATCGGCGACGAGAATTTCTGATACGAGAACGACGCGAGCAGATACGGATGTGTTAATACTCCGGAGCGCTCGGTCGAACCGGGCGTCGCCTCGAAAAGATCGTCGGTGGCGTTCGTGGCCATGCCGTAGAACTGCGCCAGCCGATTGTTCACGTAGAGATAATCCGCAAGCAGCAACGCGCGGTAATCCGACGCATCGCTCCAGGTTACATGATCCAGGAAAACGTTCAGCGAAGAGCGCAGGTCGGCAACGATCTCGGGGGTGAAGCCCGGAAACAGTTTGTCGTCCTTGGAGAGGTCCTCGACGTGCTTCATTTGGAGCCAGTGCTCGAAGAAGGCCTGCATCTTTGATCGCGCGCGCCGATCGCCCAGCATGCGCCGCGCTTGCTGCGCGACCTGCTCGCAGTTGCGCAGACCGCCCTGAGCTGCCCGAGCGCTCAACTCGGGATCTGGCAGCGAATCCCACAAACCGAATGAAAGCCGCGCTGCCACGTCGAAGTCATCTGGTTTGCCTGAGTCCAACCCGAGGTAGAGAAAATGGGGCGATTTCAACGTCAGCAGCACGACCCGTTTCACCGAGTCCTCTAATGCGCCAGCCAGACCGGGCCGGAGCGCCGAACTCCGTTTCGGCCCCTTGGGAACCGGTGACAGGTTCGCGCCGAAATGGAATTCGGCGCTCCGTAGCAGCTTGCCGCTGAACTGGGCCGAGATGAGCCGCGCTTGATCCCTTGTCAGCGGGCGGCGGAAGGCGGTCGCGGCAAACTCGTGGCAAAAGGATTGCGCTTTGGCGATGCGGTTGGTGTCGTTGGGTTTGGTGTGGGCCAGGTGATCGAGATTCTGGACGACGTAATTGGCCGCCTCGATCGCGGCCTGGGTGGCCGCTTCGTCCCATGCCTTCGAAACCCCTACGCCGCGTTCGTAGCCCACGCTCGAATCGTCCGCGGGAAAGGGCGTGCTGATCACGAACGTCGGCGAGACGCGCGTCGGCGAGAGATTGCGCGCGGGAATGATTTGTTGCGCGCCATGCGGCGGTTTCCATTGCAGCGAGACCGAAGCCGTCTTTTCCTTGAACTTGAAAAAATTCAGTTGTAGCGGATACACGCGGCCGCCAATCAGCCTGAGCGCCGCTTTGTGTTCGGTCACGATTCCGGAAGCGACCCACGCGTCAATTAGCGGCTCCTGCTCGTCGTTCACCCATAGCCGCGCGCCGTTCGGCGTCCGCAAGATGAACTCGTACTCGCCTGTTTCTTCGGCGATCAGCGAGCCGCGCCATTGGATCGAGAATCCACTGGTGTTGGTGAACTGCGTAGCCGGCTTGCCCGTTCCGAAATCGAAGCCCACCTCCCTGTCTTCCCGTTCGAAAACTTTTTTATCGCCATCGAAATCCCTCGAGTCGTAATAGACGGCGTTCAGTCCGCGCTCAGCGCCCAGGTCGGGATCGCTTCCTGTGAAATGCTTGAGCAGGTCGGCGACGGAGTTGAGGTACTGCCGATTGGTCAACCGGACCAATTCGACGCGCGCCGGCTTGTTGCGCAATCGCGCCTCGCGTGAATAAAACGCGTCGTAGATGTATCGGGCGACGGCAGCGGCATCCTCGCCTTTGCACTTGCCCGGGTTGTTTTCGGGCATGTTCCGGTCAATGTAACGGGTCAGCCTCTCGATGGACCAATCGCCGCGGAGGGCATCCGCGTATTTGCCTTTCACGCCCTCGCCAGTCCGGCCGTGGCATTTCGCGCAGAGCTGGCGAAAGATTTCCGGGCCGGACAAGCGCAGAGCCTCAGCCGCGAGTCCTGCATGACTCGATGCGAGCCAGAGCGGCAGCAGCATCAGAACGAAACTTCTACCTGGTCGCGTCATCCCGGATACCTTTGCACCAGCCACAGATCGCGTCTGGCCTGTTCTCGTTCAGGATCGCCGAATCTGAGCAACCTTGCAGTGGCGCGGCCCGTGGGTGTCAGAGGCAGGATTCGCGGGCCATCCAGGCGGAAATGGTCATCCCATCGGTCGGTCCGCGGATTGTAAAGGAGAACTATCTCGCGGGTTTCAGGATCTACCGAGGAGAGGTTCGTGCCTTTGAAGGCATTGCAATGAACACAGGCCAACGCCAGGTTCTCCAGCGTGGTTGCGCCGCCGTGCTGCTCCGCGATGATGTGGTCGGGTTCGTGCGGGAAGAGGACGCCGATGGATGGGACCAGGCAGTATTCGCAGCGGCCAGATGCCCGTTCGAAATTGGCGCTTCGCAGCGCAAGCGGCACGTGCGTCGTGCTCACGCGGCCTTGCGCAGATACTGCCAGGCTGCGGCTTTGATCGAGGTGACCAGGTGGTCCAGATGCCGGAGTTCATCCAACTCGCTTCTCTCAGCCTCGGTGAGAGTCCCTTCCTTGCTTCGGTCAATCAGATCCCGCAAGCGCGCCTGAGCTGCCTCCGATGCGTGAAATTCGACAATCTCCTCGGGCTTAGGCCCGCGCGCCACAAAGGACACGATCTCGCGCCAGAGGCTGTTGGCATTGGACCAGCGGCGGTACAAACCCAATCGCAGGATTTCATCCAAGTGCTCGCGCTCTGGTTCCAGTTTGCTGACCAAATCGTCAGGGACGTCTATCGTCAACTGCATGGGCTCAACTTATTCCATTTCAGTGTGCATCGTCAACCGCCGCACGAACGGCCGCCGAGACTCGGGCGCATCTTAAATATACCGTTACTCCGGATATCTCCCTCCGAGCGCGCCGGGTGAGGGCACCCGGCCTACAGGCGCAGCGCTCTGGACTTGTAGGCCGGGTGCCCTCACCCGGCGCCTTGGGTGTTCCGCGGCAGGATAACGGTAAATTCAAGATGCGCCCCCGAGACTCAGCGGCAATCCCCGATTTGGCCGAAAGGTCTTGTCAGTGCTTAATTTTGGCCTATTTCTTTGCCCATGAACTTCCCGCAATTCTGGGCGCGCGGCAGAAGCGGCGACTTCTTTGCCTGGCGCACACCATCATCAAACTGCACGATGAGCGGGCGCGCGCCGAATCGGGACTACAGTTGGCGTGACAATGGACCTTGAAGCAGAAACCGAGCAGTTAAGAGCGGCCTGGCTTCGGTGGCCCGCCGATTATTTGGATAGCTACCTGGTGAAGCACGGATCAGCGCATGAAAGATTTGCCGGAACCGGCAAGTCCCGTGGTCGTGTTCGCAGGGATACTTATTTTTCGGACCAAATTCCGCCTGCCGGAACGATCACAGACCTGCTATCAATCCGCCGTTGAATCGGCTTGTCAGTCGTATTAAGCAAAATCAATTGCTGACCACGCCGAGTCGTCCAGAGGCCATCCAACTGCCCTTCGACCCCTTTGCATCCGGCCAATGCCACCGAGAGTTCCTCGAGCCATTCCCGGCCATTGGTGACTTGCGAGACATGAGGCAAGCTCCCGGCTTTGGACCACGCTTTTCCTTCGACATCTTTTATTTCTTTGGCGCCCACCGCGATTATTTTTCCACCTGCTCGCTGGAACGCCTCCATTTTTTCCAGGATTGCCCGCTCGACGGTGTCCGCCTGGAACAGAATCATAGCGCGATATCGTTGGCGCGTGAGCGCGCCGTCGGTGATCAATAACTCGTCCAGGACGTCGAAATCGCACAGCCCACGCAACCGGGCGCTAGCTGCGATCGTCGGATCGAGGCTGCCGCCGAGACGGTAGAGCGTGGTTGGGCAATAGACCGCCACCTCGGTTTCGCCCGGCTTGCCGGTCAGGAGAGCGGCGTACTTTCGCGTGTTGGCCGCGTGTTGCTCGAATTGATACGTGAAGAACTGGCTTGCGCCACAGGACACATCCGACAAAATCCGGCGCACGAAGGTCTTTTCATCCATATCACCAGGAGGCTCGGTACATTCTTTCACATGATAAAACTGGTACGCAGTGCCCATCCATTTATCGCCGAAAACGGCCCCCTGGCAATCGGCTGGTTGAAGGACGATCCCATAAGCGCCGGCCATCTTCGCATAGCCGGGGCAGTAAGTGCCCCAGGAAATCGGGTTGACTCCCCGCGCATTGCCTCCCGGCTTCATGCGCACCTTCTCGGGGGGAAAGTATTTCAGAACTGTTCGCAGGGATTGCTCGGCGAAATCAATGATGGCCTGATGATACCAGCCGATGAAATCAAGCCATCGGCGGCGTTCCTGTGGGCTGGGGGCGTCCTGGCCAGTCCGGCCCGGACCATCTTGCCCGCGAGGGTTCGCTCCCGTACTTGCGGGCAAGATGCCCGCGCTCCCAGGAGGATCGATCTCAGCAAACGACCGATAATGCGAACTCCAGGCGCGGTTTAGCCGATTGATCCTCAGGTAGCGGCGCCGCATCGCGTTTTGAAACGCCTTGATCGCGAATTCGTCGCCGCACCAGTAGCCTTCATGGCAATGGCCCATGTTTACCCAATCGGGTGTAAACAGCGGATAGTTGCCTTCGCCGTAAGGGCCCAAAATGCAGGCGTACACATCATCAATCCGATTCCCGAAATGCTCGTTCAGCGCCTTGTAAAAATGATCGTACCAATCGATGGTTCGCGGATCGAAAATAGACAGGTAATGAGTTTCCTGATCGTGCTCCAGGCAGCGCATAAGTGTGCGCTTATCTTTCTGCTGGTCGCGCAACCAGACCGGAGGAAAATGTACCCAATTATAGACAACGTACTTCAAGCCCGCCTGATGGAGAGCCTGTTCCATGGCATCATGCTGCTTCCAATCCCAGCGGCCCGGTTCGCGCTCCACAGCGCCCCACGCGACGTAATCCTCATCCGCAACCAAGCCGAGATCCTTCAGATGTCGAAGAGACTCCGCCGACGGCGGGGCTTCAAAGACATCAGCGCGCGGCTGTGCGCCTATGGGCGATGCCTGGATGAAACCGACCGAAAGATTGCCGGTCGAGAGGTTCCAGGGATGGCCATCAAAGGGTTCGTTGGTTTGGGCTAACGCGGAAACCAGGCTAAGGAATAAAGGCAGGCAAATCTGGTGCAGGCGGTTCACGAGTGTTGTATGGGCTGCTACTGAGCGTAGCTCTCTGAGCCGCATCACGTCCTTTAGCAAAAACGAGTCGGGCAGTTTCAATGCCGGATGGGTTCGAGGCCGCTGCGGCTCGGAGAGCCGCGCTCCGCCGTCAAGCCGCCGGCTCTTCAGCCGCTGCCTCCTCTGCGGTGGCTTTCTCCGCCGCCTCGAGGCTTGCGTAATAGACGCCGAGGTTGTGCTGGGCGGTCTTGTCGCCCGCGCGCGCGGCGCGGCAGAACCATTTGACCGCTTCGCGGACATTCTGCTCGACGCCGCGCCCGGTTTCGTAACAAAGGCCCAGATTGCATTGAGCGGGAGCACATTCCTGCTCGGCCGAGAGGCGATACCATTTGACGGCTTCCTCGTAGTTTTGCGGCACAACCTGGCCGGTCTCGTAATAGACGCCCAGATTGAATTGGGCCTGAGGTTCACCCTGTTCGGCTGCTGCATGATACCATTTCACTGCCTCCGCATAATTCTGTGTCACACCCTGGCCCATCTCGTAAAGGACGCCCAAATTGAATTGTGCGGCGGGATCGCCCTGCTCGGCGGCCTCGCGGAACCATCTGGCGGCCTGTCCCATTTCCTGTGGAACGCCCAGGCCGTTCTGATAACAAAATCCCAGGTAACATTGCGCCGAGGCATCATTCTTGTCCGCGGCCCGCCGAAACCATTTGACCGCTTCCTGATTGTCCTGGGCCACGCCCTGGCCGGTCTGGTAACAGATTCCCATGGTCCACTGAGCCGCAGCGTCGCCGTCTTCGGCGGCCCTGCGCATTTCTTCGAAGGTTTCCCAGGTGCGTCGGCTCTTTTGCATATTGCGGGACTGTTGCTTGCGCGCAGATTCGTTTGGACCCAGCGACTCCTCATCGAGCGCCCGATCCAGTGTTCAATGCAAAAGTAGAGGAAAAAAATACAATTTCAAGAGCGGAAGTGCGCTAACCTTACAACCGGGGGGCGCGTTCAAGATCGTAGCGCACAACTCTGTTGTGCGAGTCGTTCGTGGCTCATGGGGGAAAACGCAGCCAACAGCCACGCACAACAGAGTTGTGCGCTCCTTTTTTGACTTTCTTGAACGCGCCCTGTTAAACCCGGGGGCGTATCTTGAAAGAACAGCGATTGAAGGAGCCGGTTCGGCTGCTACAATTTCGACAGGCAAATGAGCGCGCGCAGAGACTTTCTCTTGAAACTGTTTCATGGGCTGAATGAGCGTGGGATTTCGTACTGCGTGCTGCGAAACTATGAGCAATTGTACGAGGGCGGGTCCTCGGACGTGGATTTGCTGGTGGCAGCGCCAGCCCTTGGGCCGATGGCGGAGATCCTGGCAGCGGCGGCGAAAGCCGGTGGATATCAGTTGGCCCAACGTATTCGGCACATCTGCTTTTCGTGGGTTTTTTGGCGCCCGGCAGAAGGATTCCTGCGGATTGACGTCCAATGCGAGGTCCGCTGGCGGGTGTTCCCTGTGTTGAGCGCCAATGAGATCTTAAGTTTGCGACGCAAGCAGCCGGACTTTTACATTCCTCACCCGAAGCATGAGTCGGTCATTTTGTTCCTGGCGGCCATGTCGCGCGCCGAACTCAGCGACCGGTACCGGCAGCAGTTGGCAAGACTTTATGCGCAGTTGTCCGATCCGGAAGAATTGGCCGACAGTCTGCGGAAGGCGTTTGGGCGGATCGGAGGAGAGTTGGCGAAATGCCAGAAGAGTCTTTTGAACGACTTGCCAGCAGCGAATTCCCCAGCCTCGATGAAAGTCGAAGGCGAAATGCCCCCTCACCCCAGCCCTCTCCCCCTCGGCGGGGGAGAGGGAGAATCGTCGGCTGATTTCGTTGCGAACCCGGATTCGGGCGTTCAACGGGCGAAGCAGGTTCGCCGAAATCCAGCAGATGGGCCCTCGACCCGCGGGCTTTGGCCCGTCCGGCGTTCGCTCATCCGTAAGGCGCTGGTCAGGCCAAAAAGTTTTCTTGCCATGCTCGGATATGTGGCTCAGGACGCCAAACGGCTGTGGCTGCGATTGCGGCACCCGCCGGGCATTTCGGTCGTCTGCGCGGTTACCGCGGAACGGAGCTCACAGTCCGGTTTGGAGTGCGGCGACATGTCGCCGTTTTCATCGACGCGACATGTCGCGTCGTTCCAAAGCGCGGACATGTCCGCGCACTCCAAAACGCCCTCGGCGCTGCTGAACCTGTTTTTGGACTCGGTTGACTTCCTTTTTCCACGCGCCCGACTAGCGGTGCAATCATTCCAGATACCCACAAATGGGGCTGCGAATTTGCCGGGTTTGGGTTTGCGGCTGCGCTGGCAACGCATCAAGACCCTGATCAAAGGCGGTATATGTGTGCGTTCCTATCAGGTTCCCGGCGATGGTGATCTGCGGCGAGCTATTCGAGCACATACTGATTTGCTGTATGCCTCGCGCACGTTTATCTGGACTTCGGATTCCCTCTCACGAACGTACGTGCAACACGTTGGAACGGGCTTCATGGGGGAGCTCGGTCCGGAGGAGGATTCTGGCGCGTCGGCAGGACAGCCGCTCAGAGTGCTTACCGAATTCGTGGTCAACGCCCTCAGAAAGTCAGAGCGCGTCGAGGGCTGGGAATAAAGCCGCGTAGCGGCCAAACGAGAGTAGCCGTGGGCTTGCGCCCACGGGTCAGGGCACGCATTACCCTGCGAGTTGCGTAGCGACGATCGAAACGCCATCGCCGAGATATTCAATGGTCGCTACGCGACGACATCACTTTTTAAACGTTTCCCGTGGGCTGAAAGCCCACGGCTACTCTCATTTCATCGCTACGCGATGGAGTAAGAGCAATGGCAAACGTCATTCATTGGGGCAAAAGCTTTGATGGCGCGCCCGTTTTAACATTCCAACCTTTTAACGTTTTAACCCTTTTAACCATTTAACTCCTCCGTCGCGGCCTTGGCCGGCGCTCTGACATCAGACGCCTCCGGCTTCTGGGCCACGGCCTGAAGATAAAACTTGCTCATTTCCTGGCTGCGTCCCTCCCAATGGAACATGGCTTTGGCGCGGTCGCGGCCCGCTGCGCCCATGCGGGCGCGCATGGCGGGGTCGTCATGGAGCAGAGTCATGGCTCCGACCATGTCTCCAAACGTGCGTTCCGCCGAGTCCACACGAATCTTGAACCCGGTCTGCTCAGTGACCTGAAGGGCGGGGCCGCCGACGTCCAAACAGATCACCGGTCGTCCGGCAGCCATGGCTTCGAGGCAGACGTTGCCGAAAGCTTCGTGCAGGGCCGGATGAATGAGGACATCGCATTGAGCCAGTTTCTCATAGACCTGGCTCAACTCCGGCAGCCGGCCCCAGAACGTTACCTTGTCTGCAATCCCCAGTTCTTCGGCCATGCGCTTAAGGCGCGGGGTTTCCGGTCCCTCGTTGATGATCCAATACTCGCTTTGCGGGCGCGAGCGCAAGAACGTGGCGAACGCAGGAAGAGACAAGTGCAGGCCCTTCCAATGGATAAGCCGGGCAATGGTAATAAAGCGGAATGGCTTTTCGTTGCGCACCGGGATTTCGCCGAACCGGCAGAATTGGTCGTAAGGCGTCCCCCATTGCGGAAAGAAATGCGTGCAGACGGAGACTTCAGGACAGCCCAGGCGCTTTATGCGCTCGGCGGTTTGAGGGGTGGTAGCCAGCACAAAAGAGGCGCGGCGCAAAGTGGCGCGCAAAAAGGGGTTAATGTCGGCCAGCCAGCGGGTGGCGTCCCGGACCCATTCGAGCCATCTGCCACGCAGCGAGTAGAGCGGCATAAGGGCCGGCGGCGTGGATTCGCCTGCGCCCAGGGGGCCAAGCATGGTGCGCGTGGGGAGAAAAGCGAGAAACACCGGAACCCAGTACCGTCCGAACGTGATGTGATGGATCAGATCGAACCCGAATTCCCGATGCAGTTTCCGGCCTTTGAAATACGCGGCGATTTGCCACAAGTAATAATAGAGTTGCACGCCTCGCTCGCCTTTTTTCCAAAAACTCAACGCCTTGGGCAGGTCCATATAGACCCAGTGAACCCCGGGAGCATCTGCGCTGGCTTTTTCGATGTCGGAACGATTGTTTGCGCGAGTGAGCACCCAGACTTCGTGGTGCCGAGCCATGAGCCGAGCCCAATTCCAGCCCACTCCCGGCTCGGAACTCCTCCCGGGCTGGCAGGCATAAGCGGAGAGCAATACTCGGAGTCGTTTATCCATTAATAGTCAGTAGTCAGTGGTCAGTGGTCCGTAGTTCCAGGCGCATGGTCATTTGCTCGCTGCCGGCGACGTTTGAACATTGGTACTTTAGAGCGTTAGAGGTTAGAGCGGGGCAATCTTAATCTATGCAAAACATGTTCAGACTTGAACCATTGTGTACGAGCTAAGTCATTATTTCAGCAATGAAATCGGCCGCGCCGACGCTTGGGGCGCACTTCAGATTCTCGGCCTAGCCTCGGAAGTAGCGCAGATTTCTAATCTGATGACAGTCTGTAACAAGGATTTCCGACACACCACCGTTTTAACGTTTTAACGTTTTAACTTTTTAACGATTAACACCTGAGGCGGACAATAACCGTTGGGAGTCCATCACCATCAAGCCGTCGCGCCAATCCAGATGGTGATGTGCCCGCAGGCCAGAGGCGGCATCGGGCCGGACTTCGGTCACTGGAACCTCCTGATAGCCTTGGGTATCCAGCCGGAGGATCTCGTTGATTCGCAAGCTATAGCCGTATCGAATCAGGCAGTTCTGCGAAGGCCGGTAAAGCTTGCCGCCCAGTTCAAAGATACTGCCCGCCGGGCGGGCGCTTTGAATGTCGCGCACGACGGGATTGTGCGGGTGGGGGCGCCAGTTTTGCGCCAGGGGCGACTCAGCCCAGAAAACAAACAGGTCCCGGTTCAACGCAAAAAGCCTGCGATTAAGGGTCATGAAGAGCCACCACTTTTCCTGGTGCTCGATTAGCGTGGCATCGGCAAACCGGATATTCTGCATTAATAGGGCGCGCTTGCGCCAGCGATGCGGAAATTCCTCGCACTGATAGGCAGCCAGCGTCCTGCCGGCGCCCGCTTCGGGGAGCATGTACAGGGCGCCCTCGTGTTCGAACAGAAACGGATAGGACAGATGATAACTTTCTTTTAAAACCGGCACGCTCTCCGACATTGGTTGCCCGCCGGCCGAAACCTTAAACGCCGCAATGTGGGCGTGCGGTTGCCCGAAAACCCATTCTTCGCAAAAAATGTAAAAATCGTCTCCTCGTTTCCAAAGGAACGGGTCTGCCCAGGCCCGGTCCTCGGGTGGGAGAATCTGGCGGAGTCGGCCGGGCTCCGGCTTGAGCCTGGCTTCTGGCGCTGCCGGACCGCACAGTAGAAACCACTGGTGCGCGGCACCCTTTTCTTCCTGCGCCTGGATGCGCCGGTAGCGTCTGCGTTGGAACCAGTCACACGCAAGCCCGGGCGTGGGGATAAAACTGGATTTGGCCGGCGACATCAGTGAAACAATTGTAGCAGCCGAGATAACGAGGCTCTAATTCAAAATCCGAAATCCGAAATCCGAAATCCGAAATTTATTAGAGCCTCGTCACCTCGGCTGCTACGAGGTTTTGGAGGGCGTGATCCTAAAAGTACCGTTACCTGCCTGTAGCATATCCGCAAAGCGCCGGGTGAGGGCACCCGGCCTACATGTCCACAGCGCTGCGCCTGTAGGCCGGGTGCCCTCACCCGGCGCGGACCGAGGGAAAGGTTCGGGCAAACGGTACATTCAAGGTGCGCCCGTTTTGGATTTTTCACGCCTTTCCGCATTGCGGCACGTCTGCGCGGTTGGCACCATGGCTGGGCGATGTTCCAGTCCAAAAGGACGTATTGTAAGCTCCCCGCGGCTTTTGGCTGGTGGCCTGAGCGCCTGGAAGAGGTTACGGCAATGTTGAAGCAGGCAGCGGTAGTGATGCTGCGCCAATGTCCGGAGGCCCTGGCCCGTGAACTCAGCCCGTGGGTTTTCAAATCCCAACCTTTTCAAACGCCGCTCATTGATCTGGCGCGAACTGAAGAGGAACTCTGGCATGCCCTTGAACCAAAATCCTGCCGCTATGAGGTTCGCAAAGCCCAAAAGTTCGACTGCCGGATTACGCTCAATGAAAACGTAGAAACAGCGCGAGTATTGTTGAATGAATCCATCCGCCGGCTGAAATATCGCGAAGAACTCCCCAGGGAAACCTGGGACTCAGAACTGCCCTTGCATGACATATTTTTATGCTATTGGCAGGGCACGCCCGTGGTCACGCACGTCATCTTTCGGAACGCGCCAGCGCGCGCGCGACTACTGCTGAGCGGAACCGCGGACCGGGAGCAGGAAAACCTTTCGCGCGTGATCGGCCCCACCAACCGGCTGTTGCATTGGCATGAGCTGCAGCATTACCGGGCCCAGGGTTGGCGCCAATATGATTTCGGCGGCTGCTCACTGGAAAAAGACTCGCCTCATTATGCGATCTCGCAATTCAAGCTCTCCTTCGGCGGGCAAGTCGTGGCCGAGCCCAGCTTATGGTTGGCAAAAAGCGCAGCCTTGCGCGCGACGTTCCGGGGGCTTGCCACCGGGCAGAGCCTGGTTCGCAAGATTCCATGGCCCGAACGCTGGCGCGAACTGGTTCGCACCAGGCCGGGATTGGCCCGGTTGTTCAGATAAACAGAACCAACAGGTTAAATGAGTTAAAAAAGTTAAATGGTTAAATCGTTACCAAGTTACATCTTTGCGTCTTTGCATCTTTGCGTCTTTGCGTTAATTCGTTTTTGTTAAAACAGCTTCATAAAACTCCCCAAACCGCGCCCCGGCTCGCTCAGGCGAGCAATTCAGTTCCGCCCAGGCCCGGCCTCGTTGGGCCAGCGCTTTCCGTTCTTCGGGTTCGGCTTCCAATTTGGCGATGGCCTGGGCCAGAGCCGTTTCGTCCAGAGGAACAACGAGCGCGGCTTGGGCTTGCGCGAATTCCTGGGCCGGGCCGATTTTGTTCGAAGTGACCACCGGCAATCCGGCCGCCATGGCTTCGATCATGGCAACCGGGAACGCGTCCCACCGCGAGGGCGACACGAAGGCATCGGCCAGCCGTAACAGGCCCCATTTTTTCTCGCCATAAAGCGGGCCCGTAAAATGGATCCGGTCTCTGCACCCCAATTCTCGCGCAAGTAAATCAAGCTGCGCCCGGCCGGCCTGCCATTCGGGGCCAGCCATGACCAGCCGGAACTTTTCCGCAGGCAGCGCCGCGTAGGCGCGCAGGAGGAAATCCAGGCCTTTCACATGAACATCCAGCCGGCCGAGGAAAAGCAGCACGAAAACATCTGCCGGCAATCCAAACTCGCTGCGCTCGCATGGCGGCGTTGCGGCCAGGGCCGCAACGTCAGCGAGGTTGCCCTGTACGAGGACAGGGCCGTGGAAACGCGGCAGCAAACGCGGCAAACGCTGTGCCGCCACTTGTGTTAGCAGGTGGATCCCGCCGGCCCGGCGCGGGCCGGAGTCCAGCAGGTGAAGATAAACAAATTTTTTCAACCAGTGGATCACGCCCCGAAAATTTAACTGGCCATGCGAGGTATAGACGTGAGGCACTCGCGCAGAATGCAATTGGCTCAAGAAGGGCAGATGAGCGCGCTCCACATTGTGCAAATGCACGACAGTGTTCCCGACCCTCAGGCCGAACTCACGGTCCAGCGCCTCCCACTGCAAACCGGCGGGCAAATCCGTTTCCAGGAGCGGGAACCCCCAGTCGAGTGCAACGGGGCTGTCGGTGCGCGGCGCAATGGCTACGGCGTTAATCCCTCTGGGGCGTTGGCATTGGATGAAGTTGCGAATGGCGTTGGAATGTCCGCCCGATATCCGCGGGCTATAGGGGAAGACATGGAGGACGTTCACGTTGCCCAAAGGGTGCGAGATAGGGAGGGCGCAGTCGAGCTTGGAGAGGAGCGAGGGTTCAGGGTTCAGGGTGCAGAAGTCAGTATCAGGTGCCATGTGTCAGGTATCATGTGTCAGACGATTTAACTAATCAGCTCGCGGCTTGTCCGTCGCGACACACATTCGTTCCTTCGGTGCCGATCCCAACTGGCGCAAGCCCCAAAGATTGAGGAAAAAAAGTGTAAGCTTCGCCACAGCGGCCCCTTTCCTGGTCAGCACGTACTTGCCGTCATGGATGATTATCCACCCCAGCATACGCTGAACACGTGCCATGCGCTGCTCCTTGATAAAAGCGAAGCCGCGACCGCCGCCGTAAGCCGCCAAACATTGATCGCGGATGGCTTTTCCGCCGTTTTCGTGAATGATCGAAAGAAGGGAGGTGGACACGCTGGCCTGCGCGATGACGAAGAAAGGCCCAACAACGGCGTAATGGAAAGCAAAGTAGAAGAAGAGGCCGATAAAAAAATCGCTCACGAGAAGAATATCAAACGGTCCCGCTCGCCGGAGCAGCCAACCCGCATAGCCAATCAGATATAAAATGGAGGCCCTCAGGTGCAGGCGGTGGAAAGACGCTTGTGGGGACGGGCTGGCGCCCACGCGCGAGATGATCGCGAGCAGGAAAAAAGCGGCATATGCGCCCAACGCCAGCCAGAAACAGGCGAACATATCAGCGCCATGCTCTAGCGGGAGAACGCTGCGGCGGGTTTGATGCGCAGGCGGATCGGGATGGGTATGGGTTGGGGCGCCAGCGCCGGAACGGGTTTGCGTACGCCACCATTCAAGGCCACGCTGAAACCAAAGATGCTGCAGAACCTTATCAGGCCTGGCTGGAAACCTCCCATGATGAAACAGAACTGGAACAATTCAACCAGAAACGCGGCCAACAGGTAGGCATTGATTGTTCTGAGGGCTGGATCGCCAAAGCGATAATTCAAATACAGCACCCGGCTGCCTGCCCAGACGAACCAGACAAAACCAATGACGCCCCAGATGCCGAAGGGGATAATAACCGAGAGGGGGCCGCTGTGGTAATCGCCGGCCAGCAACGTGCCGCTCTCATTACCCAACGCAGAGGAAGAGTTGGCCTGCAACCATTTCTCAGTATTTATGGAAAGTCCTTTGCCCAGGAAAAGGTACTTGGGCACTTCCGGCAGCGCCTCCTTCCAAATCCCCAGGCGCCACTCGCTGGTGGATTCCGCTGAAGCCCTGGCCTCCGGCGAGATTTCCACCGGCAGGAAGGAGATCGTGCGCTGGAAGGTGAAGGGGAGCTTTGGAACCAATGGAATCGTCACGGCTGCGGCCAGAATGCCACAAAGAACCATAACGGGCATCCACCTGGATTTATAGACGCCTTCCAGCACACCCAGGAAGACAATAAGAAGCGTGATTCCGATGAGTGAGCCGCGGAAGCCACTGAAAAGGCTGGCTACGATGCACAGGAACAGCCCAATCACCCGCCAAAAGTGGCCAGGGGCGAAGACACCGCGCAGGCCGTAACGGGCGAGGATATAGGAGACCAATGCCCCTCCAGCCAGCGCCGCGCCGCCGATCCGGCCAATCTCCCCCTCGGGTCTAAGCTCCGCCGTGCCTGCTGACGGGAACAGATACAATATAAAATTAAACGCGGGCCCCAGATACATGGCGACGTGACTGAGCATGGCGGTGATTCCGCTCAGCACGAACAGTGCGGTATAAATGTTCGCTTTGTGAAGCGGGATTCTCCGCGCAATGAGCCCAAAAAACACTGCCGCGCCGCATAATATATCAACGTAACGTCTGCCCCCGACGCTCTCGCCGCCCAAAAGGTTGAAACCGATTCCGCCGGTGAACTTTGCGGTTACAAGCACCACGACACAAATAAAAATCAATGGCCGTGTTATGGTGGGGGCATGAAGGAATCCCGCGCGCCTGGATAGCGCGTATTGAAGGATGGAGATGCCCAGGCTGATGAGCGCCACGAGCTCCCATAACGGAGGCCGGCCTGGAACAAAGAACGCGTAAGCCGTCATGCTCAGGGTCGTCACCAGGAGCGCATGATGGAACTTGAGCAAAATCGGGGTTGCTATCACAAGGAGCAGCACACCAAAGAACGCGATGGTGGACCAGTCCAGCGGGTTGGCCACAAGATAGCCGATCATCAGCGCCAGCGGAACGCAGATGGCGTAAATGACCAAAGTCCTGAGCGCCTGTGAACCAGTGGTGGTCATAGAACGAATATTACCTTAACCGAACGGCGATTTTCAATCAAAATAGTAGCATTTTTGGTGCCGCAGGGGCGGGGAGATGGGAGATAGAAGATGGGAGATGGAAGAAAGGCACGGGCTGCAGGGAAACTTTGTCGAGAACTTTGTCGAGAACTTTGTCGAGCAATTTGGAATTCTCCTATCTTCTATCTTCGGCTTCAAATCGGCTCAGATAACTGAAGTTCCTCCAGAGCGGAGACGGTTTGTTCGGCAGGTCGCTGACACATGCCCCCATTGAGGCTGACGCTCAAGCCGGCGATGCCGGAGAAAAGGCAGAACCCGTCTTTAAGCCCGCCGAACAGAAAAATGAAGAAGAAGAGTTCCGCGGAAAATGCAGACAACAGCAGCGTATTGACAGACAACAAGGCCGGGTCTCCATAACGGTAATTGTTGTAAAGGAGCCGCAATGCCGCGGCCATAAACCACACGAACGCGATAACGCCCAAACTGCCGAAAGGAACGATGACCGTCAGCGGACCGCTATGAAAATCGCCCGCTTCTTTGGCGCCCTCGTAGGAAGAAGCAACTCCACGCATGGCTGATTCATCGGCCATGTACATGGCCTGTGGATCGAGCGAGTAGCCTTTTCCCAACAGCAGATATTTGGGCAACTCTTCGAGTTCGTCTTTCCACATCTGGATGCGCCAATCGCTGCTGGCCTGGGCGCTGGCCCGGACCATTGGGTCGAGTTTTATTGGCAAAATGGCGAGGCTACGTTGGGCGCCGCCCGGCAACTTATTCGCGAACGCAATCACTAGGGCCATGCCGCAAATCATTGCGCTGATCAATATCGGCAACGTACGAGTGCGCCACAGACCCTCCAGCCAAAACATGGCCAGGCAGGTCAGGGCAAACATCACCAGCGCTCCTCGGTAGCCGCAGAACAGGCAACCCAGCATCGCCAGGACGAAGAAAAACAACCGCCACGGCTTCGATAGGTCAAAAACCCCCCTCATTCCGAAACGCGCCAGCAGAAAGCAATAGATGCCCCAGCCCGCTGACGACAGCGCGCCGTAGCGCGAGAAATCAATCGGCCCACTCTCGGCCGCCAATTGGTTCGCGGCGGTCGTGGCGGGAAAGATGGAATAGAGAAAATAAAACTGGTGGCCCATGTAAAAGATCAGGCCGCCCATCAGAGACGTGAGCATGGGAAGAAAAAACAATCCCACATAGAGCCACGCCCGCTCGGGCGGGATCCGCTTGCTGGTGATGGCGAAATAGCCAAGGATGGCCCCCACGAGTTGAATATAGCCTTTGCCGCCATAATGCGCCGAGCCCAGCGCCCGGAAGCCCAATCCACCGGTCAGAAAGGCCGTAAGCACGACCACGCCCGTGAAGAACGCCAGGGGCCTGCTCAACGAAGGGACAGAGATGAGGCGTTTATCCGGATCCACGGACCGGTTCAGCACCCAGATGAGCGTGCTCGCCAGGGCCATCAGGATCCACAATTGAAGCTGTCCGCGCAGAAAAGATGGCGTGATGAACGCGTTCCAACTGATAATGAGCAGCGGGTGGTGCCATTTCATCAGGATCGGAACCGCTATGAGGCCCACGATCCCAAGCAGCAAGCCAATGGTGCCAAGGTCACTCGGGTCGGCCAAAAAATATCCAATCACCACCGCCAGCGGCAAACACAGGGCCAGGACCAGGTGTTCCCGCGGCACCTTAAAGGAAGTATTCGTCATTTTGGCGTAGAGATTAGACCAAAATGGAAGCGTGAAGGCAATCGCAATGTCTGGACAACTTCCTTCAAGGGCGCATCTTGACACCGCCACCGTGCAGGAGCGCGGCCTTTAGGCCGCTTCAACGTCCTTGGTTCGATGGACGGACCTGGTAACCCCGGCGCTTCCGTGCCGTCGAAGCGTGAAGCGGCCTAAAGGCCGCGCTCCGTCCCCCAGGCGGTCGCTGTCAACCTGATGGTTAGCATCAAGTTGCTCCCGAGGCTATCTCAAGCAGGCGATGATCTTTTTCATTTCCTCGGGCGTGTTGGCAAAGAGGAAGAGCGTAGCCGAGAAATAAAGGAATGTGATGGTCACAGCCATGGCCTGCACCCAGCGATTTTCGTTGTAGGCCTGGAACCCCTGGCGCCCGAGCTTTTTCTTCAGCCACAGTGTGTAATAAAAAACGGAGGTCACGCCCAGGGATTGCGTCAGGCCGAAGGCAACATAGTTCCAACCTACTCCATGCCAAATGCCGATAAGCAAAAAAACAAGGAATATGGAGATGGCAACCGCGTGATTGGCTTTGGACGGGCCAAAAATACGGGCCAGGAATTTTGAGAGCGGCGAAAACAGGATGTCGCGCATGTATTGGGAAAGGGTGATGTGCCAGCGGTTCCAGAACTCTCTCATGTTCCGCGCGGCCAGCGGATTCTCGAAATTCTCCGCCACCGGCACACCCATAAGGGCGGCGGCGCCGATGGCCATATCGCAAAAACCGGAAAAGTTGCAGTAGAGGAACAGCAAGTAACAAACCATGGCCACAGGCAGGTCTATCCAGGGATGGTAATGGTCGTCGAGCAGCAGATTGGCATAGCTCAACTGGAAGAAAACACTTCCCACAAACTTAAATTTCACCAAACCGACTAAGAGTCGGATCAAAGCGCCGCCCATCGGCAAGACTGCTTTAGGGCCTTCCAGTGCGCGCTGATATTTGGAGTAGGGATTGATTGGCCCCACAGGAATCGTGGGAAGAAAAAAGCAATATCCCAAATACCGGACCAGGCCGGGGCGGGCCACCACTCCGTTGCGCACCTCGACAACTAGATGGCTGAGCCGAAACGCCAGATAGGAAATGCCCACAAAAAGTGGGCCGTAAGGCAGGTGGCTGCCACCGTAAATTGAAGGCGGCAGGTAGCGGACCAGGGCCCAAAACAGAAGTGGCGTGAAGAAGGCTATCCAAGGCAGGCTGCCGGGTTTGGATGCGGTCAGGCGCAGGGCCACGTAGCAGATTAACGCCAGGACAATATAGGCCAGGTAAGTGGCCAGGTAGCGCCCATCCGGCGCGTTGAAGAAAAAGACGTAAAGAGCCGCCAGGTTGAGCAGCAGAAACAAAGCTTCTCGCATCTTTCCCTTCAGCCAGGTCATCACGCCCCAGCCCACGAAAATGTACGCGAACAACTCGAATATAAGAATGCTCTGTTTGCTCACGGCAACAACTTGTGGGGTTATGCCCGGCGAAACGATCGGCTCTGGGAAGATCGGGGCACACCGGGGAGACCCTCCCTCTCCCCTTCCGAAGGGGAGAGGGAGAAACTCCGGCCGCCTTCGTGCCACAAGAAGCCCGTAGGACCTCGACCTGCCTCTTCTATTCTGCGCGCGCCGAAGTCAGCGCGTGCCCCATTGCTCAACCCAGCGCCGATGGCTCTCCCTCTCCCCTTCGGAAGGGGAGAGGGTCGGGGTGAGGGGTCAATTTGGTTAAAGCAACGGTCTCGCATTCTCAAAACCCCCGATAAACCGGCGGCGCGTCAGTAAACGGCTGTCCGGAGGTCAAGACCAGCGCCAGGGCCAAAAGCGCCAACACAATAATGAGCACACTCAAAGCCGTCTCAATGCCGAGCTTGATCTTCATAGAGCTGGAGCAACCGATCCGTAATAACGGATGTAAAATAAATCTGTCCATTTTCGTTGAGATGTTGGAAATCGCAGAACAGCTTCTTCCTTTCCTCGGGCGCCAGGGGGCCGAGGAGTTTCGTGCCCGGAATTCCCAGCAAGGAAATGTCCGCGTGAAACACCTGGCGCCAGTCTGCGCTTTCGGTGATAACTGATTCGTCGGCCTCGCTGCTAAAGGGCAGATGAAGATAAACCAGGTTCACCTGGTGCTCGCGGGCCAGTTCGCCGATCTTGCGCGCGAAGGCAGCCTGGGTATTGCTCACAGGCTGACCAGCGAATTTAAATGCGGCTACATTCTCCGACTCAACGCAAACGCTCGCGGGGTCAGGCCGGTTGGTTGGCGAATAGTCTGAGTAAACGCCGGTTTCCACGGTGCGAACAGGCAGGCTGCCCAGTCGTGTGGCCGGGTTGGGAACGCCTCGAATGTCGGCCCAACCAACCTCTTTGGAAGGGATCGCGGGCAGGTCCGGCCGAAGGGCGCTCAACAGGTTCCGAGGCATTCCGAGTATTGCGCTGGCATAGAACGACGTCCTGCCCCGCCAGTTCAAACCCTGCATAGCCTGCGGATCGTCGCCAAACCGGAAGAAATGCATAGCTTGATAATGAGCGGTTTGGCTGGTCCCACCGGTCATGTCGCAAAAGACGATCATGCGCACGTGGCGGTGCTCCAGCAGATCTTTCCCGATGAAATAGAACGCATCCACTCCTGACCAGGTCCAGCACAGGGACCGCACCACCGCCGGCCTGCCCAGCCGGCGGCTCAGCTCCGCCTGCACGTGCGGGGTATCAATGCCCCACCACAGCGGCGAGTCGCCCATGAACGCGATATCCACATCATTGGTCTCAGAAAATATCTGGTCATGGATATAGGGATAAGCGCCCAGCCGCCAGGGCGCTGCCATGTAAAGACTTTCCCGCGGCGGCAGGAATTTTTGGAAGACTGCTGGAGAAAGCAGTAGCAGGAGCAACACCCCTGCGAACCCGGCCTTCTGGCCGACTGTGCGAAACGCCGGACGCAGGTCTGAAGTCCGACCAGAATTACCGTTCATTCTGACGCTTCACTATGAGGTCCGCAAATTCGCCAACGTTCTTTGTCTGCTCCACTTCCCCGACCCGGAATCGGATCCCGAAGGATTTCTCGACCGCCAGCATTAGAGAGATGTGCGTCAATGAGTCCCATTCCGGGACGTCACCGGCGGACGTCGTCGGCGCCAGTTGAACCGGTTCCAGGAACACCGTATCAAAAATCCCTTGCAGTTTGGCAATCACCTCAGACTGATTCATACGTTCTCTGCCGGATCTTTATCCTGGTCGGTATTGGCTGGAAACGGTCCAAACTCAAATCATATTCGCGTTTTGATTCCGCCTCAGAACGGAGCGTGAAATTCATGCGGTCATAAAAGTCCCGGACCATCCCATTCTTGCTCGTAGGCAGGTACACCCCCTCAAGCCGCGCGCAACCGCGCAGTTTGGCAAGGCGCGCCAGCTCGTTCAGCGCTTCGTCTTCCACCTGGCGCTTTAAGACGCGGCAACTCATCAGCCAGGTGTCAATGAGCATCACTTCGCCGGATTGCCGGCCAATGAGAACGCTGATTAGCCCGTGGTCGGCAAATCGGTCTTTCAATCGCACCGAAAAGCCAACAAAGTCCTTGTCGTTCATGACTGCGCCCACCTCGGCGGCGGTGCGCCGGCGCGTCGTCAGGTTGAACTGGTTGCTTTTATTGATGAGTTGTTCCAGGCGCGGCACGTCCGCAGGCGCGAACTCGCGGATCGTTGCCTCCATGTCCAGGGAATCCAAATAAGCCGGCATGTCCGTGGCCGCTGCTTCCAGCGCCTTGCGCTGCGCTTCAGAATGGTATTGCGCGGTGCGGCCGGCGTCTTCCTGCGTGATGCTGCGCGGTTCGAAATAACGGCAGTCGGCCAGGGTCGAAACATATTGCGATGGGTCCGGCCCAAGAAGGATCGTGGCCACCTCCGGCGTAAACTGCCGCACGATCTCGATCTCCGCCGGATTGTCGTCCATGAAAACGAGGCTATCCAGGCCAAGATTCAACTCGGAGGCGATCTGGCGAAGGTTGTCTGATTTCGGATCCCAATTGGCCTTGAACGAGACGAAATCTTTCATTCGTAACACCATCTCCGGGTGCTTCTCAAAAGGTTCGACGGCTTTGTCCAAATCATTTTTGCTGCACACGGCCAGCAGGACCCCGCGCTGTTTCAACAAAAGGATATACTTTTGAAAGGCCTTATAGGCCTCGCCCCGAGGTGAGGTGTCCCCCAGTTCGATGCCCTCCAACCCATCCTCGGCGGCTACCCCGCCCCAAATCGTGTTGTCCAGGTCCGTGACCAGGACTTTCCTGGGAGCGCGCTTGAGGGCGACGATCAGACGACAGATTTCCCGTGCCACCTCGACCAACAGATCGGCCGAACAGGGTTGCTTGCTCTCATACCACGCCCGTTCGTCCTGTGCCTGCGGGCCGCCCAGCCGATAGCCCAGGAATTCAATGTCGCAGATGTGCACGTAGGATGGCGCGCTCAGCCCCAACTCGAGGTTGACCAGCTTGCGAAAGGTCCAGTCGGCCCCCAGTGTGCGGGTCCGAAAAGCGCCCAGATCATGAGCGCCAGGTAGCAGGAAATTGGTCAGAATGATTTCCGCTTGGGTTTTATCGTGTGCCTTGCGCGCCAGCACCAGCAGCGAATTGACCAGCCGTGCGGCTTCCATGCGTTGAGCATCCGTGGAATCGGTCAAAGCGCCGGTATAAACGCACCGCTTTAAATTGGGCAACACAATCAGCAGTTCCGGCCTAAATTTATATAACTCGCTCTCTTCTTCCATGATCTCGGAAGCGTAATTGTCGTAAGCTCCCAGCCAGATCTCGCAACTTTGGCTTTCCATCTCGCAAAAGTGCTCCAGCAACTCGTGCAAAGGATAGAGATTGCAACCGCCGACGATTGCCACGCGCGTCCTGTGTCGGTTTTCAGGCTGCTCAACTTTGTAGTGGCGGGCCTTTTTTCGAAGGGCTGATAACAGGAACAATTCCTCAAACTGCGTGGATTTGTCCGTGAGCGACTTCAGCAACGCCCAAAACCCCGGGTCCCGTTTCAACAACAGGTCTTTGGCGTCGGCTATGTTCATGCAACCGGCTGGAGCGCGCTCATTGCGGCTGACTAGAATATCAGAAAAACCAGCCGCTTCAAGGCGATACACACTCCTGCACTCCTGGTGACGGAGTCAAATGGGATAGTCCTCCCCGGCGGCAGGGATTTCGCTCGATGTCACCAACTCCAGTATCCGTCGGGCCGCGACGGAGGGAGCCGTAAGGCGGGGAGATTTGGCGCGGACGGTTTCACGGAGCCGGACATCCCAGCCTTGGGTGAGTGGTGTGTCCATGTACCCCGGCGAAACGCTGAAAACGCGCACGCCGCGGGCGGAAAACTCCGCACCCAAAGCGATAGTCATTCCTCGCAAAGCATGCTTGGCTACGACATAAGCAGCGAAACCCTTTGGCGGAGTTCCAGCGATGGCCGAGGTGAGGATGTTTACGATGGCACCGCGCTTCTTTTTGACCATGAGTCGAAGCAAAGGCTGTACGCAAGACCAGGCGCCCTGGACTGCCACCGAAAGGCTCGTTTCAAAGTCGCTCCAATTGAGCTGGTGCATAGGAGCGGGCTCAAAAGACGCGCAGGCGTTGTGAATCAGCGCCAGATCGTCCGCCCCCTGAACCTCGGGGCGGCTCCACACGGCCGAATCGCTGGAGCGAACGTCGTGGCGGACGGCCGCTCCCGGCGCTTTCAGCGCCTCCAGCTCTGCGTTAAGTCGTTGCGCAGCGATTTCGTCTGACGAATACAACGCGACCACCGTCCGACCTGCGCGGGCGAACGCAAGAGAAATTTCCCGCCCCAGACCCTTCGTGCCGCCAGTGACAATGACTGTCTGTTTCACGATTGGCTTTTGACCATGACCTGGATGCGGCCCCGGGCCGCCATGTGATTCTGCGTGGTATTGGTCATCGTTATATCAAAGGCTACGACCCGGCGGCTGTCCATTTTCTGCGTAACGACGGTTTCAAGGTGGATGACATCACCAAGATAACACGGCTTTGCATACCGTAGGTCCACCGCCAATAGGAGGCTGTCGCGACCTGGAAACACCATACCCACAAAATGCGAAATGAAACCGTTCAGGATGGCGCCATGCATGACCCTCCGATCGAATCCGCGGGAGCGGGCAAAATGATCATCCACGTGGATCGGGCTCTCGTCGCCAAAAGCGGCCAGAAAATGCTCATATACGCCGGGTTGGATGCAATAGTCCGTAGAGTCCGTCCGGCCTTCGCAAATGTCCTCGTAACGATTCGCTTGAGCGCTTTTAGTCACCCGGGGCTCAATCCTCCAAAACAGTGCCAAGGTCACTCGGCTGCGCCAGAAAATATCCAATCACAACCGCCAGCGGCAAACGCAGGGCTAAAACCAGGTGTTCCCGCGGCACCTTGAAGGAAGTATTCGTCATTTTGGCGCGGAGATTAGACCAAAGTTTCGGCGTGAAGGCAATCGCAATGTCTGGAGAAGTTACGTCGCCCGTATAAGTCACAGCTTTCTGAAGAGGAGTTGCCGCGGCCGGAGATACCTGTAACCTTTGGTAGAGACAACGGCACTAAAGAAGGCGTAGGCCTAATGCCGGAGAGCCACGAACGGCAACCAACGGCTCAACAGTGCGAATCATTTACAACATTTTATTCACGATCTTTTTTGTCCTGGCGTCGCCGTACTATTTTTTGCGGATGGTGCGGCGCGGCAATTGGCAGAAGTGGTTCGGGCAGCGGTTCGGGCGATATGATTCGAAAATCAAGCAGGCGCTGACGAATCGGCATACGCTGTGGATGCACGCGGTGAGCGTGGGGGAGGCGGGATTGTGCGCGCAATTGATTCGGGGGCTGGAACGGCGGCTGCCCAATGTGAAGGTGGTGGTTTCAACGACGACAACCACCGGCATGGAGACGTTGCAAGGCCGGCTGAGCAATCATGTCAGCAAAATTTACTATCCCCTTGATCAAAGAGGAGTGGTTGTCCGCGCGCTGGCGGCGGTCCACCCGGAAGCCATAGTGCTGGTCGAGGCCGAGATTTGGCCCAATTTTCTGTGGCGAGCGATGGAGAGGCGAATCCCGTTGTTCCTGGTCAATGCGCGGCTGTCGGATAAATCGTATCGCGGTTACAAGCGGTTGGGTTTTCTGTTCCGGCCATTGTTCGCGGCGTTTGCAGGCGTGGGAGCGCAGAATGAGGCCGATGCGGCCAGGTTGATCGAGCTGGGCTGCCGGCCTGAGGCGGTGCGCGTTGTGGGGAGCTTGAAGTTTGACGCAGCTAAACCGGAGGACAAGAGCCCGTTGGACGTGCCAGGGATGCTGCGGCAATTGGGAGTGGGATCGGGAGCGCGCGTGTTGGTCGCAGGCAGCACACATTCGGGAGAGGAAGCGCTGCTGGCCGAACAATTCTTGCGGTTGCGCAAACGTTGTCCGGATTTGTTTCTGGTGCTGGTGCCACGGCACTTCGAGCGTTGCCGGGATGTGGGCCGGGAGCTGGAGGCCAGCGGTGTGAAATTTATCTATCGAAATGAAGTTACGGCAGACACCCGCTTGAATCCTGGCGAACTGGAGTGCCTGCTGGTCAATACGACGGGCGAACTCAAACAATTTTATACGGAAGCGACCGTGATCTTTGTAGGGAAGAGCATTACTGCCCATGGCGGGCAAAATCCGATTGAGCCTGCGGCTTTGGGCAAGGCGATAGTCTTTGGGCCGAACATGGAGAATTTTGCCAGTGTGGCGCGACAGTTGGTGGAGCGCGGGGGAGCGGTGCAGGCGCGTGACGCTGCCGAGCTTGAACGCGCGCTGGAGGACTTGCTGGGCGATGAGGGCCGGCGGGAGCGGTTGGGTGAGAACGCGCTTAAAGTGGTTGAAGATAACGCCGGCGCCGCGCAGAGGACGGTGGAGATGATTGTGGAGAAGCTGCAGGGTGGGGAATTGTATGTAGTGTGAGATCAAAACCGCCAATGAACGCAATTAAACGCGAATCGCAGCATTTCGAGGATGAGGACGAGAAGGCGGACGAGGAAATAAGGGCAGCCAAATGTCCTGAATTCGCGTTGGTTCGCGTTGATTCGCGGTTGAAATCCGAAGCCTGGAGCTACGCCAAAATGCGGCGGCCTTCGTCGAGGAAGATACCTTTGAAGTTCATCTCGAGGGCTTGAGGGTTGCTGGCTTTGGCGAGGGCTTCCTTTTCGGAAACCTTCCCCTCTTTGACCAGGTTGAAGAGGGCCTGGTTGAAATTGATCATGCCGTCGTCGTTGCCCGTCTCGATGGCGGCGGGAAGTTTGTCGAGCCGGTTCTCTTCCATCAGCTTTTTGACCGTGGGCGTGTTGATCATGATCTCGAAGGCGGGGGTCATGCCTCCGGCCAGGGTATTGGTCATGCGCTGGCAAACGACGGCTTGAAGCGTGCCGGCAAGCTGGCGGCGGATTTGCTCGCGCTCGTCGGCCTTAAAGAAATCCAGGATGCGGCTGACGGATTGTGCCGCGTTGGTGGTATGAAGCGTGGAGAGCACCAGGTGACCGGTATCGGCCGCGCTCATGGCAGCCGTAAAGCTGATGGAATCGCGCATTTCGCCGATCATGATGATGTCGGGATCCTGCCGGAGGACATGTTTGAGGGCGTGGTGAAATGAAAGCGTGTCGAGGCCCACTTCGCGCTGTTCGACCACGCATTGGTTGTCTTCAAAGACGTATTCGATCGGGTCCTCGAGTGTAATGATGTGCTTTTTAAAATTGGCATTGATGTGCTCGATCATGGCGGCGAGGGTGGTGGATTTGCCGCAACCGGTTGATCCCGCAATCAGGACGATGCCGCGCGGGGACTCAGCAACGTCGCGGATTTGCTCCAGGAGGCCCAGTTCCTGAAAGCTGCCGACCACGGTTTTCACATAGCGCATCGCCAGGCACCATTGGCCGCGCTGTTGAAAGAGGTTGGTGCGGAACCGGCCAATGCCAGGGACGAAATAAGAGAAATCAATCTCGCGTTCATCGTCGCGGCGTTCACGCAAGTGGGCAGGCGTGATCTGCTGCACGATGTTGTTCATCCACGCTTCGTTCGGATGAGGACATTCGATCGCGATTAACTGGCGGTTAATGCGGAAGATGACCGGAGTGCCGATTTTGAGGTGAACGTCGGAAGCGCCGCCCTCGACGGCGGTTTTCAGGATGCGATGAAAAATTTCCATGAGTGTAAGGTAGTGGAAGGGTTAAAACGTTAAAAGGTTAAAACGTTAGAAGGCTGAAACGTGAAACGTGAAACGTGAAACGTGAAAAGGGTCAAAGAAGGGGCCTGAAATTTTTTAACCACGAATGCACACGGCGCGGCTGAGCCGCAGCCGAAGATAGACAGAATCATGGCAGGACAGAATCATTTTCAACCAGAAATGATT
>PSRM01000136.1 GCA_003176045.1 Verrucomicrobiota bacterium | reverse complement strand
CGCCTTCGGCGAAGCCTGCTCCTGGCCCGTCCAAAGCTTCGTCGCCAAATTCAAAGACGAATTCATCGCCCGCGGCGCTGCGGATGAAGCCGCTGCTAAAGCGCCATTGCCAACCGCTCCTGCGGAATTAGTCTAAACGCAACTCGTTTCTATCCGATGAAGTCGTTTATGACTAGGACCGCTGAAAAAACTGTTGCCCGCTCCATTTCCCAAAAACGGGAACAGATTGCTGCGCTTCGCGAGGAGCTGGAGGATTTGAACGATTACCTCGACCTTGTCGAAGCTCGGCTTCATGACGAAGGCAAGCCTCGCCTCTCCCACGCGGAGGTCAAAAAGCGGTACGGCTTGAAATAACTGAATGCTTTTGGGGTTCGATGAAAGCCGTTCAAACTGATTACCTTGAGGTCACCAGACCCGAATACGTAGCCGACTACAAGATCAGAGTTGGCTTCAACGACGGAACCGTGCGCCTGGTGGATTTCGGGCCATTCCTCTCCAAAGCGCGTAACCCGGATACGACCGATTATCGCGATTTGCAGAAGTTCAAAACATTCCGAGTTGAAAATGGAGACCTAATCTGGGGCGACTTCCAGATGATTTTCCCAACCACAGACCTCTACAAGGGGGAAATCTGATCTCGAAGTTTCTCTAGGGCTGAAAGCCCGCCATGTGATAGCCTGGGCTGAAGGCCCAGGGTCACGGGAACATAAAACTCCCCAGCCCTGAAAGAATTCCCCGGCCCTTTCCGCGCATTGATCCCCGGAACGTACGTTTGCAGGACAACCGGCCGGCGATTCTCCCTCTCCCCTTCGGAAGGGGAGAGGGCCGGGGTGAGGGGGTTTTTTCTCGCCAAAACCGTTCATGGGGAGGACGAAACAAAACTGACCATTGAATTGATTCAGGGCTAATAAAATCATATACGTCGGAAACGCATGCGACCTATAAGCAGGAAGCCCATTTATGCCTTGGCGACTCTCGCGGCGGCCTCCGTCGCGGGATTCGCCACTCATGGCTGGCTGGCAGCTCTTTACTGGCCATTGGCGCTTTGCGCAGTCGTGGTAGCCCTCGCCATCACAGTGTTTGTGCTCCGCCTGGTCCTCGGGATTCTGGGTTTCAAGTCACGCTTGCACCGCATTCGGGCGCGGATGAACGCTCTCTCCCCAGAGCAGCTTCGTGAGCTCATGCAAAATCCCACGCACCCTGACTCCCAGTTCGCCTTGGCTGAACTGATGCGACGAGGAGTTGATGCGCGTCCTACAAAGGACCAATTATTTAGCATGCTGACCTCGGGCAATCCGAGGTTATGTGGAGACGCTATGGCAAATCTCCAAGTCTTTTATCCCGGATTATCCCTTCCAGAAGGAGCGTCCAACCTGGACACGCCTGAGTTGTGGGAATCGCGCGTCGAGGCGTTTCGACGCGCGGAATAATCAGCCTGGCCAACTGGATCGCGCGGTGAGCTTGAATGCTTTTTAGCGAAACGACCCGCGTCCCAGCGGTGTCTAACCAGCATGGAAAAAAGCCTGGAGTTTCGGTATGCCATCCCAAAGCCGATTTCTGGGCCGGTCATCGAGGTCTCAGCGGCAGAAGTTGAGCAAAAGCTCCTGAAGCAGCTAGAAGATCCGAAGCATGAATCGACCGACACACTTTGGGAACTAGCCAGGCTGTACCAGCAGACCAACCAACCTGAAAAGGGTTTGGACTGCTTGCGCCAGGTTTTAGCCCACTTAGCGGACGTGGAAAAAAAGGCTGGATGTGTCCTGGCCTTGGGTCAGATGATGGAGTCCGCCCGCGATTATCCCGCTGCGGTTCGCTACTACAAGGAAGCGCTATCGTTGGAACCCATGCAGACCAGTGTCTGGTACTTCATCCATAACAACCTCGGCTATTGCTTAAATACTTTAAGCGAGTTTGGCCAGGGCGAGCTTTATTGTCGGAAGGCTATCGAAATTGACGCCCTTCGGCCAAACGGCTTCAAGAATCTGGGTATTGCGCTAACGGGCCAGGGCCAATATCAGGAGGCAGCCAGGTGTTTCGTCGCTGCCACGCAAGCCGACGCCGGTGATGGTCGGGCATTTGGTCTCCTCAAGGCCCTAATCAAAGAACACCCTGAACTGGAGTTCGAGTTCCAGGGTTATGTGGATCTTTGTCAGAAGGCAGTCGAGTTTGCAGCACAGAAGGCTCAGGCAATGAAGCCCCTTGTTTACACCGGCTGGCGACGACGTTTGTTTCTTCTGAGGCTGAATCTGCTCTCGATTGTTAGGCAATTGCGGAACAGCTCCAGCAAACGAAACACAACGTAAGTCTAGGAGATGCAGAACTTCAAAACATTCCGGGTTGAAAATGGAGACTTAATCTGGGGCGCCTTCCAGATGATTTTCCCAATCGCCGACCTCTACAAGGGCGAAATCTGAATCTCGAACTTTCTCTGAGGGCTGAAAGCCCGCCATGTGATAGCCTGGGCTGAAGGCCCAGGTCACGGGAGGATCAAACTCCCAAGCCCTGAAAGGGCGAAACAAACTGTCCTCTCTGCCCTCTCATTAACACCTGGCTCAAGCCACGTGATCGACCTGTTAAGCCCGGCAAACTGTAGCTGACTATTTCCCCTAGACGCAAGTCCCATCCGAGCTAACGCTCAAGCAGTCGATAAAAGCGAGCTGGGCTATTGAGGGAATTTGTGTCACGCAGCAGCAGGACCCCGTTAGTTAGCGTGAGTGTATTCGGAAGAGCAGTCCAATGCAGTAGATCGGAGCTTGTCTGGACTTCAAAGTTTGTCAGATCCTGCGAACTTACTGGCCAGCCATCCGCATAACGAGAACTGACCTCAAATCCGTCAGGCTGAAAAACGGGGCCAAACAGTTCTTGCGCCACTAGCACGGAAAGAAACGCATTGCTGCTGAGCACGCCCCCGAGACCGTTAGTAATCCCAACACAATAAAGGCCTTCATTTGTGCGGCCAACTGAGGGCAAAAAAAGGGTGGCATTTGTCTCGCCTGGAATTGGCGCCGTGTTGAACAACCACTGGTAGCGAAGACCAGCACCACTTGCGGTTACGTGGAAGGTTGCACCGGCACCGTAGGGCACACGTATGCTGGTTGGTGGGCTAATAACTATTGGGGGATACCCGATCGCGAAAACCGTGCCGAGCCCCATAGCGCCCCCGTATTGGGCCATGCCATAAAATGCGCCGTCCGATCCCTGACAAATTGGAGAGAACGGTTGCGTTCCATCACTACTGCCATCGCCAAAGCTATGGAGGATAGAAAACCCAGTTCCGTTGGTTTGGATGCTAAATACTGTCCCGTTGTCGCTGCTGCCGCCACCCTGGGTAGCGGCGTATATGGCTCCGTCAGCTCCTTGAACGGACCGTTCAAAAAGATACCTGGCGTTTGAGGACGCGAGCGAAAATGACCAGAGCACCGAAAGACCAGTGCCATCGGTATTCATCCTGAAAAGAGCGCCTGAGTCCCCCGAGCCCCCGCGGTAGGTTGCCCCATAGAGCGCACCATCGCTGCACTGAATTAGGCTTACAGGAGCATAGCCCTCACTCGCGTACAGGCCAAAGTTCCTAAGCACCACGTAGCCGTCACCATTTGTGTTCACCTTGAAGATCGTGCCTAGCCCACCGGCGCCTCCATCCGTGGTCATGCCGTACAACCAACCGTCGGCGCCTTGAATGAGCGCGCGGGAGGGACCTTTTCCATCCAAACCCGCCCCGAAACTATGTAGCACAGTGTATCCACTGCCATCGGTGTGGATTGAGAATAGGGTGCCGGCAAGTGTAGTGCCGTACAATAATCCGTCACTTCCTTGCAGGAAGCCTGCCACGGTCCAAATGTCGCGGATGGCAAAGTGCCAGAGCACCATGTAGCCTGTTCCTTGTTTGCTAACCTTGAACAACGTGCCATACCCGTTAGTGCCGCCCCGATAGGTTGCTCCGTAAAGCATACCGTCGGTTCCTTGTAAAAGGGTGTTAGGGTTGCGACCGTCGGCTCCGGCATGAGTGAATGTGTGCAGCACTGAATACGTGCCGGCATCGGAAGACATCCTGAACACCATTCCCAGCGCGTTGCTCCCACCACTATAGCTTGTCCCGTAAAGAAATCCGTCGTTGCCCCAAACCAGCGGTCCCCGCGGGTTGGCGCCATCCCCTCCTCCGGTAGTGAAGAAGTAACGCATGATGGAATAATTGGATCCGTCTGTATTCAATTTGAATAAGGTGCCGAAGCCGCCACCATTCGCTGTGCCATACAGAGTGGCATCCGGGCCTTGAGCAAGACCAACCGGGGAGTAAGGAGGATTGTCAACCTGGAGCAACACGGCGTAACCAGTCCCATTTCGTTTGATCGTAAAACAAGTTCCGCAGTCGCCGCTTCCTCCCCCGGTGATCAGTCCGTACAAAGTGCCATCAAGACCCAAGACCAGCTTGCCAACAGGACCGCCTCCAGTGGGGTCGAATCTGTGCAGCACCGTATATCCACTGCCATCAAGGCTCATGGCAAACACCGTTCCGAACTGTCCCCGACCGGAGGTCGTACCGTACAACATCCCGTCGGATGAAAGGGTCAGTTCATTCGGTGCTACTTCACCATTCGTCCCACTAAAGCTATGGAGAATCGTGTAGCTGCTCCCATTTGTTGAGATACTGAACACGGTACCGGCATTGGAAGCTCCCCCGTTGACGGTTGTTCCGTATAGCGTGATGCCGTTGCTTGTCGTGAGGCCAACTGGATCTTGATTAACCGGGATTCCATATGCGTTCATGCCGGGTTGAAATGACATCAGAATGGCATAGCCGCTTCCGTGGGTGTCCACACGGAAGACCGTGCCGCCTCCGCTGCTCCCGCCATACCAGGTCGCGCCATAGAGAATCCCGTCAGGGCCCTGCAGCAGTGGTCCTCCAGGATTAGAGCCGTCGCCGGAAAAGCCGTTAAAGTTGTGCAGGACTTGGTAACCGCTCCCATCTGTTCCAATCCTGAAGATGATTCCGCCGCCGTTGGTGCCGCCACTTGACGTACTGCCGTACAAAACACCGTCGCTTCCTTGAATCAGCGCCCGCTGTGGGCTTGTGCCGTCCCCCGATGGGCTGCCGAAGCTGCGCAAAACGGTGTAGCCGGTTCCGTCCTGATTAATCCTGAAAATGGCACCTCCACCTAGGGCTCCCCCCGACGATGCTGTTCCGTAAAGCATTCCATCCCTTCCCACAAGCAGTGCAGCGCTTGGATCTGAGCCGCCCTGATCTGGGTAGCCGAAAGACCTGAGTTGCCTGTAAGTGACCTGGCAGTACGCTTCCTGAACCGAAACGAATAATGCTTGTACAGCAAGGAGGATGACGCCCAACCTTGCGGAGAACGGGCTGGCAAAACAAATAGACCGACAATGCCTCTTAGCCTCCGCACTTTTTGATGAACCTTTCATATCGAATTCTCCGTTTGAGAACCCCTGGCCAGAATTCCGCCAATCCATGGGCCAATCATAGTCACCGGCCCTTTACAAGTCAAGCGCCGTAACAGCCTCAGCCTCACAGCCTCAAAAGAGCCAGCCAGTCCTCTGGCTGCAGCCGGAGTTTTCTTATGCAGCCGTTTGACAAGCCTTTAGCTCTGCGCGATTTTACCGCGCCTGCTTTTCGCAGGTCTGGCGCTGGCCCAGCCCACGCGTGGGTAAGAGCGGGGTTGTCCTGGCTAGCCTCC
>PSRM01000367.1 GCA_003176045.1 Verrucomicrobiota bacterium | reverse complement strand
TGGATTTACGCTGGCACCTGGCCAATGAACCGGTGGCGGCGCGGCCACCCAGCCAATGGTACCGATTCCAAAAAATAGTAAGACGCAACCGGTTAGCCTTTGGCGCAGGTGTGGCAGTGGCCGCGGCGCTGGTGATTGGTCTGGGACTATCCACCTGGTTGTTCGTCAAGGAGCGAGGGACACGCCAACGCGCCGAAACGGCCGAGCGAGAGCAGGCAAGCCAGCGCCAGCAGGCCCAGGCGCAGGAGAAGAAAGCCCGCAGCGAAGCAGCCAAGAGCCAACAGGTGGCTCAGTTCCTTCAGGATATGCTCCAGAGTGTTGGTCCCTCGGTGGCCCAAGGCAGGGATACGAGCATGCTCCAAGAGATTCTGGACAAGACGGCGGAGCGCGTGGGTAATGACTTCACGAATCAGCCGGAGGTCGAGGCGGAATTGATGACGACGATCGGCCTGGTTTACTCGGATCTCACCCTGGATTTTAAAGCCGAGGATATGCTTCGCAAAGCTCTCGCGTTGCGGAGAACGCTACCGGGGGCGGACCTCGAAGTCGCCGTCTCGCTTCGTAACCTGGGCTCAGTCCTTGCACAGATGTACCGGGATCCCGAAGCAAGATTGGTGCTCGAGGAGGCTTTGGCAATCAATCGGAAATTGCGGGGAAACGAGGACATCGAAGTGGCCAACTGCCTCTCGGAGCTGATCGACGTCGTGTTCCAAACGGGCACCCGCGCGGAAACCGAAGCAATGGTGCGCCAGCTCCTGGCGATGCAGAAAAAACTCCTGGGGCCCGATCATAAGGATTTGGCGCGGTCACTCGAAATGCTGGCCAGACTGCAGGCCACAAAGGGTGAGATGGCCGAGGCAGAACTCACGCAGCGCGAGGCCCTGGCGACGTATCGCAAGGTCCTGGGCGAGCGTCATCCGGACACCTTGAATTCCTTCTACAATTTGGCCGGTATTCTTCTCCGCCGAGGAAAATTGGCAGAGGCGGAAGCGGTGGCTCGAGAGGCACTGGCGGGGTTTGAGACAGTAGTGGGCAAAAGTTTTTCGTTGCAGATGTTGGACGGGTTGACTGCCATACTCCGAGCCGAAGGCAAACTGGCAGAGGCGGCGGCGATGACGCAGAAGAGGATGGCCAAAATCGAAGCGGCCCTCGACGAAGGGTTGGCGAGCCAGCCAGGGCGATTCGACCTGCTATACGAGCGAGCGTATTTTCGTGGCCGGATGGGCCGCTGGCGCGAGGCGGCAGCCGACTTTTCCAGGATCATAGAACTAAGGCCGAATGACAACCGGCCCTATCTCTTTCGCGCGGCGGCGTTGGTGGAAGGCGGTGATCTTGAGGCCTACCGGCGCCTTTGCGTGCAAATCCGGGAGCGCTTTGGCGGCACAGATGCCGCGGAGATAGCGAGCATGCTGGCTTGGGGCGTTCTTTTAGTTCCTTCGTCTGATCCGGAGGACGCTGTCACTGGCAGCCGGCTCGCGGATACGGGCGTAAAGAATTACAAAGGGGACCTCCGTTTGTTTCCTTATCAAAGTTGCAAGGCCCTGGCGGAATACCGCCAGGGGCGGTTTGCCAGCGCTGCCGAATGGTGCTTGAAAGCATTGTCACAGCCGGAATCCTTTCCGCAAAACGAGATAAGAACTAACTGCCGCAGGGCAGCGGCCAGGATGGTTTTGGCGATGGCCCACTACCAATTGCGCCAACCCGACGAAGCCCGAGCCGAGCTGGCCCGGGGTCTGGGGATCGCCGACACACTGCCGAAGATCGAGAGCGGTGACCTGGGCTCATTTTGGCCGGACTGGGTGTTCGCGCAGGCGCTCATGCGTGAGGCCAAAGCGCTGATCGAGGGCAGTTCGAAAGCTGGAGCAAATAAAGAAAAGCCATAGCCGCGAAAGAACACAAAGATCGCAAAGAAGCCAATGGTGCTTTGCGATCTTTGCATTCGCTGGTGGCCTGGAGGTTCTGATAGAGGCGCCGGTTCTGCGCCTTCTCATTAACACCCAATTTCAGTTGGGTGCAGGACGGTCGCAGGATCAGGTAACCGCTTTAGCGGTTTTTCGGCCTTCCACCCTTACCCCAATCGAAGATTGGGTCCCATCCAGGATTACACCTCAATAACATTGGTGCAACCCGTCCCGCAATTTCTTTGCGCAACCAATGTCCGTTTGCCCACCTGGTTGGCGCATGTGTTACCGAACGGACAATCTATGAAACCAAACCATCTGTTGATTCGCATCGGACTGAGTCGAACTCTGGCCATTTTCGTCGCTGCCGGCCTCCTGTCGGTGCGACAACTGGCACTGGCTGCAACTCGAACCTGGAATGGCGGCGTTTCGCAAAACTGGAGCGATGGCGGCAACTGGTCGCCCGTTGGCGCACCGCAGAACGGCGAGGACCTGGTATTCAATAATCCGCCCGGTGCAACATTAATCGACGACATCATCGGATTGAGCGTGAAGTCGCTTGGGTTCAACCACAGTTGCACGCTTGAGGGAACCAACCTGACGGTGACTTCCGACATCACCGCCTATTCTGTGGATGCAGCCCCCGTGGTCCTGGGATCTCCCTCAGTGAATGATCCCTTCGTGCTCGTGCTCGGAGGCAACGTGGAGATTTCCACCAGCGATACGAACGGTACGGGCCTGACCATCTACTGCCAAGTCAATCTGAATGGACACGACCTGGAGGTCATAGGTCCGTACAAAACCTCCTCGGTGCGCATTTACAACCGGGTTTTTAGTTATGTCCATGCTCCGGCCAACATCTATTTCCTGGGTGGGACCAATGTGATGGCCAACCATGGCGTCGATCCGAACTACCTCTTTAGCGGAAGCATCATCGTCAACGAGGGAAACCTCTCGCTCCCCTCCGGCTACCAACCTGCCATACCGAGCAATCTATTCATCCAATACGGGGCCACCGTGTCGGCTAAAGATGACAACGTGATCACCAATGCCGCCACCGTGCAAATCTATGAGGGGGGCTACTTTCTCCTAAACGGGCACGTCGCCACCATCTACAACCTGGTCATGACCAACCTGGCCTCGGACACAATTCCATGCACGGTGGATGCCGGCAGCAGCGGTACTCTGGGCATCAATGGTTCAATTAGAACTTACAACGATAGCTGGAACGTGACCCCGACCATCGCGGGCGGATTGGCCTGCAACGGTCCCGCGACTCCAATCTCAACTTCCGGAGCCGGCGCGAGGGGATTGCTCGTATCTGCTCAGATTTTCGGGGATGGCTTCGCCAAGACCGGTTTGGCCGACATGATCCTCGCCGGCACAAACCAGTTCACCGGCCGCGCGGAAGTGGATGAAGGCAATCTGGTCGTCAATAGCACTGGGGCATTTGCCGCCAGTTCGGGCGTTCTGCTCGCGGACGCCGGCGTATTGGAGTTGTGGACGTCCGTTTTCGGCGTGCCGCTCGATGTCCAAGGCACACGATTGGATTCTCTGTTTGGATCAACGTACGGTTCATCGCTCTACTCCTATGACAGCCCGCTCCGCAACGTGTGGGGCGGGCCAATCACCCTCCATACCAACCTGATCGTAAAAGGGGACGATGTTAGCCTGAGCGGGGCGATTAGCGGCGCGGGCGGACTTGCTTTCGAGGCTACCGGTTCTTCCTCGCTGAGCTGCTCGAGCGGCAATACTTACACAGGAACCACACGGGTCAGGCAAGGCGCTCTTTATTTGGATACTCCGCAATTCGTGCCAGCGGTGGGAAATGATCTGGTTATCGGTCCGGCTTCGTCCAGTTCACCCGCCACCGTCCTGTTCGACGACAGCCAGGTCCTGGGAGGAAACACCGTCACGGTCAACGCCAACTCGACCCTCAATTTACGAACCAGCGCTCAAACGCTTTCTCAACTCAATCTCAATGACGGCGGCAGCGTGACCGGGTCCGGCTTTCTGGACATGGCGGGGGGCTCAACCGTTTCAGTCGGTTCGCTCAATCCGAGTGGCTCGCACGTCAGCTCATCCATTGCGGGCAACATTGCGCTGCCCGCTAATGACAACCCGGTCACTTTCTACGTCAATCCCTACGCGATCTCGTTCCCATTCGACTTTCGTCCAGAGTTGGATGTGCCGGCGAATATCAGCGGATTCAACGACTCTTGTTGTGCGCCCACTACTCTCATAAAGGCCGGGTTGGGTCAGATGCGGCTTGAAGGCAACAGTACCTTTACCGGGCCGGTCAATATCAACCAGGGGATATTGATTGTGGCCGGCAACAGAGCGCTGGGTGCCACCAACGGCACAACTGTCATCGCCGGCGGGGCTACGTTGCGTCTCATTGGTGGCAATATAGGAGAAAATGTCGAAATGGCGGGAGCTGGTGTGGGCGGTGTTCACGGCGCAATCGAAGTGGTGTCGAACAGCTTATTCCAACTGACCGGGAACCTGGGACTCGACGCCGCGACAACAATCAAGATTGATCCCGGCAGTGAACTCAGGCTGTTCGGCTCGATTTTCACAGAGCCGGCAGGCAGCGGCGCCCTCACTTTCACAGGAGGTGGAATTGCCACACTGGAGGGCAATTCCCCGAACACCTATTCCGGGGACACGATTGTCCAGCAAGGATCTCTTTGGCTCGGCAAATCCGACGGCATTTCGGCGGTTCCAGGGACGCTGTATGTTGGCGACGGCAGCGGTCCGGCCCAGGCATTTAATCTCGGTAACTACCAGATAGTCGGCGCCATCGTCGTTAACGACGGGTGCAGCTATGATACCTACGGCTACCAGGAGAACACGGATTTCCTCGCCCTCTACGGCAATGCAGCGGTCTCGACCGAAAGCGGCTATCTGAGTCTCAAGACGGGCGCTGATGTCTATGTCTATCCACCGGGCGGCGCCTCGATAACCGGCACCGTTGAAATGGATCCTGGGATTCACCATTTCAACGTTGCCAGCAATGCCACATTCGCAGTCAACGCCCGGCTCGCTCAGTACAGCTCCACGGCGTCCATCGAGAAGACTGGGCCGGGCATACTCTCTCTTTCTTCCAACAACACTTTCCTCGGAGATGTGTACGCCAGCGGCGGGACCTTGATCGCCGGTAACCCCGGCGCCCTGGGCGCCGGTTCCGGAACGACCTGGGTCAGCAATTCCGCGGCGCTCGTCTTGCAGGGTGGCTACAGCTTTAACCTGCAAACGCTGGTGCTGAACAGCAGCAATCCGGCGGCCCTGCAATCCCAAAACGGTTCCAACACCTGGAGCGGGCCTATTGGCCTGTATCAGCCGACCTGCATCAGTGTTGACCAGTCTGGTTACCTGCAGGTCCTCAACACCGTTTCCGGCGCCGGCGGTCTCACCAAGTCCGGTCCGGGCAGGTTGCAGTTCTGGGGCTACGTGGACAACACCTACAGCGGCGGCACAACGGTCGCCGCCGGGATCCTCGAGGCGGGGCGAGTGAACCGAGTCTCCGTGCCCGGTGACGTCATTGTGGGCGACGACACAACCTCTACCACGACCGCGACGCTGCAAATTGACCGCGAACAGCAGTTCAGCGCCGGCGCCAACGTCACGGTGCATCGTAGCGGCCAGCTTTATTTGAATTCGGTTCCCACTCTGGGGACCCCGGCGCCAAGTGTTGGGACACTATCGGGCAGCGGACCCGTGGTCCTTGGCGCCGGCTCTTTGACTGTGAGCAACAAT
>PSRM01000117.1 GCA_003176045.1 Verrucomicrobiota bacterium | reverse complement strand
CGTAGCTCAGCCTGGTAGAGCATCACGTTGCCAACGTGAGTGTCGAGGGTTCGAATCCCTTCGCTCGCTCCACTTCATTTACTCCCTGCACCCTATGCAATACATAATAAAAATCTGCGTGCTGGCATTGGCCACGCTTTTGACTCAAGTCGCCATGGCCGAGGATTCGCCTGTAAAGCCGTTTCTACGCTATGTGTATGGCGCCGAAGGGATTGATATCTCCAAGGTCTGTCTGCCGTCTGACGATATCTGGATGCTGCGAGGCGCTAAGGACGAAAACGCTCTGGCGAGCGTGGATGCTCTCATGTTCGAAACTAATCGAGTCTCTGGTGTTTTCTGCGGCATGGTTGGCAAGGACGGGTACTTTGTCGAAGTGCGGGGAGGCAAGGTTGACCCTGCTTTTAGCCTGGAGGCGCAATTCCAGCTTCACCGCCAATTGGTCAAAATGTTCGTTTATGGCTGCTTATGCCACAACCAACGCACACTCGATCGGATCACGACCGATGCCAAAAAAGTGGAGATTTCCGGGCCTAAAGAGGCACCTCCTGCAGGAGATATGGATGTGTATGAGGGCGTGATAGGTGCTCTCCCGGTCGTGCGAACCAGCAAGTCGTCCGAGGACATGAAATCCAAAACCGTCACTTATCGTGTGCCAGTTGGAGAAGCGGGGCTGAGCCTGACATTGGCGAAGAAGGAAGGAACCTGGAAGGTGGATACGTCGAAACCAGTCAAGGTTTCGCTCTCGTTTTTCTACCAATAAAGTCCCCAATCCCCGGCGTTGCCTGCAGTGGCTTGTTCGCTTAGGTATCTGGAATTCCGAGCTTCCTCAGAAGGAGCTTGTGTTCACGGATGTAATCGTACCGCGCCGCAAGATCATCCCAGTGCTCAGGCCCAGGTTTCAGGGCCTCTTCTGGGTACAAGCGGTTCGCAGCCGCCATCGCTTCCCTGATGTCCATCCCGGCGCTGAGATTTGCCACTATGGCATTGTCATATTCGATCTCTCCCGGCGAGCGCTCGCCGATGATTTCGCGTGCCCTTTGGAGATAAGCATTGAAGTCCTTGACGTTCAAACTCGATGGAAGCTCCAATTCTTCGCTCGTTTCCTCTTTGCTCCGGTCTGCCTTTTCCGCTTCAAAACGCTCACGATAGTACTCTGTCTCCGCGAACCCCTCAGGCACAAACGGTTCGCCTTCCGTCATTGTCTCAACAGCCTTCCGGTTCATCCGGGCGGGTTCGTAGGCGGGATCGAGTTCGAGCGCACGGTCCAAGGACACCAGGGCGGCGGCTTTTCGGCCCAGACCGGCGAGGCATAATCCAAGATTTCCGTGGGACTGGACATGGTTGGGATTTTGTTTCAAGGCCCGCTCGAACATTTCGGCTGCCTCGCCGTAGCGCTGCTTGCTGAGGTTCTCGAATGCCAGGCCGAACAACTGCTCGTTTTCGGCGTACCCTTCTAACGTAGCGAATGGGGAACTCTTGAGGATGACTTTTTCCAGGGCAGTAATCCTTTCTTGCGCCAATTCTGCAACTCCGTCGTCGGCTGTTGAATTTCGGATGGCTTTGCGGAACGCTGCCACGGCAGGGCCAATCTGGCAGTTTTTCATCAAGGAACAGCCCAGATTGTAATGCGCCTCGGCAAAAGGCGGCAGGATGCGCACAGCTTTTTCGAAGAATGGGATCGCTCCGGCGATATCGCCCTCGACCATCCCAACGTAGATTCCAATAGCGTAGTTGGTCATGTGATAGCAGGGGTGTTTCTCATACAAAGACCAGAGTTGTGCTTTGAGGCCTTGGCGTTCACCACGTTCCAACCGCTCCAACAGGCGGTTAACTTGGGCATCCAACTCCGGCTTTATTTCCGCAATGAACTCCTCTTCCGGCGGGGGCGCCGGATTCGCCGCGGCGCGCGCCGTCGCGTCCTTCCACGCGCAGCATTTCTTGTACTTCTTGCCGCTGCCGCAATGGCACGGACCGTTTCGATCAATGGAGTTCATCAAGACCGATGATGACGGAAGGGATGGGCGATTACAAGCGAGCCTGCGCGGCGAAGCAGCAACCAAAGAGTTAACTCGTTAAAAAGTTAAGTCACCCTCGGATGGTGAGGTCGTTATACGCGACTGGTTCGGACCAATCTGTCATGACGAGGGCGTTGGTCTCATCAGCCGCAAGACAGTGACTTCCAGTTACGAGCACAACTGCCACGAGGATCGAATTCAGTTTGCTCAAGATCTCTCACTCCATTGATTATACACTTTCCTCAATTGACATGGCTCCGCACCAGGCATCCACGCGGATCGGATGACCGCCCGCCGGCAGGGTGAGGGCATGTCTCCTCCACAGCCAGGCAGCGACCACGGCGTTTCGCGCCCGCACCAGAACGGCCAGTTCCCTCCCGGCGAGTTCCGGGAAGGCCTGCTCGTACGCGGCGATCTCCGAGCCGACGGGATTCTCTGCATCCTGCTCCTTCATGTCTTCGTTCGATGAGGTTTGTTCGCCCAACGGCTCTTCCAAATAAGCTGTAGGCGGTGCGGGCGGCGTAAGGACACTTATCAGAAAGTAATACGTTTTATCGAAGGACCAGTTCAGATCGCTCGTTACTTCCTCTGGCAAATCACGCCGCAGTGATTCGATATTCGGGCTGAGAATACCCGTCTTTACATAGCAATCGCAATCCACCCAATAGCCTTGTCCGGTATCATCTGCGGTTTCCTCAAGGTTTTCGCGGACTTCCTGGCAGATTTCGTTCCAATTGATTAAAGTGCTCTCGGTTTCGGTCAAGAGCTGCTCCAGAATCGGGGCGCCAATTATTTTTATGACCTCAGTCGGAACCGGGTTCTCTTCGTAATTGGGACTCAGCACCCAGTTTTCAAACGCCTTTCTCGAAGCCTCCTCCTCTCCACCGTAGATTATCAAGCTCACGCAGGCCTCGCTCGTTTGACCCTGCCACAACTGGCTCCTCAATCCTGTAAAGAGGTAAGCGTTCATCGTCCTCAGCGGACGAGACCGTCCGCGCTCCTTTCTTACTGGCCTTGGCCACTGGCGCCAGAAATAAATCGGGCCAGGTCGGCTTTCGATTTTTTGAGGTCCGGCAAATTCAAATACATCATGTGACCGGCAGTATAGGTATCTATCACAATGTTGGTCAGCAGCTTGGGGTCAACTCCGAGGTGGTTGAAGGTGTAGCGGGTGGCCAGGACCGGGGTAGCCAGATCGTAGTAACCGCTGGAGACATGGATTTTCAGAAACGGATTGTGAGTCAGAGCGTTTGCCAGGGTCTCGCCGACATCCACGTAGCCATTGGTCGCGTCCCAATTCCAGGGTCGGACCGAAGTCAGAATCTCATAAGGCGAATCGGTGTCGTAGTTAAGCTCGGTGCGGATGTAATCATTGAAAGTCGAGGCGAACGCGCCGGCCACCGCTTCGTAGCTGGGGTCCTGCTCCATCCGATCCGAGAGCCGGTCACGCACATAACCTTTATACCGGCTGTCATAGCGGCCAACCACCCGCTTTTCGCCGGCAAGCAGTTCGCTGGCGAAGCGCCAGAGGGGAACCCGCAAATTCGCGCGATCAACGTAATTGCTTGAGAGACCCGTGAACCGCGCGTATTGGGCGATGATTTTGGCCCGAGCGGCGGAATCAAGCGCGTCTGACTTGAAAAGCGCGCCGGTATAATCGCCTTCCGCGAAGGCGTTTGCCTGGTCGAATACGTCCGCCAGCGGCATGGCCAGCAACTGGGGCGCGAGTTTCTTATGAAACCACGCAGTAGCCGCGTAGGTGGGCAGAAAAAGAACGAACGGCAGGTCATTGCCGGGTTTGAAGTCCAACGTTTCGAAATTCAATACGGTCGAAACCAGCATGATCCCGTTCAAGTTCATCTTGAGATGATCGGCCAGTTCCATGGACAACGCAGCGGCCCGGGTGGTGCCGTAGCTTTCGCCAATCAGGAACTTGGGCGATGACCAACGTCTGTTGCGGGTGACGTAGAGACGGATGAATTCACCCACGGAAACGGCGTCCTCGCGCAGGCCGTGGAATTTTTTGGCGTCCTTGGGTGGAATGGCCCGGCTGTAACCTGTGCTTACCGGGTCTATGAACACCAGATCGGTTTCATCCAGCAATGAATATTCATTGTCCAGGAGCCGGTATGGAGGGGGGAGGGCTCCGCCGTCATCGGCCAGATGAACGCGCCGCGGGCCCAGCAGGCCCAGATGCATCCACACGGAGGATGAGCCGGGGCCGCCGTTGAATGAGAAATGACCGGACGTTTTGCAAGGTCTTTTGGCTCGGCCTGTGTATAAGCTATGTAGAAAATGGACGCAGTGGCTTTGTCCTCGTCTTCATCGCGCAGCAGAATGGTGCCCGCGGTTGCCTTATAATCAAAGCGGTTGCCGCCAATAGTGATACTGTGGCTGGACTGCACCTTTTTCTCTTCCGGCTCTTTCGATTTCTCTTTGCCGCTTTCTTTTGCCGGCGGCGTTGCAGTGTGCGGGTTGGCATTGGTTGAATCCTCAGCCGCGGGAAGGGGCTTGGCGACAAATGAGATGAGGAAGCCCAAGAAGATAGCAGTGGTTGTGGACATTGCCCGGAACATGCGATGTGAGCGCGAAAAGCGCAATGGAAAAAGGGAATGAAAAGAACTTAACGGTTAATCTACGCTAATTAACGCTAATCGAATAAGGCGGTTGGTTTCGGAACCTATCACGGGCTGATTTCGCTTTGAATTCCCCGTTCCGGGCTTTACTTTCTGTGGCACATGCTGTTGGAGTTCACCAAGATGAATGGCGCGGGCAACGACTTTGTCCTGATTGATGGCCGAGGACAAATTCCCGCCCTTTCGCACAATCAAATCGTGCGATTATGCGACCGCCACCGCGGCATCGGCGCGGACGGACTTATCATCCTGCGGCCATGTGCGTCGGGCAAAGCAGACTGGGCCTGGGAATTTTATAACCGGGATGGCAGCGCAGGCGAAATGTGCGGCAACGGTGCGCGGTGCTTTGCGCGCTTCGTCCAGAAGCGCATAGGAGCCCAGGGCGAGGTTATTTTTGAAACCAAGGCGGGCATCATCACGGCTCATTTCCATGGGGAGCGGGTTACGGTTAACCTTACTGACCCAAAAGATCTGCAATTGAACCAGGAGGTGACCTTGGCAGCGAGTGTGCAGCCGATTCATTCCCTGGATACGGGCGTCCCGCATGCGGTTCTGTTTGTGCCCGAGGCGGACAAAGCTGCCGTTCAACAATTGGGCGCCGAAATTCGGCACCATCCCGATTTCAAACCGCGCGGCACCAATGTCAACTTCGTTCAAGTGCTCGAAGCAGGGCGGATTCGAGTGCGGACGTTCGAACGCGGTGTTGAAGACGAGACCCTGGCCTGCGGCACCGGTGTAACTGCTGCTGCACTAGTCACGGCCAGGGTCCATCAGTTCGGCTCCCCCGTTAAAGTGCGGGTGCAAGGGGGCGACGATCTCGAGGTGAGTTTCCACGAAAATGGCGTTGGGTTTAAGGACGTCAGGCTGACTGGACCGGCGGATTTCGTGTTTGAAGGACGTATTGCTTTGTGACGCGATGTTCACCGGGACTTACACGGCCATAGTAACGCCCTTCAACAACGGCGGAATTGACGAGGCTGCACTCCGCCGTCTCATCACCATTCAGATTCGGGCGGGCGTGGACGGCATCGTGCCTGTTGGCACAACAGGCGAATCTCCTACAGTAGATTACGATGAACACATTCACATCATCGCCTTATCGGTGAAGTTCGCTGCCGGAAAAATCAAGGTGATCGCAGGCACTGGCGGCAATTCCACGCTGGAAGCTATCCACCTGACTGAGCGCGCGGAGCGGGTGGGCGCGGATGGCTCACTACAAGTAGCCCCGTACTACAATCGGCCCACACAAGCAGGACTTTTCCAGCACTTCCGCCAAGTCGCCCGGAGGACGAAGCTGCCTATTGTTCTCTACAGTATCCCCAGCCGCTGCGGTGTGGAAATCGGTGTGGAAACCGTCAAACGCCTCGCTCGTGAATGTAGGAACGTCATCGGTATCAAGGAAGCGGGTGGCAACCCCGACCGCGTCAGTCATTTGCGCGCCGCGTTCGGCCCGCGTTTTGAAATCCTTAGTGGCGATGACGCTCTCACCTTGCCCTTTATGGCTCTAGGCGCTCAAGGTGTCATCAGTGTCGCTTCGAACGTCATTCCGCGTCCGATCGCGCAAATGGTCAGGGCCTTTGCCAAGGGACAGCATCAGAAAGCTCTGAACCTGCATCAAAAGTACCATCCTTTGTTTAAAGATCTCTTTATCGAGACAAACCCCATCCCTGTTAAAGCCGCCCTTGCCATGATGGGCCAGATCAAAGAAGAATACCGGTTGCCGCTGGTGAAGATGAGCGATGCGAATCGACAGACGCTGCGGAGAACGATGGCAAGGCTCGGGCTGCTGAAACGTGGAACGTAAATCGTGAAACGTGAAACGTGAAACGTGAAACGTGAGCTTAGCTCGGCTCTTGTGACGTGTTGAGTTACTGGAACCGGCAGGTCAGCTCTGTTTTTAACCGCGGATTTCGCGGATTTCGCGGATGGTCTTGTAGTCGGTGGTCTTGTGGTCACGTTAGAGATTAAGATTAAGAGAAAGATTAAGATTAAGAAAAGGCCGCGCTCCAACCAAGCAAGCTACATTTCACGTTTCACGTTTCACGTTTCACGCATCACCCAACACGCAACACGCAACAGCGAAAATGCTCCCCATCATCATCACCGGCGCCAAAGGCCGCATGGGTCAGATGCTCATTGCGTGTGCCGCGCGCAATTCCAATCTCCAGGTTGTCGGCCTGATTGATCAGGGGGATGAGCTGCGAAAGGGAATGGAGCAGGCCAAGGTCGTGATTGATTTCAGTTCCCACAATGCGACACCGATTTTTGCGGAAATTTGCGCGGAGCAGGGGAAAGCGATGGTTATCGGAACAACAGGCCATTCCGAAGCGGAACGCAACCAAATCAGGCACTCCAGCACCAAAATCCCGATTGTCCTTTCTTCCAACTTTTCCACCGGCGTAAACGCGCTCTTTTGGCTGACCCGCAAGGCTGCGCAAATATTGGGTCCGGATTATGACCTGGAAATCCTGGAGCTGCATCATCGTTTAAAACGCGACGCGCCGAGCGGCACCGCGAAAAGACTCGCTGAAATCCTGGCCGAGACACGCCAACTGGATCTCGAGGAAGCCTCTCGTCACGGTCGCTCCGGCGTCACCGGCGAACGCACCCCAACCGAAATCGGAATCCATTCCCTGCGCGGCGGCGATGTTGTCGGCGACCATACCGTTATTTTTGCCGGCCCCGGCGAGCGCGTTGAGCTGACCCACAAAGCCTCCAACCGCGAGACATTCGCCAACGGCGCACTGCGCGCCGCCGAATGGGTGGCGGGGCAGAAGGCTGGAATGTACGATATGCAGGACGTGCTGGGATTGAAATGACCGGTCCGCTCGTCATTGTCGCCATCGGATCCAATTTAGGAGAGTCCAACGCTCTGGTGACGCGAGCGATAAGCCGTATTCAGCAGCTTTCTGCAGAGGCCGTTCGCAAGTCATCACTCTGGGCAACTACTCCTGTCGATTGCCCGCCCGATTCGCCGCCGTTTATAAACGCAGTGGTGATGATGTCACCGCTCCCTGGTGAAACTCCCGAATCCCTTCTCGCGAAACTGCAAGGAATCGAAAAGGAATTTGGCCGCAAACAAAAGCAGGTCATCAATGAGCCGCGCACTCTAGACCTCGACCTGATCGCCTTTGGAAACGAAGTGCGCTCAATGCCTCACCTTGTGCTCCCGCATCCGCGCGCGCATCAGCGCCGTTTCGTTTTACAACCCCTCAACGAAATCGCGCCAGATCTGATTCTGCCGGGGCAGCACAAAACCGTAGCTGAATTACTGAGGAACCTTCCGCAGCAGGGACGATCGTGCCGCCTGGGGCCAGCTTCTTAATCTTAATCTTTCTCTTAATCCTAATCTCTCCGACCCGAATTCCTGGACCTTCACCCCATTATGCGTCATCGAGAGTTTATGAAACGAGACGAAGTTCGTGACATATTGAACGGCCAAGGTCCATTCGCAATCCGCACGACGAAGGGGAAACGATTTCGAGTTCCACACTCCAAGTCATGCTCCTGGGACGGCATGCTCTTGTCCTCGAAATTCGCAGGTGTTTATTCGATTTCATTGATCTCCTTGAGATTGTCTCGGTCCGCCCAATTTGCAGACCCAAGTCCCGTAGGGACGACAGACAATAGCCCAGCGATTCATCGCTGGGTGGGAGTCGTCCTCAATCCCCATAAGCCCCGGAGGGGCGGCAGAATCGGTGATAGTTCGCAAGCTTCTGTCGTCCCTGGCGGGACTTACGCCGCTTCTGGACGACTAACCCAGCGATGAATCACTGGGCTATTTTCTGTCGCCCTACCGGGCTTCCACACCGGAGCGCTCGGGCCACTCCTATCCAGTCCCTTACGCCGCCACCGCCGCCTGCGCAGCAGCTTCCGGCTGCTTCTCCCGCGCAGGCGGCCGGAAGAATAAGCCCAGCACCACTGCCGCCCCTACAGCCGTCACAAGCGGAACCAGGAACAAGCTGCGAAAATCTGTTACGTCATCATGCGTAAAAATCGTCTGCTTGAGCCAGGGACATATCGAATTTGCGGCCAAAGACCCAATACCCAGGATCATCACGTTGAAGAGCCCTTGCGCGCTCGATCGCACATCCTTGGGGAAGTACTCGTCCACGAATATGTACACAGTTGCAAAGAAAAACGCGTAGCAAATGCCATGCAGCGCCTGCACTAAAATAATGAGGGACTGAGATCCAGGGAAAAAGGCATACACTCCAAACCGGACCGCGTGGCCGAGAATGCCGATCACCATCGTCGTGCGCCAGCCAAGCTTCTTCAGCGTAACGCCCAGGATAAACATCGTTAAGATTTCCGTTACCTGGCCGATGCTCATTACCGGCATAATCCAGTTGCCCGGAATCCCCACACCACCGGCGCTGACTGGAGTTCCGAGAAAGCCGCCAGTCCAATTGAAGTAACAATACAGGACGAAGGCATCCACAAAGCTGACCAGCCACAGCACCAACACGAACGGGTGGCGAAGCAGTTTCACCGATTCCAGCCACGCGAATCGGTCCTCGCCCGCGGCGACTTTCTTTGGTGGTGTATGAGGCAGTGTGAAACTGACCGCGGCGAGCACGAAGGAGGCGATCCCCGAGACGATGTAGGTCCAACGGATGCCGTCGAGGAGGGCTTGGTCCGTCAAAGGCGAACCCAATATGGTGCCGAGCCACTTCGTGAAGCCTTGTGGATTGGCCTCCTGCACCTTGCCCCAGTCCACCAGGATGAAAGTGAATGGCCAGGCAGCGAGTATCCACCCAATCGTTCCTCCCATTCGCACCAATCCAAACTCCTTCTGCGCGTCTTTCATGTTGGTAAAAGCAATGGAATTCGCAATGGATTGGGTCGGCACGTAGAGCAGGCAATGCACCAGCATGAGTCCGAAGAACGGCCAGAATGATTTGGTGAACGCCAGCGCGAATATAGCAGCCCCGCCCACCAAATGGCTGAAAGCGAGGTACTTCTCCGCCGCGAAATGGCGGTCCACAAATTGATTGCTGAAGAACATGCCCACAATCGCCGCGATCGGGAAAGCGTTGAGGATCAAAGACTGCTCCCCTGGGCTGAATCCAAGTCCGGGTAAGTAGGAATAGATCAAGGGCAGCCAGGCGCCCCAGATCGCAAACTCCAGGACCATCATCACGAATAACCGCAGTCGGATCGAAACGTTCATAGCTAAGTACTGCACAAGATAGGCGGCCAGCAAGCGCCGATTCAAGCCCGGATTGGAGCGCGGACATTCCTGTCCGCAGCAACGTGCGAATGTCGCTGGGGCACCGATTTCTCGGCGAGCTACACAAAGGACGTTGCTGCGGACAGGAATGTCCGCGCTCCATTCCTGGACTCACCTCCGCCCGGCGGCTATCTTGCCATGTGCCAACGGACTTAAAGAGTTTGCCGCCCCTCATTCTGGCCTCCACCTCCCCGCGCCGGGAGGAATTGCTTCGCAAACTCGGTTTCGAGTTCCGGATTGCGCCCAGTTCAGCTCCCGAGATTCATCCCGAAGGCCTCACGGCGGCGGAAGTCTCGCGCATTAACGCTTACCGAAAAGCTCGAGCTGTCGCGAAAAAGCATCCCGACGCGCTCGTGCTGGGCGCAGACACTCTAGTGACCCTGGATGGCGCGTTATTTGGAAAACCGGCCAGCCTCGAGGAAGCTTTTGCGATGCTCGAACGGCTTCAGGGCCGAACGCACGAAGTTGTCACGGGAATATGCCTGCTGCACCTGCGCGAACATCGCCAGCGGGTGTCATGCGAGACAACCACTGTCACATTTCGCAAGCTGGATGAAGCCGGTATTCAGCGTTACTTGCTGAAAGTCAATCCCCTGGACAAAGCCGGCGCCTACGGCATCCAGGAGGAACGAGAACTCATCATCGAGCGAATTGCAGGATCCTACAGCAACGTGGTTGGCTTACCCATGGAACGTTTGGCGGCGGAACTACGGGTGTGGGAGCGTGTGAGCGTGTAGAGCGTGAGGAGCGGCAGAGCGTGGGAGGGCGGATCATCGAGCATCCAGTATCCAGCATCATTCCCTCTTCACATTTCACTCATCACGCACCACGATTTCCCTTTTTAACGATTTAACGATTTAACTCATTTAACCCGGCTCCGGGTCACGCATCACCCCTTCCCTATTTAACCATGTAACCATGTAACTTATTTAACCTCTTTCGGTTCACGTTTCACGTTTCACGTTTCATGCTACTCAACTCCTGCCACAACCACGCGCTCATGAGCTGGCCTTTGGCAAAACAATCCAGATTGAACTTTTCGTTCGGCGAGTGGGCATTGTCGTCGGGGAGCGCGAGGCCGAGGAGGAGGGCATCGGCTTTCAGAATGTGTTTGAAATCGTTCACAATTGGAATCGAGCCGCCCTCCCTCATCAGCACCGGCTCAAACCCAAAAGCCTTCTTGAGAGCACGCAGACCGGCCTGCATTTCGGGGCCGGTAGGCGAGACGAGATAGGCCTCGGCGCCATGGCCGGATTTGATTTCCATGCGGACAGTCGGCGGGCAAAGGCGCTTCAGATGACGGACAATCAGCTTGTTTATGCGGGCGGGATCCTGGTCTGGCACCAGGCGGAAGGTGAGCTTCGCCCGTGCCCACGCCGGAACGATCGTCTTGCTGCCCTCACCCTGGTAGCCGCTGGTCAGACCATTGATTTCGATCGTAGGCCGGGCCGAACGCCGCTCGTGCGGCGTGAAACCGCGCTCGCCGAAGAGTTTTGGCACACCGAGCATCTTCCGAAACTCGCGAGAAGTGATGGGTAGTCGCGCAAACTGTTTGCGTTCATAGCCGGAAAGTGGCCGGACCTCATCATAGAAACCGGGAATGGCCACCCGGCCATTCTTATCGCGCAACTTCGCCAGCAATTGACTGAGCGCCATCGCAGGGTTATCCACCGTACCGCCGAAGATGCCCGAGTGCAGGTCCCGCGCCGGACCGTGCAGGATGATTTCGAAGGCGGTAATCCCGCGCAAGGCATAAGTCAGGGCCGGATGCCGGGGCGTTGGCATTCCCGTGTCCGAAATGACAATCGTATCGCAACGCAACTCGGCTTTGTTCTGCCGCAGGAACGGAGCCAGGTTTTTGCTTCCAACTTCCTCTTCACCCTCAATGACAAAAGTAATATCGCATGGCAATTCGGTTCCCGTGCGCAGGTACGCCTCTACGGCTTTGAAATGCGCCAGGTTCTGACCCTTATTGTCGCTGGCGCCCCGGGCGAAAAGAGAGCGGCCTTCGATGCGGGGCTCAAACGGCGGCGTCTTCCAAAGCTCGAACGGCTCCGGTGGCTGCACGTCATAGTGGCCGTAAACCAGGAAGTGGGGACGTACAGAGCCGCGCGCGTGAGCAAGCGGACCATTGCGCCGAGACCTTCGCGGCGTCCGCGCCAACACGACCGGATTTCCCGCCGTTGGGCAGAGCCGGGCATCAAGCCCGATCTGCTGGCAATGTTTGAGGAGCCACTCAGCGCAATTCTGCAGATCCCGCTTGTGTTGCGGTTGGGCCGAGACGCTGGGAAAACGAACATATTGGCAAAGTTCGTCAATGAAGCGGCTTTGGTTTTGAGTGAGATAGTCGAGGACAGGTTGCATTTGGGAGTGAAACGTGAAACGTGAAACGTGATGCGGAGTCCGTAGTCCGTAGTCCGTAGTCGGTAGTCGGTAGTCGGTAGTCCGTGGTCAGTAGTCCGTTGTCTGTGGTCAGTGGTCTGTGGTCAGCCTTCACACCAGCCCTGCCGTCTCGGGCCAGCCGCACATGAGGTTGAGGCTTTGCACGGCCTGGCCGCTGGCGCCTTTGACCAGATTGTCCTCGGCACTCATCACGATCAGGCGTCCGGTCCGCGGATCCAGCCGCCACGCGATTTCGATTACGTTTGTGCCTGTCACATTTTTGGTGTCAGGTAGCTCCTGGCCTTCAAGCAAACGGACAAACGGTTCATTGCCGTATGCCTCCTGTAAACAGGTCGAAATCTTTTCGCCCAAAGCGTCCATGGCGGCGGAATCGCCGAAATGTTCGGTCGGTGGCAGGTAGAGCGTGGTCAGGATTCCGCGATTCACAGGAATGAGGTGGGGCGTGAACTGAATGGTCACCCGGTGTCCGGCAGCGAGAGAAAGTTCCTGCTCGATTTCCGAAAGATGCCGATGCCGCGGCACAGCGTACGGCCTAACACTTTCGTTGCACTCCACAAAAAGGTAATCCATCTCGGCTTTTCGTCCTGCGCCGCTGACGCCGCTCAGCGAATCGGCGATGATTCCGTCGGGACGAATCAAGCCGGCCCTGAGCAACGGAATCACCGGCAGTAAAATGCTTGTGGGATAGCAACCAGGCGATGCAACGAGCGAAGCTTTCGCGATCTCAGTGCGATAGATTTCAGACAAACCGTACACGGCCTGAGCAAGCAGCTCGGGCGCGGGGTGCGAGTGTCCATAGAAATCCTGATACACCGCCGGGTTTTTCACGCGAAAATCCGCGCTCAAATCAATGACCTGGCAGCCCAGTTCGAGGAGGGGTTTTGCGAATTCGGCGGCGACGCCATGCGGCAACGCCAGGAAAACAATTTGCGCGGATTTCGCCAGCAGTTCGACCCGCGGTTCGCTGAAACGCAAGGCTCGAGCGCGCGGATGATGCGCGAATTTTGGAAACACTTGAGCCACCGTCTGTCCGGCGGACTGGCGCGAGGTGACGGCTGCCAGCTCGGCGTGCGGATGCGAAAGCAGGAGCCGTACGAGTTCCTCCCCAGAATAGCCCGAGGCGCCGACGATGGCAACTGGCTTCATTACTGAAAGATGCAATGATTGGCGCGATAGCGTCTTGGAGTGCGCCAGTCCTCTGGCGCTTTTGAGCCTGTCGCCGTTAGAAAGCGCCAGAGGACTGGCGCACTCCAAAACCTGGCGGCAGTTCGTCGCTGCCTCTATCGCTTGCTGTACTGGAAGCGTTTTCGGGCGCCGGGTTGCCCGTACTTCTTGCGCTCTCTCATGCGCGAATCGCGCGTCAGAAAACCTTCCGACTTGAGCAGAGGCCGCAGGTTCGCATCCACTGTCAGCAAAGCCCGGGCGAGGCCGTGGCGCACAGCGCCAGCCTGGCCATTCGGTCCGCCGCCGGATACAGTGATCTCGGCGTCATATTTATCCGCCGTGCCGCTGATGGTGAGTGGTTGGGCAGCCACCGTGCGGTGCGATTCCATCGGAAAATAGTTTTCGAACGCGCGGCCATTAACTAGAATTTTGCCAGTGCCGGCAGCGAGGCGCACACGCGCCACCGCCGTCTTGCGCCGGCCGGTGCCGGTGTTCTGGGGTGTCTTCGGTTCAGTGATCTTAATCTCAGCCATAGGAAAAGTGTCAGGTGCGGAAAGTGTCAGGTGTCAGGTGTCAAGTGTCACGTGCCAGGCTTACTTAGCGGCGGCCAAGGG